>NZ_JAWIRU010000008.1:147225-196699 GCF_036320025.1 Stenotrophomonas sp. SMYL86
CGCGCGCACTGGCCAGCGGCAAGGCCGAGCGACTCTGAGCGGTAGTGCCGGCCACTGGCCGGCAATGTGGGGTGCCGGCCAGCGGTCGGCACTTCCCTGGGAACATCAACCGCAGCTGGCGCGCTCGATGCGGTTCTGCGCATCCACCTGCACGGTCACGCGGTCCTGGCGGAAGTCCATGGTCACCGCCATGCCCGGCTTGACCACCCGTGCACCGCGCGCGCCGCTGTCAGCCACCAGTTTCTTGATCGTGGCTTCGTCGGCGGTCTTGCCGGTGAAGGCTTCCAGCGCCTCCGGCCTGCATTCGTGCGCAGTATCGGCCACGGGCGCCGGCGCGGGATCGTGGGTGGTGCTGCTGCCGGCGTGACTGCAGGCGGCCAAGGGCAGGATGGCGAGCAGGACCAGGGGATTGAGGCGCATCGTCGGGCTCCAGGCATGGATGGTGGCGGCAGTGTCACCGCTGCCACCGTCAGGCTGCGTCAACGCCTACTGCCCGACCAGCGCCAGGGTTTCGCGCTCACGTTGTTCTTCCCGTACCAGCCGCTGCAGCAGCAGGGCCAGGGTCACCACGTCCTGGTGGTTGTGGTCGGCCACCCGGCGCAGGTTCACCGCGTCGCCGCCGCGCAGGAAGCGCAGCCATGCGCCCGGCGCTTCAGAACCGGGCAGGTCGTCCTCGCGCACCACGCGCAGCAGCTGGCGCTCGATGGTGGACAGCTTGCAGTTCTCCCACGTGCCGCGATAGCGGCGACGGGTCGGATAGAGCAGGTCGACGTGATCCAGCGCGCTGATCGGGCAACGCTGGCGGGCCAACCGGTAGCGCGCCTTCAGCAGCGGCGCATCGTAGCTGCGGCCGTTGTAGCTGCAGAACACGGTGGACGGCTGCAGCCAGCGGGCGAAGGTGGCCAGCATCGCGTCCTCGGCGGCCATCGTCGCCATCAGCAGCTGGCGGATGCGCAGGCCTTCGCCGCGTTGCGGGCACACATGCCAGTCGGCGGCACCGATCATGAAGGCACGGGTGCCGGTGCCGCCGGCCAGGCCGGTGGTCTCGGTATCGAAGAACAGCAGATCGCGTGGGGCCACGTGTTCGCCTTCGCGGCGGGCGAAATCCAGTGACAGCGGCTGTGCCGGAATCGGCTGCGGCTGCAGCGATTCGATCAGGAACAGGCCCGGTGCGATTTCCTCGCCGGGCAGCTGGCGATCCTGCGCGCTGGCGCGTGCCGGCGCGGCTCCACCCCGCGAACGCAGGCCGAGCAGGCGATGCAGGCTGCCCACTTCCGGCCGACGCAGCGGTGCGGGTGCCGGTGTGGAGGCCGCTGCACCGGTCGGCTTGTGGCGGACTTCCTGTTCGACCCAGGCGAACACCGAACGCTCGGCCGGTGGCTGCCGCGCATCGTTGGCGGCAACCGGTGCCGGCGCTGCGGGCGGCGGCTCGGGCGCAGCCGGCGTGACTGCCTTCGGGTCACCGGCCTGCTTCCGCAGCAGGCGCAGCTTGTCCAGGCTCAGGCTCACGGTGCCAGCAGCTCCATCGGATCGCTCGTGGTCACCACCACGTCGGGCACGTGCCGGCAGGCCTCGGCATCGAACAGGTCCAGCACACGCAGCGCCAGCGCACGCGGCGAGGTGTCATCCTCTTCCTGCGCGGCCAGCACCGGGCCGACACAGGCCGGGCAGCCGGCCTTGCAGTCGCAGCGCTGCACCAGTTCGCGCGCGCGCTGCACCAGCTCGGCCTGGCGCTGCCACAGCGGTTCGCTGAGGCCGACGCCGCCGGGGAAGTTGTCGTACAGATACACGGTGGGCACGAACTCCTGCAGCAGTTCCACCACACCAGGATCACCTTCGCTGCCGCGCAGTTGACCACGGCCGCTCTGGTCGGCGATCGCGAACCAGGCACCATCGCCGTTGCCGACCGACTTCTGCAGGTCGCGCGCATCGGCCATCACCGCGACGGTGGCGACGATGTGCAGCGCATACGCGGCGCCGAGGAAGCCATCCAGCGCATCCTGCTTGCTGGCGAACGCGCGCAGCAGCAGTGCCTGCGGCAGCTGCCACCACACCGCAGTGGTATGCAGTTCCTGGTCGGGCAGGTTCACCGGACCGTAGCCGATGTTCTCGTGGGTGTAGTAGCGGATCTTCTTGTAGCCGGCCACGCGGCGCACCACGTGCACCTCGCCATGGTGCGAATCGCCACGCCCGGCCACGCCGCCGTCGAAGCGGTCCAGCACCTTGAGCTTGGTGAAGTCGATGCTGTCGGTGTAGTAATCCACATGCGTGCGGGTGACATAGGCCTTGCGGCCGTCCCAGTCGAGCGTCTCCACCTGGTAGGGCGTGGACTGCACCATGTGGATGGCGCCTTCGTACAGGGTGAGTGCGGCGGCGGAATAATCGACCTCGGCGATGATCTGCTGGCGGCCATCGCTGCGATCGACCACCACGAAGTTGCCGTCGGCCACCGCGCGCAAGCTGACCGCGTTGGCCGGATAGCTGTCGGCAATCCATTCCCAGCGTTCGCCTTCGCGATGGATCACCTCGGTTTCGGCCAGCGCTTCCAGGAACACTTCCGGGTCGATCGGGCCGAAGCCATCGCCGACCCGGAACGGCAGCTCGAAGGCTGCGCAGCGGATGTGGTCGAACAGGATCAGTGGCTGGTCCGGCGCGATGCGCGCGTGCTCGGGCGAAGCCTCGGCGAAGAAGTCCGGATGCCGCACCACGTACTGGTCCAGCGGCTGCGAACTGGCCACCATCACCCCAAGCGCCGGCTGCTGACGGCGGCCGGCACGGCCGAAGCGCTGCCAGGTGGCGGCCACGCTGCCGGGGTAGCCGTTGAGGATGACCACGTCCAGGCTGCCGATATCCACGCCCAGCTCCAGTGCCGAGGTGCTGACGATGCCGTCGATGTTGCCGGCACGCATCGCACGCTCGGTCTCGCGGCGCTCGGTGGGCAGGTAGCCACCACGGTAGGCGCGGATGCGCGGCGGCTTGCGCGGGTCGTGGTCGAAGATGTCCTTCAGGTACTTGGTCAGCACCTCGACCATCAAGCGGGTCTGCGCGAACACCAGGGTCTTCAGCCCGGACTTGATCGCGATGCGCGCGATACGGTTGCTCTGCGAGCGCGCCGAGGCACGCAGGCCCAGGTCCGGATTGATCACCGGCGGGTTCCACAACAGCACCTGCTTGGGCCCGCTGGGCGCGCCGGATTCGGTGATGGCGGTGACCGGTGCCTCGATGAGCGCCTCGGCATGCGCCTGCGGGTTGCCGATGGTGGCCGAGCACAGGATGAACTGCGGTTGCACGCCGTAGAACGCGCAGATGCGCTTGAGCCGGCGCAGCACGTTGGTGACATGGCTGCCGAACACGCCGCGATAGGTGTGCACCTCGTCGATGACGATGTAGCGCAGGTTCTCGAAGAACTGCGCCCACTTGGTGTGATGCGGCAGGATCGCCTGGTGCAGCATGTCCGGGTTGGACACCACGATGTCGCCGTGCAGGCGGATGGCCTGGCGCGCATCGCCCGGGGTGTCGCCATCGAAGGTGAAGGCCTTCACCCCGAGGTCGCCGGCACGGTTGAGTTCCAGCAGCTCGGCCACCTGGTCCTGGGCCAGTGCCTTGGTCGGAAACAGGTACAGCGCCTTGGCCTTGTCCTGCATCGCCGCGCTGACCACCGGCAGGGTGTAGCACAGCGACTTGCCGCTGGCGGTGGGGGTGACGATGGCCACGTGCTCGCCGCGCTGGCTGGCGTTCCAGGCCTCGGCCTGGTGGCTGTAGAGCTGTTCGATGCCACGCGCCTTCAGCGCTGCAGCCAGGGCCGGCGGAACCGAATCGGGAATGGGCGCATAGCGGCCTTCGCGGCCGGGAATGGCAAAGCTGCCGGTGATGCGGTCCTGGTAGCGGCGCTGCAGGCGCGCGCTGAGCAGTGCGCCGTCGCGGGCGGGCAGGCCATCGCGGGTGGCGAGCTTCTGCTCGGCATCGGCGGTGCGCTTGGCGAGTTCGTAAGCCATGGAAAGTGGAGCCGGGACGGATTGCGAGGGGTCACATGGCACCACACTCACGTCTCAGGATGTGAGACACCGCACACCAAGGGCATGAACCGTTCAGTGCTCGCGTCCCGTGGCGTCGCCGCATCTCCCCTGGCTGAACAGCTGCCCGTGCAGCAACGAAATCTGAAGCCGGTATCCGTATCCTTGGGCGCTGGACGCAACCAACAGGGTGGATGGCTGTGGCACGACGTGGAACGCAGGGAGCCGTCCTGGCCAGCATGCTGCTGGCCGGTATCGCGCAGGCGCAGCAGGCCACGCCGGTAGCGGTGCCCGACCCAGCGCCCGAACCTCCTGCAGATGCGCCGGCGGCAACCACCGCGCCGATCTCCACCACCCTGCCGCAGGACAACGTCACCACCCTTGGCGAAGTGCGTGCGCTCAAGCCCGAAGACGAGCCGCTGGATCTGTACCGTTTCAAGAACCCGGTGAAGTTCGGCGACAACCGCTTCAGTCGCGACTGGAGCGAACCGCCGTCGCCGGAGCAGGTCAGCATGGGCGGTGGCTACATCATGATGGGCGTGGTCAAGGGTGTGATGGCGGCGGCCAAGGGGATCAACAAACTCACCGGCGGACCGGCGCAGATCCAGGCCGCCGTGGCGCGGCCACCGCCGGAGCTCAGTGCCGAACAGCAGCAGCGTGCGCTGCGGTTCTCCCAGGAGCAGGATGCCGGCGATGCACCGCCGGTGAAGTAGGCCGGTATATCCTGCCGGCTCCCCACCGGTAGTGCTGCCATGTTCCTGCGTTCGATCTGCCTGCTGGCCGCATCGCTGCCGGCGTCCGCCTTCGCTGATGGCATCGCCGGTGATGGCGCCTGCCGCAATGGCGCGTTTCCCTCTGAACAGAGCCGGTTCGCCCTGGCGCGGGTGGTCGATGCGCCCCGTCTGTACCTGCTTGGCGACATGGACGGCTGCCCGGCGAAGGGCGAACCGGCCTGCCGACAGCGCAGCTATGTGGTCAATGGCGATACCGTGGTGACCGGGCGTGATCTTGGCCGCTACCGCTGCGCGTTCTTCCCGAACAAGGTGGGTGGCAGTGCTGGCTGGGTGGACCGCAGCAAGCTGCAGGCGTTGCCGGTGGTCGTGCCGTCGCTGCAGGATTGGGCGGGCCACTGGAAGGACGGCGACAACGGCCTGCGCATCACCGTGCAGGGCGGGCAGCTGCATGTGGAGGGTGACGCCTACTGGCCCTCCGCCAACCCTACGCCGGAGCAGCGTCCCTACGGGCCGAACATGGGCCAGGTGGAAGCGCGCGCGGCGCCGCGTGGTGCCGATGTCGAGTTTGTAGAGGACACCTGCAAGGTGCGCGTGCATTCGCTGGGGGAGGTGCTGATCGTGGTCGACAACAGCGAATGCGGTGGCATGAACGTGCGCTTCAACGGCGTGTACCGGCGCGCCGGCACGCGTTGACCCCGCGGAAAGGCGCCAACCAAGGTTGGCATCTACCAGGGCAACCGGCCAGTAGATCCACGCCATGCGTGGATGCTGTCCGCGATCCAATCGATGGGCTCAGCGTCGCCGTTCCAGCCACCACAGCAGCGATGCGCACAACACGAACGCCAGCCACCACGGCCAGCGTGGGCCTGCCACGGGTTGCATCACTGACGCGTCTGCCGGCGTGCTGGCAGCCAGTGCACGCGTGGTCGCATCGATCATCGCCTGCCGATGCAGCGTCGGTGCATCCTTCGGATCGAACACATAGCGCCAGACAACGATGTCGCCGTGCTGCAGGCGCTGCCAGCCCGGTTCGCGGGGCCACCAGCCAGCGCAGCGCAGCGCCGACGTCGCGCCATCGACGATCAGGGGTACATCGTCGCCACGCCTGTTGAAGACCTGCAGCGGCGCCTGCACACCGCACAGCGTCTGTCGTTCGCCTGCCCAGCCGATCGGTTGCGGTGACCACAGCGCATCAGCGCTGCCCTGTGCACGTGCCAGCGTGGCCACCACGCCGCTCCACAGTTCGCCGTGGCGGTCGTCGCGCCCGGCCAGTACCCAGCGCCAGCTGTCGGTCAGCGGCAGCAGGCCGATGCGGCCCTTGCCGGCAGCGCGCCAGCCACCGACAGCCTTGCCCGTGCCATCATGCAGCAGGGCGGTGCTGCCCGGTGCCTGCAGCGCGAGTGCTTCCAGCGCAGGCAGGGGAGCATTGTGCGAGCTGCGGTCAGCCTCTTCGCCGTAGCCGGTTGGCAGCGTACCCGCGGCGAGCGGGCCACGCCGTGCGGCGAGGACCGCGCTGTCGCCGTCGCCGGGAAGTTCGAGGGTGCGGCTGCTTCCATCGCCCTGCACCGGCAGGCCCAGATCGCGGAGGCGCTGGCGCGCGCTGGCCGAAGGTGCGCCCGCACCGCGTACCAGCACGCCTAGTCCCTCGCGCAACGCCTGCCGCACGGCAGCCAGCTGGCCGGCACTCAATGCGGCCAGGCTGCGCTCGTCCAGCAACAGCAGATCGCTGCGCGCGAGTGACGCCGCATCCAGCGCGACCGCGCCATCTCCCACGCTGACACCCGCCCCGGTATCGGCCTGCACCTGCACGCGGATGCCGGCATCGGCCGCCCAACGCCGCAGGTACTTCAGCTCTGGACCCGGCGCACTGGCGCGCACCAGCAGGCGCAGCGGTGCGGCCGGCAGGGTCTGCTGCGGCACCGGTACGCTGTCCACCACATGGCCGTCGGCATCGAGCAGGCGCAGCTGGAACACGCTGCGGCCTTCGGCGCGGGCGATGCCGCTGAGCTTCACGCGCCCGTCCTCGGCAACGTCCGTGCGATCAACCACGCTGTCGGCGGGGTCAAGCAGCACTGCTTTCGCTTTGGCCGCGCCACGCGCCTGTGCCTGGACGTCAAAACGAGCACCGGGAGCGACATCGGCCGGTGGTTGCAGTGCGATCCAGCCGCGCGGCTCCGGTGCGGCCTGCCAACGTACATCCGGTGGCAGCAGCGCGTCACGGTCACGTGCGGCCAGGCCCGCACCGACCAGTGTCAGTGTGGACGCCGGATGCTGGCGCAGCGCGGTGGCCAGGTCGGGAACGCGCTGTGCGCCGGGAATGTCGGCAGCTTCGGGCAAAAGCAACAGCGGGCCTTCGCTGGCCGGGAGCGCGCCGGCCTTGCCGGCATCGGTTCCGAGCACGACCAGCCCGCCTGCGGGTTGCTGGCGGGGGGGCGGTACCAGGCAGAAATACAGCAGCGCGGCGACGATGATCTGCAGTGCGATCACGATCCACCGGCGGCCAGGGTGGGCGGTGTTTCCACGCAGCTGGCGCACGCTGGCGATGACCACGATCAGGGCGAGTGCCAGTGCAATCCACAGGTTCACAGCGGAGGCGTTCATGGCTGCGCCTCCAGCGCATCAAGGTACCGCTGCCCCATCGCATC
This sequence comes from Stenotrophomonas sp. SMYL86, assembly GCF_036320025.1. Lineage (NCBI taxonomy): Bacteria > Pseudomonadati > Pseudomonadota > Gammaproteobacteria > Lysobacterales > Lysobacteraceae > Stenotrophomonas > Stenotrophomonas sp. SMYL86. Next base: position 154,618 of record NZ_JAWIRU010000008.1, read on the forward strand.
GGCGGCACTGCGCCGCATCACCTGCGGCAGCGGACGCTGCAGCGCCCGCCACAACTGTGCACGCAGGCGCTGGCGACAGTCGTGGCAACCGGGCTCGATGCGCAGCTGCTCGATGGCCGCAGCCAGATCGAGTGCATCGGGCAGGTAGGCCGCGTTGCGGTGCTGCCAGGTCGCGAGCGCATCCAGATCCGGCGCGCCGGTGTCGTCGCCGAGACGCTGCCAGGCTTCAACGATGGCCGGATCGGGCGGGGTGCGGGCGGCCAGCGGCAGTTCACGACTGGCCAGCCCGGCACGGTCACCGCCGAGGCGGCGGCCTTCATCGATCGGTGGCAGCTCCGGCCCGACCCGGGCCAGATAGATGCGTTCGGCCTGCTGCACCTGCTTGATGAAGCCCAATGCCTTGTAGGCGAAGGGCAATGCCTGCTCCGGACGGCCCTGGCGCAGCTCGCCTTCGGCCGACCACATCTGGTCCAGCGCGGCCTTCAACGTGGCGCGGGTCTGTGGATCGAGCAGGGTGGCCGCCTCGGCGTGGTCATGGGTGTGTCCGTACTCGGAGAGCACGTCGGTGGCGCTGCCGAACACCGGTGGCGTATCGGCATTGGACGCCTTGCCGCCGTGATCGTGGCCATGCTCATCGTGCGCTCCGGCCTCGGCGCCATGGTCGTGATCGTCGTCGTGATCGTGGTCGTCTGCGGCGGGCGTATCGCTGGTGGGCAGGTCGCTGGTCGGCGGTGGCTTCGGCGCACCTTCGCTTTCCTCACCCAGGAACTGGCCGTAGCGCAGGCGCAGGATGCGCTGGTCGACGCCGATCGCATCGCTGCGCTTCACGAAGTCCTCGGCGGCGAGAGTGCGGCGCTGCCGGATCAGCGCTTCGGCATCAATGATGATCTGCCGCTGGCTGCGGAAGTAGGCCGGCAGGGTCTTCTTGATGCGGCCTTCCAGCTCTGCACCGAGTGCGACTTCGGCGCTGGGCAGGCGCAGGATCACGCTGCTGCTGCGCCCGGTCTGCGGCGTGGGCGCATGGTTGTCGCGCACCTCCAGCTGGGCGATGACATCGTTGCCCGGTTGTGCGCCCAGCGCAGCCAGATCAAGGGTGTGGGCGAAACGCCGCGCGGTGGCTTCGCCGCTGCCGGCAAGCGTGACGCTGCGCTTCACGAAGGTGATGTTCTCGCCGCTGCCCTGGGTGGTGGTGATCGACAGCGTTGCCTGCGCCGCGACACCGTAATCGTCGCTGGCCTCGAAGCGCAGCGCCCACTGGCGTTGCCCCGGCGTGCCCAGCACCAGGCTGGCGGAGGGCTCCAGCACGCGCACGCTGGGCGCGCGGTCGGCCACTACATCCAGCCGATGCAGGCGGGTCTCTGCCAGTGCCGGTTCGCTCACCACGCGGTACAGCACCGGCGTGCGTGCCACATCCTGCGCCTGCCACTGTCCATCGTGCTCGCTCAGCGGCAACCGGCGACCATCGTGGAACTGCAGCCATGCCTTGGCCGGTGCGCGGTCGAAGCGCAACGACCACGACAGCTGGCTGTCGGCGGCGACCTTTGCATCCAGCGTGCTCTGCGTCAGCGTGGCTTGCCCGGTGTAAGCCGGTGCGTCGATGCGCAGGCGACTGGACTGCAGTTGCAGCGGGCCTGCGGACGCCGTGCTGCCGGTCGTGGCGGAATGAACGGCTGCCGGGTCTGGGTTCGAACGCGGCCAGCCGAACGGGAGCAGGGCAACGGCCAAGCCACCGATCCAGCACAGCATCACCGCCAGGTGCGGCCAACGCGGACGCAGCTCCGGCATCGCGCGTTCAAGCGTGGCCAGCACATGCACACGCTGGCGCTGCTGCAGCGGATTGAGCGTGGTGGCGTCGGCGAACAGCAGATCGGCGCTGTCTTCGCTCGTACCGCTGCCATCGAGTTGGCGCTGCAGCCACTGGCGGCCCAGCTGGCGGGCACGTGCAGTGGCGAAGGCCGCGCAGGCGAGCAGGCTGACCGTGGCGACCACGCAGGCGATATCGAAACCGGACAGCCGCAGTGCGAGCGCCGTCGCAGCCAGCGCCCACGGCAGGCCCAGCAGCAGGGTGATGGCGGCGCGGCGACGACGCGCACGTTGCCAGGCATGCTGCAGCGTCTTCATGCGATCGCCCTGCGCCGCGCGCTGCTGGCCATCCAGCGTTCCAGTGCGAACAGCAGCACGATTGCCAGCAGAAGCCACGCCGTGGGCTCACGCACCGGCGATGCTGCGGCGGGCAGTGCAATCTGGCGCGGCGCCTGGTCCTGTGCATCGCCCACGCGTGGCGACGGCGGCGGCTGCAGGGCCAGCAGCAGGGAACGCGGCAGCTGTGGATCGCGCAGCGCGGTGTTGCTGGCGGCATCCCAGTCACCCGGTAGTGACAGCAGGCGGCCAAGGCCGACACGTTGCTGCCACAACAGCGGCACGCCTTCGGCGCTGCGCAGCAGGACCTGGGCTTCCGTGGCGGGCTTGGTGGCGATCAGCACACTGCCGCCGTCGCGCAGCCAGGCCTGCCAGTTCGCCGGCAGTGCGTCGTTGCGGCTCCATACGCCAATCTCGCCGCGTTCGGGCAGGGCATCCGCCACCAGAGGAGCGAGCGGCGCCTGCACGCCCCATGCGCGCTGCAGTGCATTCAACCAGTGCTGGGCAGCGGCCGAAGCATCGCTGTGCACGCGCAGGCGCGGCGACGTTGCGGCACGCGGTTGCGCAGTGACCGGCATCGGCTGCGTGTGCCATTGCACCTCACGCGACAGCTGCAGGCGGGCGCCATCCAGGCCGGGCAGGGGATCGGGAACGTGCACGGTCAATGCGGTGCCAACGGGCAGCTGCGCGTCCAGTTCGCGCAGCAGGCTGGGCAGGGATGCGCTGGCTGCAGGTGGCGCCTGATCAATGGCCGGGAAGCCGGGCGCCAGCCAGTGCCAGTTGCCATCCTTGGCCGTGCCACGCAGCGCCGTGGCATCCAGTCCTGGGGCCACCACCGTCCACGCACTGGGGGTCGGAGCGGGACCGGTCAACGCAGGCCGTGCCAGCAACAAGGCCAGCGCGGCCAGCAACAGCAGGCGCACCAGCAGCAACGGCCAGTCATCGAAGCGGATGCGCTGGCGTGGCCGGATCTGTGCGCGCAACCAGCGCAGCGCGGCGAAATCCAGCGGTGTGTACGGATGGCGGCGGGCGAGGTGGATCAGCAGCGGCAGCAGCCATGCGGCGAGCGCGGCCAGACCCAATGGGAACAGCAGGGTCATGCACCGCCCCCACGGCCAAACAGCGCCTGCAGTGGTTGGTCCAGCGGCTGGTCGAGCCAGCCGGTGGCACTGGCGATGCCGCTGGCCTGCAGGCGCGACTGCAATGCGCTGCGTGCGTCAGCGAAGCGCTGCAGGTAGTCGGTGCGGATCGCCGCGCCATCGCCCAGCAGTTCCTCGCCGGTCTCCGGATCGCGGAAGCGATGGCCGGCGTCGAACGGGAAGTCGCGTTCGTCGGCAGTCAGGATCTGCAGCAGGGCCACTTCGCGGCGCGCGCTGGCCAGTTGTTCCAGCAGCACGATGCCGGCTTCATCAAAGCCATCGCCAATGGCCAGCAGTATGTCGCCCGGACGCACGCGCTCCCACAGCGGGCGCAGGCGATCGGCCGCAGGCCAGCCACCGCGCGCCTGCAGCGCATGAAGTTGCAGATGCACGCGGTCACGCTGGCGTGCGCCGTTCGCTGCGGGCACCAGTTGCAGTCCATCGCCGTTGATCGCCAGCAGGCCGAAACGGTCGCCCTGCTGCAGGGCCAGTTCGACCACGCAGGCGGCCACGCCGCGCATGTGGTCCAGGCGCGTGCGCTGTGGTGCCGCGCGATCGGCCTGGCCGGCCGAGGCGGTGGCATCGAGCAGCAGCCAGACCGTGATCGGGCTTTCGCGTTCGGATTCGCGCACGAAGAAGCGGTCCGAGCGTGCATACAGCTTCCAGTCGATCTGGCGCAGTTCGTCACCCGGCTCGTAGGCCCGGTACTGGGCGAACTCCAGGCCGGCACCACGGCTGCGGCTGGCGTGCTGGCCAATGCCGCTCGCACCGCTGGCCAGGCGCGGCCGCAACCGCAGCAGGCGCAGGCGCGCACGCAGTTCCGGTGGCAACGTCAGCGGGGCACCTGCGTTCACGCGTGGCTCAACCCGGGAACGGCACGGCCTGCAGCAGGGCGGCGACCACGTCGTCGGCACGCTTCTGCTCGGCCTCGGCGGCGAACGACAGCAGCAGGCGATGGCGCATCACCGGTGCGGCCAGTGCCTGCACATCCTCGCGGGTGGCGGCGAAGCGGCCCTGCAGCAGTGCGCGTGCCTTCGCCGCCAGCACCAGCGACTGCCCGGCGCGCGGGCCCGCACCCCACTTCACCCACTGGTTGATCGCCGCGGGTGCGCCTTCGCCTGGGCGGCTGGCGCGCACCAGGCGGGTGATCCAGGCCAGCACATCAGGGCTGACATGCACCTGGCGTACTGCGGCCTGCAGGGCGATCACCGCTTCGGCATCCATCACCTTCGGCACCGCGTCGGTGGCACCGCCGGTGGTCTGCTCCAGGATCTGCCGTTCCTCGTCTTCGCTGGGGTAATCCACCAGCACGTGCAGCAGGAAGCGGTCCAGCTGTGCTTCCGGCAGCGGGTAGGTACCGGCCTGCTCGATCGGATTCTGCGTAGCCAGCACGAAGAATGGCGCGGGCAATGCGTAGGTGGTGCCGGCGTAGCTGACCGTGCGTTCCTGCATCGCTTCCAGCAGCGCGGCCTGGGTCTTGGGCGGGGTGCGGTTGAGTTCGTCTGCGAGCAGCAGGTGGGTGAAGATCGGGCCCTGCTGAAAGCGGAAATGGCGATGGCCGGTGCCGTGGTCTTCCTCCAGCAACTCGGTGCCGAGGATGTCGCTGGGCATCAGGTCCGGGGTGAACTGCACGCGCCGGAACTGCAGTTCCAGCGCCTGCCCGAGCGAGCGCACCAGCAGGGTCTTGCCCAGCCCCGGGGCGCCTTCCAGCAGGCAGTGGCCGCCGGCCAGCAGGCCGATCAGCAGCTGCTCGACCACGGTGTTCTGGCCCACCACCGCGCGTGCGAGCGCAGCGCGCAGATCGTGCAGGCGCGGCAGCAGGGAGTCGAGGTCAGCGGTGGTCATGGGCGTGCAGGTCCTATCAATTGTTCAACGCGTACATCACGATGTTGACGCCGAAGCGGGTGTTGTCTTCGGCCAGGAAGCGCTTGTTGCGCCAGTCGTAGTCCCACTCGCAGCCGTAGTCCTTGTTGCTGTAGAGCAGGCCCAGGCGGCCATCGACCTCGATGCCCTTCAGATAGTCGTGCACCAGGTCGTCGCCCCAGCCGTTGAGTTCGAAGCTGGTGGCGGGCGGGCCATCGGGGAAGCGGAAGAAGCTGCGGTACAGCGGGTGGCTGTTGGGCAGCTTCTGCAGTGCCTTGGGACCAAACAGGCGACCCATCTGCGCCTCGAACGAGGTGGCGAACAGGCCGTCGATATCGTGGTTACAGTCGTCGACGAAGACGAAGCCGCCATTGCGCACATAGCGCACGAAGTTCTGCCGCTCGGCGGCGTTGAACTCCACCAGCGTGTGCCCGGCCAGGTAGCAGAACGGCGCTTCCAGCATGCGCGGATCGGCCAGCGCCACCACGTGTTCCTGCGGGTCCACGCGCAGCGAGGTGTAGTCGATCAGCGAGGTGATCAGGTTGGACGGCATGCGCGCATCCACATCCCAGTCGCCGGAGTCGTACTGCAGGCGGGTGAACCAGAAGTCGTAGCGCGAACTGCGCGGGCCTGACTGCGCCAAGGCCGGCAGCGCCGCCGCCGAAGCGGCAGCGGCCAACCAGCGCAGGCAGGCCCGGCGATCCATCAGACGGCGTCGGACAGCGAGGTGAAGGTGAAATCGCGCAGCTTCATCGGCGGGATCATCATCACGTAGCTGGATTCATCACCGGCCACGCGCACCGGCTTGCCCAGCTCTTCGATGTTGTTGAGCATGATCACCGGCGACTCGTTGAAGCGGAAGTTCTTCACCGGGTGCTTGATCTGGCCGTTCTCGATGTAGAAGGTGCCGTCGCGGGTGAGGCCGGTCAGCAGCACGGTCTGCGGGTCGACCATGCGGATGTACCAGGTACGGGTGACCAGGATGCCCTTCTGGGTGCCGCGCACCAGCTCGGCGGTGCTCTTGTCGCCACCGCTCATCAGCAGGTTGCCCGGCGTTGCCTTGGCGGTCTTGCCCTGCTTCTGCGCCCAGAAGCGCGAGTAGTCCAGGTTGGCGATCTTGCCGTTTTCGATGATGGCGATGCGCTCGCGTGGCATGCCTTCGCCGTCCCACGGCAGCACCGGTGCGTCCGGATGCCACGGATCGGCAATCATGGTCACGCGCGGGTCGTAGACCTGCTCGCCCAGCTTGTTGCCGCCGCCCTTCTTCGACAGGAAGCTGCGGCCCTCATCGGCCGAGCGTGCGCTGAAGAAGTTCATCATGAAGCTGATCAGGCCTGCGGCCGCGGCCGGTTCCAGGATCACCGTGTACTTGCCCGGCTCCAGCGCCTTGGCTTCGGCCGATTCGGTGGCCTTGCGCATGGCGATGCGGATGTCCTGGTCGGCCTTGAAGTCGGCGGCATCCTTCAGGTTGCGGCCGACCCAGCCCGAACCGCGGCCGTCTTCGGTACGCACGGTGCAGGTGTAATCGAAGTTGGTGGTGCGCTGGTAGGCGAAGTTGCCATTGCTGTTGGCGGTGGCCTGGAAGCCCTGGCCGTCTTCAAGGAAACCGGCGGCGATCAGGCCGTGGCCACGGCACGGGGCGATCGAATCGGCGGCGACCTTGGCGCGGAAGGCCGGATCGATCGCTGCAGTGGATTCGCTGAAGGTCGGGCTGGCGCGGTAGCTCTGCTTGCCGATGGCCGGCATGAACTCCGGGTTCTCCGGGGCCAGGCGCGCCAAGTCTTCGGCGCGGCGTACCACGCGCTCCAGCGCGGCATCGTCGAACTCGTTGATCGATGCGGTACCGACGCGTTTGCCGAAGGCAACGGTGACCGCCAGCTCGGTGTTGTCGACGATGCCGCTGGTGGAGACGTTGTTCAGTGCGAAACGGATGTTGCCGCTGATCGCGCCGGCCAGCACGGCGGTGCACTCGTCGGCCTTGGACAGGGCGATGACCTTGTCGAGGATGGCCTTGGCCTGGGCTTCGGTGAAGATACTCATGGTGTAAGGGCTCCTGACCGATCAGCCGAGGCTGCGTGCGGTGTTGATGACGTTGATGCCGTTGAAGCGCGCAGTTGACGAACCGTGCGAGACCGCCGAGACCTGGCCCGGCTGGCCCTTGCCGTCGAAGAACGAACCGCCCAGGCGGTAGTCACTCTCGTCGGCCACGGCGGTGCAGGCGTTCCAGAACTCCGGTGTGCGGATCTGGTAGGCCACGTCTTCCAGCATGCGGGTGATCTGGCCGTTCTTGATCTCGTAGAACAGCTGGCCGCCGAACTGCGCGTTGTAGCGCTGCTGGTCGATCGAGAACGAACCATCACCGATGATGTAGATGCCGTTCTCCACGTCCTTGATCAGGTCCGGCACGCTCAGCGGCTTCTTGCCCGGTGCCATCGACACGTTGGCCATGCGCTGGAACTGCACGCTGGACCACGAGTCGGCGTAGCAGCAGCCGTCGGACTCGGTCTTGCCGAGGATGTGGGCCTGGTCGCGGATGGTCTGGTAATCCACCAGTTTGCCGTTGCTGATCAGGTCCCAGCGCTTGCACTTCACGCCTTCATCGTCGTACGCCACCGCACCGAGGCTGCCCGGCTGGGTCTTGTCGGCGAAGATGTTGACCAGCTCGCTGCCGTACTGGAAATGCTGTTCGCGCTTGTCCAGGGTGGCAAAGCTGGTGCCGGCGTAGTTGGCTTCGTAGCCGAGCACGCGGTCCAGCTCCAGCGGGTGGCCGATCGACTCATGGATGGTCAGCCAGGTGTGCGACGGGTCGAGCACCAGATCGTACTTGCCCGGCTTCACCGACGGGGCCTTCAGCTTCTCCTGCGCCTGCTTGGCGGCGGCGATGGCATCTTCCTTCATGTTGTAGGAAGAGCTGTAGTTGACCACGCCATTCGGGCTGACCACCTTGCCGGCAGCCGCGCCGTCCAGATACTCGTAGCCCAGGCCCATCGGCGAGGACAGGCCTTCGCGGGTACGGAACTTGCCGCTGGACTTGTCGATGGCGGTGATCGTCATCGGTGCCCAGATGCGGTGCACGTCCTGGTCGATATAGGAACCATCGGTGGAGGCGAAGTACTTCTGCTCGTTGACCAGGAACAGCATCGAATTGACGAAGCTGGCGCCGGCGCCCATCGCCGCAGCGTTGACATCCAGCAGCAGGCCGACCTTGTCCTTGATCGGCACTTCCATCGCATTCTTGCGGATAGGCGTGCGCCAGCTCACCTCACCCACGCCCGGCGCCTTGGCCAGCTGTACCGGTGCGGTCTGCACGCCGGCATTGGCCTTGGCGATTGCTGCGGCCTGCTGCGCGGCCTTGGCTACATCGGCCGTACCCAGCGCATTGGTGGCGGCGAAGCCCCAGGCACCGTTGACGATCACGCGGATGCCCACGCCGGTGGACTCGGTGTTCACCACGTTCTGCACCTTGTCCTCGCGGGTGATCACGAACTGCCGCAGGTAGCGGCCGATGCGCACGTCGCAGTAGGTGGCACCGGCCTGGCGGGCAGCGGCCAGCGCCGCATCGGCCAGGCGCTTCTTCAGCCCCAGGTCCAGCGTGCTCTGCAGTTGTTCGGCGGCAATCGCCTTGCCGAAGAAGGAAGGCACGATCAGCCCGCCCGCGGTAAGCCCGGTCAGGGCCAGGAAGTCACGTCTTTGCAAGGCTGCTCTCCATGTCGAAGGATGGGTGGCTCAAGCGCCGAGACTGCGCGCGGTGTTGATGATGTTGATGCCGTTGAAGCGGGTGGTGGACGAACCGTGCGAGACCGCCGAGACCTGGCCGGGCTGGCCCTTGCCGTCGAAGAACGAACCACCCAGGCGGAAGTCACGCTCGTCGCAGATCGCAGTGCAGGCATTCCAGAATTCCGGCGTACGGATCTGGTAGGCCGCATCCTCGACCATGCCGGCGATCTTTCCGTCCTTGATCTGGTAGTACAGTTGGCCGCCGAACTGCGCGTTGTAGCGCTGCTGGTCGATCGAATACGACCCGCGGCCGTGGATGTAGATGCCGTTCTCCACGTCCTTGATCATGTCCTCGACGCTGAGCGGTTTTTTGCCAGGTGCCAGCGAGACATTGGCCATGCGCTGGAACTGCACGCTGGACCAGGAATCGGCGTAACTGCAGCCGTGCGAGGCGTTGCGGCCGAGGATGTGGGCCTCATCGCGGGTGGCCTGGTAATCGACCAGGATGCCGTCGCGCACCAGATCCCAGCGCTGAGTCTTGACGCCTTCGTCGTCGTAGCCGACCGCACCGAGGCTGCCCGGTTGGGTCTTGTCGGCGAAGAAGGTGACGATGTCGCTGCCCCAGCGGAAACCGGCATCGCGCTTGTCCAGCGTGGCGAAGCTGGTGCCGGCGTAGTTGGCTTCGTAGCCGAGCACGCGGTCCAGCTCCAACGGGTGGCCAACGTTCTCGTGGATGGTCAGGAACAGGTTGGACGGGTCCAGCACCAGGTCGTACTTGCCCGGCTTCACCGACGGCGCCTTCAGTTTCTCGCGCGCGTGGCGGGCGGCGGCGATGGCGTCCTCGACCGGGTCGTAGGAATCGCGGTAGGCGGTGATGCCACCAGGCAGCTGCACCTTGCCGCGCGCATCGCCATCGAGGAACTCGTAGCCCATGCCCATCGGCGAGGACAGGCCGGCACGAGTGCGGAACCTGCCGCTGGCCTTGTCGATGGCGGTGGCAGTGAACGGCAGCCAGATGCGATGGATGTCCTGGTCGATGAACGAGCCGTCGCTGGAGGCGAAGTACTTCTGTTCATTGACCAGGAACAGGGTGGAATTGATGTAGTCGGCGCCCGCATTCAGCGCGGCGGCGTTGAGCGCCAGCAGCAGCTCGACCTTGTCCTGGATCGGCACCGCCATCGCGTTCCTGCGCACCGGGGTCTGCCAGTGCACCTCGCCCACCGACGGCGTCGGTGCCAGCTGCACCGGCCGGGTCTGGATGCCGGCGTTGGCGCGGGCGATCGCTGCGGCCTGCTCGACCGCCGCGCGCACGGCAGCCTCGGTCTGCTGGTGGGTAGCGGCAAAGCCCCAGGCGCCGTTGACGATCACCCGCACGCCGATACCGGACGATTCGCGGTTGGTCACATTGCCGACCTGGTGCTCGCGGGTGATGACCGACTGGTTGAGATAGCGGCCGATGCGCACGTCGCAGTAGCTGGCCTTGGCTGTGCGTGCGGCAGCGAGCGCAACGTCCGCCAGGCGTCTGCGCTGGGCGGTATCGACCGGGGCGAGCAGCTGCTCGGCGGCGATGGCACGGGAATGCGGCAGCAGCAGGCCCGCCAGGCCCAGACCGGAAAAAGCCAGGAACTCACGTCGTTGCACAGCGTTTCTCTCTCTCGCTTGCGTGCGGTTGGCAACGGGCCGGACCGATCACGTCAACTCCTCGACTTTCGCCAGCGCGGCGCGTCCGGGCAAGTGACTGCAGTCATGGTTGGGTGGGTTTCGGCAGGGCTTGCAGCCCTGCACCTGCTCAATGCAACGGCAACGGCAACGGCAACGGCCAAAGCCAGAGCGGCATTCCGTGGGTTGGTGGGGTGGTGTCGGACTGCGGGGACGCCGCAAGTACGTCCCTGTAGGCTTGGCAGCCGCATCCATGCGGCTGACACCCCGCACTCCGACACCGCCCCACCTTCGACAGGTTCACTCGGCTGTTGGTAGGTGTCGACCTTGGTCGACACGTCTGTCAGATATCGAAATGTATCCGGGGTCAGAGCCGTTCCGACAGACCGCAGAAAACTGTCGAAGGCGGGGTGGGTCCGGTTGCGGGGGCGTGAGCGCCATGGATGGCGCGACCGAGCCTCCATGGGTGAGGGCGCTTTGCTTGCGAAGCACCGCTTCGCAAGCGCCCGAACGCACAGCCGCCAGCGGCTGGGCCGGACCCCGGAGGGGGATTCACGGCGTCCCCCGCAACCGGACCCACCCCGCCATCCCCCAGGAAGCCCGCTGTTGCTGTTGCTCCGGCTCCTGCGGGTGCAGGGCTGCAAGCCCTGCAGACACCCCCTCGTGCACAATGGGGCCGACCCCGCCTGGACACCGTCCCTGATGTCGAGCAAGCCGTATTCAGAAGCCTGCGAGCGCAACCGCGAACCCATCGCCACCGCACTCGACCCGTGGATGGGCGACCGCCATCGGCTGCTGGAGATCGGCAGTGGCACCGGCCAGCACGCGGCGTTCTTCGCCGAGCGCTGGCCCTGGCTGCGCTGGCAGCCCAGCGATCATCCGGACCATCTGCCCGGCATCGAGGCCTGGCGCGCGGAGGCGGCGTTGCTGAATCTGCTGCCGCCGCTGGCACTGCAGGTGGAACTACCCCCGGCGCCGGGCCTGTCGTTGCCCGAGGGCAGCACGTTCGATGCCGCATTCAGTGCCAACACGTTGCACATCATGGGCTGGGAGCATGTGCAGGCGCTGTTCGCCGCGCTGCCGTCGGTGCTGCGGCATGGTGCGCTGCTGGCGGTGTACGGCCCGTTCAACTACGGCGGTCGCTACACCAGCGACAGCAACGCGCAGTTCGATGCCTGGCTGAAGGCGCGTGATCCACGCAGCGGCATCCGCGATGTGGAAGCGGTGCAGGCGCTGGCGGCGGACAACGGCTTCACCCGCCTGGGTGATGTGGCGATGCCGGCCAACAACCGGTTGCTGCTGTGGCGGCTGGGGTGATCAGGCGTCCGGCGACATGCTGGAAAGGCGTGCCGCCGCAGCGCGCAGCCCGTTGAAAATGGGTTCGGACACGTTTACGGGGAAATCACTTGGGAGCTGACGCGTGACCTGCTCGATGGCGGGTTCGACGGCTGCGATCAGCGCTTCGATCCACGGCTCCGCACCATCAGCGACACCACAGGCGCGTGCGGTTTCGTTCCAATGGCGTCGTCGCACAAGGTGCAGCTTCCGGTGGCGATTCTTGCCCTGGACGGACATGGCGAGCTGTGCATTCCGCGGGTCGAGCTGGTTTGGCCCCCTACCCAGGATGGGATGCACCGACAATACGTCGTAGACGGGTGTCAGGCGGAAGCGTCCACCGGCTTCGAGGTAAACACTGAAGTTCTTGGCATGTCCATCGGTTGCAGCCAACATCCAGAAAAGAATCTGCGTCTTGAAGAAGGTCGCCCGATCCTCGAAATGCTCGGATTGTCGAAGCAGATCCATGATGGTCACGATGCCTGGGCCGCCATCGGATTCATACTTCCTGGCAGCGGGCAGACCGAAGACCTGGCACATGTCTTCCTGCGGCAGCCGCAGCCACCACCGGCGATCCGCAGAAAGGCGGCGGTCGAATCGCTCCACAATAAGCGCGCGTTCGTCCTTGAAGCGTCCCATCTGCGTATTCGCAACGGGGATTCCAAAGGCGGAAAGCAGTTGCATGCACAGCCATTCGTTCTCGACGGATTGGTGCATGTCCGCCCGCATGTTGCCCACAATGCCAAGCGGCAGCTTGAAGATATGGGTGGATGGGGTACTGCCGGTAGGAATGCACCACTGGCCAGCATGCAGCAGAAGTCCCGTCTTCTCCTGCGCACCGGCGATGGATATGCGGAACGCATCATCACTGGTGGGCGCGCCAGGTAGATTCCCTGTCGTCACCTGACGCAGGATCGCAGCGACGCCTGATTCGTCCAACGCTTCGCACGTAATCTGCTGGATGTCCCCCGGTGTATGCGAAAGCGGCAGCAGTTGCGCTGCGCCGACGCAATCCCGGCCAATGGCTTCGAGAAGGTCGAATGTGTCGCTGCTGCGCGTGGAGAACCTGTCGCGGATCCGGTTGCGGATGACGGCGTTGTCGGGAAGAAGGTTGTCGAAGTAGTTGTTGACGGCATTGCCCCGATGGCTCTCGCCCTCCGGGAGCAGGGGCAGTGAGAGTGACAACGGCCGGGACTGGGCGGAGCTGATCCACGAGTCGACGTACGAAAGCCGGGAAGAGCCGCTCCGGACATCATCCCAGAGCGCGACCTCGACACCATTCATCCAGACCCGCAGCGTACCCATGGCTCACCACTCCAACGTTGACGTTGTCTCCGGGGGACTTCGCTGCTGCAATCTGACTTCCAGACCCAGCACTGCCCAGACCCGCATCAGCCGTTCGAAGCTTGCCGATGCCGGGTCGCGCTCCAATGCGCCTACTGCCTGGCGGCTTATGCCGAGCTGTGCCGCCAACTGCGCCTGGCTCAGGCCCGCCTGGCGCCTGAACGCACGCATCAGCGGTGCCAGTTGTTGAGGTGTCCTCACCGTGTGCAGCGGCCTGTCCATATCGGCAGTCCCCTAGAAAGTGACCGTACGCGAGCGTGTACGCAAAGGATAGGTTGCATTACGACAAGCAACCTATCTCTTTCCTTCGCTGGAGGCAACCTATCGATTGCTATCTCAATATGCAATCAATAGGTTGCTTTCGTGCCGTCAGCGGTGCTCAAGCCACCTGCACGATGTGCAGCGCCTTTGGGTTCCGCCACTGCGCCAGCAGGGCGGCTTCGCGCGCCTTGGCCTGCTCGAAATGCGCTTCCTTGACGTGGCCGAAGCCGCGGATGTGCTCGGGCACGCTGGCGATCTCCACCGCCAGCGCCAGGCGGTCGTCATCCAGGCCGTCCAGCAGCAGCTGCACGGTGGCCTCGTAATCGCCGATCAGCTTGCGCTCCATGCGGCGGTCCTCGGTGCGTCCGAACACGTCGAAGCGGCCACCACGCAGGAACTTCAGCTTGGCCAGCAGGCCGAAGGCCTTGAACATCCACGGGCCGTATTCCTTCTTCAGCAACCGGCCCTGCTCGTCCTTCCTGGCGAACAGCGGCGGTGCCAGGTGGAAGCGCAGCTGGTAATCGCCCTCGAACTGCTGCTGCAGGCGGCGCTGGAAGTCGCCACTGGTATACAGGCGGGCCACTTCGTACTCGTCCTTGTAGGCCATCAGCTTGAACAGGTAACGGGCTACGGTCTCGGTCAGCGCGGTGGAACCGCCGATGCGGTCGGCTTCGGCGGCGCGCACGCGCTCGACCAGGCTGCGGTAGCGGTTGGCGTAGGCAGCGTCCTGGTACTCGACCAGGAACGCGGCGCGGCGCTCGATCATTTCATCCAGCGAGCGCGACAGGCGGGCGTCGTCCAGCGGCAGGAATGCCACGTCGCCACCGTGCGAGGGCAGGCCACGCAGTTCGCGTTCGTCGCCGGTGTTGCGCGGTGCGGCGGTGGCACCCCATTCGTTGCCCTCCCACTCGCCCGGCGGCAGCGGGTGCAGCGGGCCCGGAGTGGATTCGGTATCGGTGTGGCGGTTGCGCACCAGGCCGGCGGCCTGCTGCACGGCCTGCGGGTCGACCACGGCCAGGCGGCCCCAGGCGAAGGCCTGCTGGTTCATCGCCACGGCCGCACCGTTGAGCTCGATGGCGCGCATCAGCGACTCGAACGACAGCGGCACCAGGCCCTGCTGCCAGGCATAGCCGAGGATGAACAGGTTGGCGGCGATCGCATCGCCCAGCAGCGCGGTGGCCAGCTGGGTGGCATCCAGCAGCAACGGCTCCTGGCCGCCCAGCGCCACGCGCACACCGGCCACGATGTCGGCGGCGGGGAACTGCATGTCCGGTCGGGTGGTGAAGGTGCCGGGCATTGCTTCGTAGGTGTTCAGCACCACCTGCGAACGGCCGGCACGCACCTTCGACAGCGCCCAGTAGTCGTTGACCACCACCATGTCGCAGCCCAGCACCAGGTCGGCTTCGCCGGCGGCGATGCGCACGGCGTGGATGTCTTCGGGACGACGGGCAATGCGGATATGCGTGGTCACCGCGCCGCCCTTCTGTGCCAGGCCGGTCTGGTCGAGCACGGTCGCACCCTTGCCTTCCAGGTGGCCGGCCATGCCCAGCAGCGCGCCGATGGTCACCACGCCGGTACCGCCGACGCCGGTGATCAGGATGTTCCAGGGCTGTTCGAGGGTGCCGCGGATGGCCGGTGCCGGCAGGTTGTCCAGCAGGGTGGAAGCATCGCGCTTGCTGCCCTTGCGCGGCTGGCCACCGTGCACGGTGACGAAGCTCGGGCAGAAACCGTTCACGCAGGAATAGTCCTTGTTGCAGTTGGACTGATCGATCTCGCGCTTGCGCCCGAACTCGGTTTCCTTCGGTAGCACCGACACGCAGAAGCTCTTCTTGCCGCAGTCACCGCAGCCTTCGCAGACCAGCGAATTGATCAGCACGCGCTTCTGCGGATCTTCCAGCTTGCCGCGCTTGCGGCGGCGGCGCTTCTCGGTGGCGCAGGTCTGTTCGTAGATCAGGATCGAAACACCCTTCACCTCGCGCAGGCGCTTCTGCACCTCATCCAGCTCGCTGCGGTCGTGGAACTCGACGTCGCTGGGGAAGTGCTCGCGCTGGCCGGTCCACTTGCCGATGTTGTCCGACAGCACCACGATGGTATGGATGCCTTCGGCGCGCATCTGCTTTGCGATGTCGGGCACGCTCAGCGGGCCGTCCACCGGCTGGCCGCCGGTCATCGCCACCGCGTCGTTGTAGAGGATCTTGTAGGTGATGTTGACGCCGGCGGCGACCGCCTGGCGGATCGCCAGCGAGCCGCTGTGGAAATAGGTGCCGTCGCCCAGATTCTGGAATACGTGCGGGGTGTCGGTGAACGGCGCCTGCCCGGCCCAGGTCACGCCTTCGCCGCCCATGTGAGTGAAGGTGTCGGTGCTGCGGTCCATCCAGGTCACCATGTAGTGGCAACCGATGCCAGCCAGCGCCCGCGAGCCTTCCGGCACCTGGGTGGAGGTGTTGTGCGGGCAGCCCGAGCAGTAGTGCGGTACGCGCGGGAAGCTGGCGCGCGGCAACGCAAGCTCGGCTTCCTTCTCCTGCATCCACTGCAGGCGCTGCTCGATCGATTCGTTGTTGAAGAACTTCTGGATGCGGCGACCGATCACGCCGGCGATGGTGGCCGGCGTCAGCTCACCGGTGGACGGCAGGATCCATTCGCCGCTTTCATCGTACTTGCCGACGATGGACGGGCGCTGGCCCCAGCTGGCCGGCCAGTTGAAGAACTGTTCCTTCATCTGGCGCTCGATGAAGGCACGCTTCTCCTCCACCACGATGATGTCTTCCAGGCCCTGCGCGAAGCGCGCGATGCCCTGCGGTTCCAGCGGCCAGGTCATGCCGACCTTGTACACGCGGATGCCAATGTCGGCGCACGCGGCTTCGTCCAGGCCCAGGTACTCCAGCGCCTGCAGCACGTCCAGGTAGCTCTTGCCGGTGGTGACGATGCCCAGCCGCGCGCGCGGCGCATCCATCACCACCTTGTCGATGCCGTTGGCGCGGGCAAAGGCCTGTGCGGCCTTCACCGCATAGCGGTGCAGGCGCATTTCCTGGTCCAGCGGCGGGTCTGGCCAGCGGATGTTGAGGCCACCCGACGGCATCTCGAAGTCTTCCGGCAGCACGATGCGGCGCGCCATCGGATCGACCTGCACCGACGCCGACGATTCCACCGTCTCGGCGATCGTCTTGAAGCCGACCCAGCGGCCGGTATAGCGGCTCATCGCCCAGCCGAGCAGGCCCATGTCGAGGATGTCCTGCACGCCGGCCGGGTTCAGCACCGGCATCATCGCGCTGACGAATTCGTCCTCGCTGCCGTGCGGCAGCGTCGAGCTGCGGCAGGCATGGTCGTCGGCAGCCAGCGCCAGCACGCCGCCGTAGCGCGAGGTGCCGGCGGCATTGGCGTGCTTGAACACGTCGCCGCAGCGGTCCACGCCCGGGCCCTTGCCGTACCACATGCCGAACACGCCCTGCACGTTGGCGCCGGGGAACAGGTTGGTCTGCTGCGTGCCCCACACCATGGTGGCGCCCAGGTCCTCGTTCAGGCCCGGGGTGAACTTCACCTTGGCTGCTTCAAGGTGCTTGCGCGCGCGCCACAGCTCCAGGTCGAAGCCACCCAGCGGGCTGCCACGGTAGCCGCTGACAAAGCCGGCGCTGTCGATGCCTTCGGCGGCGTCGCGCAGCCGCTGCATCAGCGGCAGCCGCACCAGCGCCTGCACGCCACTCAGATAGATCCGCCCCTCGCTGCGGGTGTACTTGTGGTCGAGCGTGTAATCACGGTCGAGCAGGTCGGCGGACGAGGGCGAAGTGAGTTGCGCGGTACTGGTCATGGCTGGCCCGGTAGGATCGGCTGGCACCGGCCGCGTGCAGGCACGCGGCGGGAAAGGCGCGAATTGTAGCAGCGGGGCCGCGAGGCCCCGGCACTCGCGCCCGCGGCGGTGCTGGGGTTAGGATCGGGGAGAGAGAGGGAGGCTGCAGTTGCGGCCTGGGGAGAAGGGATGTCAGTTCCAGGAAAGATCCTGGCCAGCGTGCTGCTGGCCTCGGGAGTGGCCACTGCGTGGGCCGCGCCGGCCGTGCCGGCACCACAGGAGTTCTACTTCGACAACGACCTGGCGGCAACGCCGATGGTGGCGGTGCAGGGCGAGGGCGATGAGCTGGTGGCCCAGCTGGTCAAGCTGCGTGAGCGCGGCCGCCGCGCGGTGGAAGCGACGGTGCAGCTGGCATCGGTGGCCGGCGCGCAGGGCCGTGGCGAGCTGGCCGAGCAGCTGTATGGCGAGGCGATGAAAGAGGCGCCGGCACAGAGCAGCAGCGGCCGCAGCGTGCGCTGGAACTACGGTTGGGACCTGCTGCGCCAGGGCAAGCCGGAGGCGGCGCTGGAACAGTGGCTGGTATCGGCCAGCAACGCCCGTACGAAGCCCACCTGGGTGCCACCGACCTATGCGTTGGCATTGTGGCGGATGGGGCAGAAGCAGGAGGCGGTGCAGTGGTATGCGGCTGCGGTACGCACCGAGCCGACGCAGTGGAGTACCACGGCCAACTATGGGCAGCTGCTGCCGCAGTGGCGTGAGGATGAGCGCGCGTCGCTGGCCGAGGTGCAGCAGGCCTGGGCGGCCGCACCACCTGCCTGGCCCTGAGGGAAGGGGTTCGGCCGGGTTGCACCCGGCACCCGCAGAGGCAACAGCTGAAGCAACAGCAACAGCCGAAGCAACAGCGGGCTTCCTGCGGGATGGCGGGGCACTGTGGGTTTGCGGGGCCGCCGTAAACCCGTCCTGGGGGCTTGGTCGCCGCATCCATGCGGCTCACACCCCGCAAACCCACAGTGCCCCGCCTTCGACAGATTCCGGCAGCTGTTGGTAGGTGTCGACCTTGGTCGACACGGTAGATCCACGCCATGCGTGGATGAATCTGTAACGGAATCGACTATTCGATATCTGATCGAAATGCAGCCGAGTGTGGGCTCGGCTCTACAAAGAGCGGCCGGCCAAGCGCGGCTTTTGATGTTCACAGTCAACCAGCCGCCACGAGGGGCTGCGCCGTTCGCTGGAAACCCCTCAGTCGTCCGCGGAAACCGTCCGCCCCGACGCCCACGCACGCAGTGCTTCTACCTGCTCTGCCATCAGCACCGACAGCGGTCGGGTGGCGCGGATCTCGGTCATCAGCAGCTCGGTGTCCAGCGGCCGGCCCTCGGCATGCGCCGCATACAGGCCGGCCACGATCGCCTGCTCGATCTCGGCGCCGGAAAAACCATTGGCGGCCGCCGCCAGCGCGGGCAATGCGAAGTCGTCGGCGTTGAGCTGGCGCCGGCCCAGATGCAGCCGCAGCAGTTCCACGCGCACGTCGGGCGAGGGCAGATCGACGAAGAAGATCTCGTCGAAGCGGCCCTTGCGCAGCAGCTCGGCCGGCAGTTCGTGCACCTGGTTGGCGGTGGCGACGATGAACACCGGCGCCTTGCGCTCGGCCATCCAGGTCAGCAGGTAGCCAAGCACGCGACGCGAGACGCCGCCATCCTCGCTGCCGGTGGCCAGGCCTTTCTCGATCTCATCCATCCACAGCACGCACGGCGCCAGCTGCTCGGCCGAGGCCAGCGCCTGGCGCAGGTTGGCCTCGGTCTCGCCGTGGTACTTGTTGTACAGCGCGCCCACGTCCAGGCGCAGCAGGGGCACGCCGAAGCCGGCGGCGGTGGCCTTGGCCAGCATCGACTTGCCACAGCCCTGTACACCCAGCAGCAGCATGCCGCGCGGCGGGTCCAGCCCGGCCGGGGCGGAGCCGGCAATGAAGGCCACGCGCCGCTGGTTGATCCAGCGCTTGAGCCGGTTGGCGCCGGCCACATCGCCGAAGCGCGCGCTGTCATGCTCGAAGAACAGGTGGCCGCTGCGGTTGAGCAGCTCGAACTTCAGCCGCGCCAGCTGCGGCAGGTCGTCGTCGCGCAGTGCGCCGTCGGCGTAGATCAGCTGGCGCGCGATGCGCCGGGCATCGACCAGGCTCAGGCCCTGCAGGTTCTTCAGGATTTTCTTCACCGCCTCGCTGTCGACTTCAACCCGGCGGCCGCCATGCTCGCGCGCATAGGCGTCGGCCTCCTCGCGCAGCATCTTCAGCAGGGCATTGGCATCGGGCAGGCGCGGGTTGAAGCGCACCGCCAGCGCTTCCAGCTCGGCCGGCAGCTCCACTTTGGCACCGATCAGCACCAGCACATGCGGCTCGCTGTGGCGGCGCTGGATCAGGTCGCGAAGGGCGCGCTGGTGGCTGGCATAGCCCAGGTAGGGATGGAAATCGAGCAGCAGGTAGACGCCGCGCTGGTCGGCCTGGCGGATCATCTGCAGGGCCGCGCTGGCATCGGGCGGCCCGACCGGCGGGTCTTCGCTGTCCAGGTCGATCCGGCGCAGGCCCTCGGTGATCGACCAGCGGTGCAGGGCCCGCCAGACGTGCATCAGCGTCTGCCGGAACAGCTCGACGATGCGACCCTCGTCCTGGGTCTCGATGACGATCAGTGGGGTATTGGCGCGGATCAACGCGCTCAGATCCTGCAGTTCGCTCATGCCGGTTCGATCCTTCGGGGGCGCCACGATAGCAAAGGCGATGGCCGCTGGTTCAGCACGACGCTACCTCCCGTCACCATCACCGGTGTACGCTCGGGGCACGTACCCGGAAGCGAGGCTGGCATGAAGACGATCCTGGTGGCCGGTTCCAAGGGCGGGGTGGGCAAGACCACCGTCGCCACCCACCTGGCCGCGTACGCGGCATTGCAGGGCAAGGCCACGGTGATTGCCGATGCCGACCCGCAGGGTTCCAGCACCCGCTGGGCACAACGCCGTGCCGGGCTGGAAAGCGCGGTGCTCCCCATCGACGTGTACCGGAAGAAGCAGTGGGCGCAGAAGCTGCCCGACGGCACCGACACCGTCATCATCGATGCGCCGGCCGGTGCCCTGGCTGACGATATTCCCCATTTCCTCGACGCTGCCGACGCGGTGGTGGTACCGGTGCTGCCCTCGGCGCTGGACATCGAAGCGATCGTCGGCTTCCTCAACAGCCTGGCCCAGAACCCGCGCGTGCACAGCCGCAAGCTGCCGGTGGGGCTGGTGCTCAACCGTACCAAACCATGGACCCAGACCTCGCAGCAGGCGCTGCAGATGCTGGGTGAATGGCCGTACCCGGTGGTCGCGCAGCTGCGCGACAGCCAGAGCTATGTGGTCATGACCGGCCTGGGCCGCAGCCTGTTCGACTATCGCTCGGCCCAGGTGCGCGAGCACCAGGCCGACTGGGAGCCGCTGCTGTCCTGGCTGAAGCTTTGATGCCTGCGTCACTCTTTCTGCTGCATCCTCTTCTTCATGGAAACCCGCGATGCGTGAACTGATCCTGCTGCGCCATGCCCATGCCGAACCGGCTACCCCCGGCCAGGCCGACCTCGACCGGCCGTTGTCGCCGGTGGGGCTCGCCGAAGCCGAAGCCGCCGGCAAGTGGCTGAAGGAGAACAACCTGCTGCCGGACTGCGTGCTGTGCTCACCGGCGCGGCGCACCCGGGAGACCCTGGAAGCCGTGCTCGGCACCATCGGCTATGTCGAGAAGCGCCTGGAAGACAGCATCTACGAGGCCACCCCCGGCACCCTGGCGGCGCTGGTGGACGACCGCCGTGACCTCGACCGGGTGCTGATCGTCGGCCATAACCCCGGCCTGGAGCGCCTGGTGGCGTTGATGACGGAAGGCACCAGCAGCGACTATCGCGGCATGCCGCCGGCCGGCATTGCCGTGCTCGGCTTCCCGCGCGAGGCCTCGATCGAGCCGGGCGTGGCCAGCCTGAACGCGTTCTGGTGGCCGTGATCCAATGAGCCTGGCGCGGCGCAGCCGCTTTCTGCTGCCCGTGCTGCTGGCTTCCGGCGCGGCCTGGGCTGCCGCGCCACCGCCAACGCCCTTGCCGCCGGTGGTCGCTGAAGCGCACCGGGTCCTGCACCTGGATACCCAGCGCTCGCAGATCGGTTTCGAGGTGCGCACCCGCTTCGGGCAGCGCATCGAAGGCCTGTTCCCGCACTTCGAGGGTCGCATCGAGATCCTCTCCGACGGCCGCCACCAGGTGCACCTGAAGATGTTCACGCGCTCGGTCGAGATCCCCGGCAAGGCGCGCTACACCGGCTGGATGCGTGGCGAGGAGTTCTTCGACGCAGGCCGCCACCCGGTGGTCGAGTTCGACTCGCTGCCGTACTGGCCGGAGACCGTGGAAGACGGGGGCGACATCAACGGGCGGCTGACCCTGCGCGGGATCAGCCACCCCGAGACACTGAAGGTCGAGAAGGCGGATTGCGCCCGACCCGGCTATGATTGCGACGTCGTCAGCCGCGGTACCGTGCAGCGAGGCCGGTATGGAATGGACAGCTGGCAGCTTGCCTTGAGTGACCGAGTGACCTTCGTATTGCGAGCGCGCCTGAGCGAGGCGCCGAAACCGTGAACCTCCTGCTGCGTGTACTGGCGCTGGCAACCGTGTTGCTGGGCAGCGGTTGTGCATCGCTGTCCAATGCCGAGCGCGACCGCGCCGAAGCGATCGCCGTGCAGGCGCGCTCGATCCAGGTCGACTGCCAGCGCGCCGACCGCTGCGCACAGGATTCGCCGCTGCGGGCGTTGGCCGGCCGGGCGTTCACCGAATCCACCCCGGAGCAGCCGCGCCACTACGCCACCCTGCTGGACGAGGGGGAGGGCGCCCTGGTGGCGCGCCTGAACCTGCTGCGCAGTGCCACCCGCAGCATCGACCTGCAGACCTACATCTTCGACAAGGACGACAGCGCGCGGCTGGTCATCGACGAACTGCTGGCCGCGTCGCGGCGCGGGGTGAAGGTGCGGGTGCTGATCGACCAGCTCTCGGCGATCTCCGACCTGCAGATCCTCGGCGCATTGTCCGGCGCCCACCAGAACTTCCAGCTGCGGGTCTACAACCCGACCTTCGGCAAGGCCCGGCTGAACTACTTCGATTACGCCGGCAGCGTGCTGTGCTGCTTCCGTCGCTTCAACCAGCGCATGCACAACAAGCTGCTGGTGATCGACGATGCGATCGGCGTGGTCGGCGGCCGCAACTACCAGGACGACTATTACGACTGGGATCGCGAGTACAACTTCCGCGATCGCGACGTCATGATCGCCGGCCCGGAAGCGCGGGCGATGGCGGCCAACTTCGATGCGTTCTGGCGCGCCAAGCGCAGCGTGCCGGCCGAGCGCCTGAATGACGTGGGCCGCACCCTGCTGCGCGAAGGCGTGCCGGTGCTGCCGCCCGCCACGTTCCGCCGCCCGGAGCGGGTGCAGCGGGTCAGCGCTGAAGCCAATGACATGGAGTTCGTCACCCGTTCCTTCGTGGATACCGCGCTGCCGGTGGCCTCGGTGCGCTACGTCGCCGACCTGCCGCGCAAGCACCGCCGCGAGAAGGCCGATGCCCCGCTGGCCGGCCAGCATGTGACCGAGCCGCAGCTGGACGCACTCATTGCCGGTGCGCAGAAGGAAGTGATCCTGCAGACGCCGTACCTGGTGCTGTCCAAGCCGGCGCAGAAGCTGTTCCGCGAGCTGCGCAAGCGCCCGCAGCCGCCGCGCGTGGTGGTGTCCAGCAACAGCCTGGCGGCCACCGACAACCCGATCGTGTATGCGCTGTCGTACAAGTACAAGCGGCGCAACATGCGCGAACTGGGCTTCAACATCTTCGAATACAAGCCGTTCCCGCTGGATGCACCGGTCGACTACCGCAATCTGCTGCCCGACCCGATCGCCGCGCCCGGAGGCGACGACGACGGTGGGCGCAATCCGCTGATCGGCGGCAGCGCCGCTGGCAGCAATGCCGGTGGTGGCAGCGACGGGGATCTGGCCGCGCCCCGCAAGCAGGTGGCGGTGCATCATCCGCGTACCGGCAGTGCCTACCAGAACGCGCGCGAACGTCGCCGCGCCGCCGGCAGCGAGGTGGAAACGCGCCTGCTGCGCACCGAGACGCGTCCGTCGTTCCTGGGCAGCAAGGCGGTCAACAAGCCGTTGCCGGTCACCCGCAAGGGCGCCCGCATGGGCCTGCACGCCAAGTCGCTGGTGGTCGATCGCCGCATCGGCGTGGTCGGCACCCACAACTTCGATCCGCGCAGCGAGAACTACAACACCGAAGGCGCGGTGATCATCGACGATCCGGTGTTTGCCGAGCAGCTGGCCGAGAGCATCCTGCGCGATACCCATCCGCAGAACTCGTGGACAGTGGCGCCGCGGGCCAAGCCGCCAGTGCTGTCGGGCCTGAACTACAGCGTCGGCAAAGCCTCCGAAGCGCTGCCGATCCTCGACTTCTGGCCGTGGCGCTACGCCACCGACTACGAGTTCAAGCCCGGTCCGGACTGCCCGCAGCCGCTGCCACGGCAGGACCCGGCGTTCCACAACTGCTACGTCGCCGTCGGCGACTTCCCCGAAGTCAACGTCGGCCCGAAGTGGCTGCTGGTGCGCATGCTGACTGCATTCGGCGCCGGCCTCGTTCCCATCCTCTGAAGGTGCCCGCATGACCCAGGTGTTCCGCGAAGCCGTTTCCATCGAGCAGCTCAACGCGCTCAGCCGCAACACGGCGATCGAATCCCTCGGCATCGTCTTCAGCGCTGCGGGCGAAGACTGGCTGCAGGCCACCATGCCGGTGGACGAGCGCACCCGGCAGCCGTACGGCATCCTGCACGGCGGTGCCTCGGTGGTGCTGGCCGAGACCCTGGGCAGCAGTGCCGGCAACCTGTGCGTGGATACCGGCAAGCAGATCTGCGTGGGCCTGGAAATCAACGCCAACCACGTGCGCGCCGTGCGCTCGGGCACGGTCACCGGCACCGCCCGCGCGCTGCACGTCGGCCGCAGCACCCAGCTGTGGGAGATCCGCATCGAAGACGAGCAGGGCCGGCTGGTGTGCATCTCTCGGCTGACCCTGGCGGTGGTGGCCGCCGGCCACGGTTGAGCCCCCGGCGGGCGTGTTGACGGCGGCAGAACCCAGCGTTCCTCGCCGATTGCCCCGGTCAATGGCGGTTATGGCCTAAATCGGCTGGCAGCTGCTGCGGCGCTCCGGTATCGTGCGCGGATGACTTCCCCCACTCCGGCCCCCCGTGGCGGCGTGGCGCGTGTGTGCCGTTACCTGTACCGCGTACCGCTGCTGTTGGTCCACATCACCGTGTTCCTGCCGCTGATCCTGATCGGCATGCTCCCGCCGTGGGGCGAGCTGCGCGTGGGCGAGGATACCTTCGGGGCGAAGGTGGTGAACTGGTGGCAGGGGGGCCTGATGTGGATCTTCGGCTTCCGCCTGTCACGGGTGGGCCAGCCGCTGCCGGGCGCCGTGCTGTTCGTCGCCAACCACGTCAGCTGGGTCGACATCTCCATCCTGCACAGCCAGCGCATGATGGGCTTCGTCGCCAAGCGCGAAATCGCAAGCTGGCCGCTGGTTGGTTGGCTCGCCGCGCGCGGGCAGACCATCTTCCACCAGCGCGGTAATACCGAATCGCTCGGTGGCGTGATGCAGGTGATGGCCGATCGCCTGCGTGCCGGCAAGGCAGTAGGCGTGTTCCCGGAAGGGCGCACCCGCGGTGGCCATGAAGTGGGGCCGTTCCATGCCCGCATCTTCCAGGCCGCGGTCGAAACCGGTGTTCCGGTGCAGCCTGTGGCGCTGGTCTATGGGTTCAAGGGTGACGCACAGACCATCGTGGCATTCGGCCCGGGCGAGAGTTTCGCCGCCAATTTCCTGCGTCTGCTGGGTGAGCCGGCGCGGCATACCGAAGTGCATTTCCTGGAGCCGATCGGTACCCAGGACCTGGAAGGCCGTCGACGCATCGCGGAAACCTCGCGCGCGCGCATCGTGGCGGCCATGAGCACCGGCTGAGGGCACGGTGGCCCTGGTCCCGCCACCCGTCCTGGACGCCGGTACACCGACGTTGCATGCGACTGACTACCAGCCGCCGCGCTGGCTGCGCAATCCGCACCTGCAGTCGATGCTCAGCTCCAGCCGCATGCGCCTGCAGCGAGGCCTGCTGCTGCTGGCCGCCACCGGTGCGGTCAGCGAAGAGCTGATCCTCGACGGCGGTGATGGCGTGCGCCTGCAGGGCTGGCACAGCCATGTCGAAGGCCGCGAACCGAAGGGCATGGCCCTGCTGCTGCATGGCTGGGAGGGCAGTGCCGAATCCAGTTACATGCGCATGGCTGCCGCGCGCATGATCGAACAGGGTTTCGATGTGGTGCGGCTGAACTTCCGCGACCATGGCAACACCCACCACCTGAACCCCGGCATCTTCCACTCCAACCTGATCGATGAAGTGGTGCATGCCGCGGGTGACATCGCCCAGCGCTGGCCGCAGCTGCCGCTGGTGGCCGCCGGCTATTCGCTGGGGGGCAACTTCGTGCTGCGCCTGGCCCTGCGCGCGCCGGCTGCCGGCGTGCCGCTGCTGCGGGTGGCCTCGGTGTGCCCGGTGCTGGACCCGGGGCTGACGATGGAGAGCATCGAAAACGGCCCGGCGATGTACGACTGGTACTTCCGCCGCAAATGGGCCGGCTCGCTGCGCCGCAAGCGCGATCTGTTTCCCGAGCTGAGCGACTGCGACGACCGCGTGCTGAAGCTGGACATCCGTGCACTGACTGCCTGGCTGGTCGAACGGCACACCACCTTCGGCTCGCTGCAGGCCTATTTCGATGGCTATTCGATTGCCGGTGACCGCCTGTCCACCCTGCAGGTGCCGGCCGACATCCTGATGGCGCAGGACGACCCGGTGATCCCGTACGCGACCTTCAGCGATTGGCAGCTGCCGCGCCAGGCGCACCTGGAAACCGCCTGCTGGGGAGGCCACTGCGGCTTCCTGGAAAACTGGCGGGGTGACGGCTTCTCCGAGCGCTGGGTGGCGCAGCGCCTGCAGCGGGTGCTGGCGGGCTGAACCGGCACCGGTGCGTGGACCGCTACAATGCGGGTTTGCACTTGAACCGGACCGCCATGCAAGACCAGATCATCCAAGCGTTGCGCCAGAACCAGGCCGACCAGGCCGTGCAGCTGGCCCAGGCGTGGACCCGTGATGAACCCGGCCAGGCCGAAGCCCACCGCTGGCTGGCGCTTGCGCTGCAGCAGCAGGGCAAGGCCGAGGATGCGATGGAGGCGCTGCAGCAGGCGTTGCAGCTGGCCCCCGATGATGCCCAGCTGCACCTGCAGCACGCTGGCCTGCTGCTCGCCCTGCGCCAGTACCAGGGCGCTGACGAAGCGCTGGCACGTACCACCGGGCTTGACCCGAACTCATTCGCCGCCTATCTGATGCAGGCGCACCTGGCGATCGGCCGCAACGACTTCGATGAAGCCCAGCGCCTGTCCACGCTGGCCTCGCGCGTTGAGCCGGACCACCCGGAACTGCTGACCATCGACGGCATGATCGCGCTGCGCCGCGACGACCCGGATCGTGCGCTGACGCTGCTGTCGGCGGCCAACCAGGCGCAGCCCAACGACACCCGCGTGCTGTACGCACTGGGCTTCGCCTACCTGGGCAAGGACATGCTGGCCTTCGCCGAGCAGGCGTTCCGCCGCGTGCTGGAACTGAACCCGGCCATCAGCTCGCTGCATGGCCTGGTAGTGCAGTTGGCGCTGCGCCAGGGCAACCTGGAGGCGGCTGCCGAAGCGATGCAGATCGCGCTTCAGCAGGAAGGCATGGATACGCCGTCGATGCGTCGCCTGGCCGGTGAACTGTCGCTGCGCGGCGGCCAGCCGCTGCAGGCGCTGGACCATCTGCTGCCGTTGCTGGAATCGATCCCCGACGACCGCCAGGTGCTGCAGCTGCTGCTGATGTCCTGGCAGCGCCTGGGCCGCGAAGACGAGGCCCGCGCGCGCCTGGACGCGGCCCTGGAACAGCATCCGCAGCTGCACGACCTGTGGCTGGCACGCCTGGCCGTGGAAGAAGTCGGCAGCCCGACCGCCGCGGCGACCGTGGAGCGCTGGATGGACGCGATGCCGGGTCATCTGCCGGCACTGGAAGCACGCCTGCGCCTGCATGACATGGTGGGCGAACACGAACAGGCCGAAGCCATCGCCGAACGTATCGTCAGCCTCGAACCGGGCCGCGTCAGTGGCGAAACACGCCTGGTCGAAGGCCTGCTGCAGCGTGATCCGGTTGCCGCGATCGCGCGCGTGCAGGCGCTGATCGACAGGGCGCCGGACGGCCATCGCGCCGACCTGCGTACCTGGCTGGGTGAAATCCAGGACCGCGCTGGCCAGCCGGAACAGGCGCTGCAGACGTGGATGGCGCTGCAGGCCGACCAGGCACCGCAGCGCCTGCCGCTTCCGCCACAGGCCAAGGCGCCGCCGAGCTGGCCGGAGAAGGGCGAGATCGACAGTGATGCCAGCTCCGCGCCGATCTTCCTGTGGGGTGCGCCGGGTTCGGGTGTGGAGCGGGTTGCGACCGGCCTGGCGGCCGCCAGCCCGGTGCTGCGCAGTGACCGCTACACCAGCAATCCGCCGGATGATGCATTCCAGAACTACCACACGCTGCAGGACCTCGCCTCCGGCGTGCTGACCCCGGAGCGGCTGGTGCAGCGCTGGCGCGAGCAGCTGCCGGCGCGTGGCCTGCAGGGCGATGCCGTCATCGACTGGCTGCTGTGGTGGGACAACGCCCTGCTGTGGGCGCTGCGCCCGCAGCTGCCGCAGGGACGACTGGTGCTCGTGCTGCGTGACCCGCGCGACATGCTGCTGGACTGGGTGGCCTACGGCGCTGCCGCTCCGCTGGCGATGACCTCGCTGGCTGAAGCCAGCGAATGGCTGGCGCGCGGGCTGGCGCAGGTTGCCACCCTGCATGAGGAAGAACTGTATCCGCACGTGCTGCTGCGCATCGACCAGATCGGCAATGATCCGCACGCGATGGCCGAGCTGCTGGGACGCCTGTTCGAGCGGCAGATGCCGCCGGCCGCACAGCTGGGCGCACCGCGCTTCCCGCCGGGCCACTGGCGCAACTACCGCGACGTGATGAGCGCCGCCTTTGCCAAGCTCACCCCGATTGCGGTGCGCCTGGGTTACCCGGAAGAGTAAGGAGAAGCCGATGCAACTGAGCAGCCACAGCCTGACCAACGGCGCGCCGATCGACCGCGAGTTCGCCGCCGGCGATGCCACCGGCTTCGCGCCGGACCGCAATCCGCACCTGGCCTGGAACGGCGCACCGGAAGGCACGCGTTCGTTCCTGCTGGTGTGCGTGGACCCGGATGTGCCGACCGTTGCGGAAACGGTCGGCCGCAGCGACATGACCGTGCCGCGCGACCAGCCGCGCTGCGACTTCGTGCACTGGGTGATGGCCGATATTCCGGCCTCGGTGCAGGAGATCGCCGCCGGCAGCTGCAGCGATGGCTTCGTGGTGAAGGGCAAGACCGCACCGGCTGGCCCGGCGGGCAGCCGCCAGGGCCTGAACGACTTCACCGGCTGGTTTGCGGGCAACCCGGACATGGCCGGCGATTACCTGGGCTATGACGGCCCCTATCCGCCGTTCAACGACGAACGCGTGCACCGCTATTTCTTCCGCGTGTTCGCGCTGGATGTGGCCTCGCTGGCGCTTCCGGCGCGCTTCACTGCCGCCGACGCATATCGCGCCATGCACGGCCACGTGCTGGCCGAAGCCGCACTGCATGGCACCTACACGTTGAACCCGGCGCTGGGCTGAGCGGCACGATGGGTGGTAGAGCCGGCCGCTGGCCGGCTTTGCTTCTGTAGTGTCGAGCCATGCTCGACTCACCGTAGAAGCAGTCGAGCATGGCTCGACTCTACACAACGAAGAAGGGCGGCCTTTCGGCCGCCCTTCCATCGTCTTACTTCTTCTCGATGGCCGACTCGACCACCATGTCCAGCACGTACGCCTGCGACGGCGCGTCGGCCGGCGGGTTCTTCACTTCGTAGCGCTTCACGCGCACCACGTTGCGCACGCCGTCTTCGTGGGTATAGCCCTCGATGTTGCCGTAGAAGTTCTCGAACTTGCCCGGCTCACCCTGCTTCAGGCCCTTGTCGTCGAACTTCACTTCACGCACCTGCAGGCACTGGTAGTCCGGGATCAGCGGGTGCGAGCACTTCTCGGTCTTGGCGGCCACTTCCAGGAACACGGTTTCGCCGGCGCCGCCGTAGCGGGTTTCAGCGGTCGGTTCCGGGTTGAACACCAGCACGTCGCCCTTCGCGTTGGTCAGGGTCAGCTTGCCATCGGCATCCTGCTCGGCCTTCAGCTCGCCCTGCAGGCGGCTCGACACGGCCTCGTCCAGCGCCATCAGCGCCTTGTCGGTGCAGGCCATCATGGTCGAGGCCATCGCACTGACCGTCAGCTTGCCGTCGGCCAGGGTGTAGCCGCCACCCATGTGGTTGCAGGCGTTGCTGACCGACAGGCGGCCATCAGCGAAGTCCAGGGTGACCGGCTTGTCTTCGCGGGCGAACAGCGCGTCGATGCGCTTGCCGTCGGCGGCGGTGGCCTGCTGCAGCAGCCAGTGCTGGCTCTGCAGGCGCTGCGCATCCAGGTGCGCCAGCGTCTGCTGGTCTGCTGCCTTGGCTGCGGCCGGGGCCACGTCGTCGCCGCCGGTCCCGGCCGGGGCCGGGGTCTGGCTGCAGGCGGCCAGCAGGGCCAGCGGGAGGAGCAGGGTGAGCTTGCGGTTCATGGTGATTCTCCTTGGGGAACCGTGGGGGAAACGGGGTGGGGCCGGCAACGGGGTTACCGTGCCCCGGCGCTGTTCAGCTGCCGGACGGCAACCACAGCAGCAGCGCGGCGCCCAGCGCGATGCGGTAAAGCGCGAACGCGGTGAACCTGTGCGATTTGATGTAGCCCATCAGCCACTTCACTACGACGAAGCCGGTGACGGCCGCGGCAAGGAAGGCCACGCCCACCTCGGTCCAGTTCTCGCTGCTCAGCTGTCCGGCCTTGGCCATTTCCAGGAAGGTGTAGGCGCTGGCGGCGAACATGGTGGGAATGCCAACCAGGAACACGAACTCGGCAGCCGCCGCACGGCGGCTCAGGCCCAGCAGCATGGCCAGGAAGATCGCCGAGGCCGAACGCGAGGTGCCGGGGAACACGCCGGCCACCACCTGCGCCAGGCCGACGCCGATCGCCACGGTCCAGGTCACCTGGTCGCGGTCGGGCAGGCGCGCGGTGTAGGCCTCCACCAGCAGCATCCAGATGCCACCGATGATCAGTGCCCAGGCCACCGGGCTGACCGTCTCGGGCAGCGACCAGCCGGCTTTGCGCACCACCAGGCCGACCACGGCGGTGACCAGGAAGGCCGCGCCCAGCTTGAATACGTACTCGCGGTTCTCGCGCTGCCCGAAGCCGGTGGCCAACTGCAGCAGGCGCTGGCGGAACACCAGTACCACCGCCACGATCGCGCCGGCCTGGATGACGATGTTGAAGAAGTCCGAACGGGCACCCAGCCAGTGCTGGGCGATGAGCAGGTGGCCGGTGCTGGAGATCGGCAGGAACTCGGTCAAGCCTTCGAGGATGCCCAGCAACAGGGCGGAGAGCAGGTCGGACATGGACGGTGCGGGCACGCGCGGCAGGAAGGAAGAAGGTCGAGAGGATAGACGATCACTGCCGCACCAAACGGGTGCGTCCGCTGTCGGCTGCACCCATTTGGTGCGCACGGTTCTGCACCGCTGCGGGGCGGCCTTTTTGAAATCAATGACTTGCAGCCTGCGAAAAGTTGGCACGGTCGTTGCTGTACCTCAGCAGGCATTCATCCCCATCCGAGGTCGTACCGATGTCCGTGGAAAACGTTGAGAAGCTGATCAAGGACAACCAGATCGAGTTCGTCGACCTGCGCTTTGTCGACATGCGTGGTGTCGAGCAGCACGTGACCTTCCCGGTCAGCATCGTCGAGCCGTCGCTGTTCGAAGAAGGCAAGATGTTCGATGGCAGCTCGATCGCCGGCTGGAAGGGCATCGCCGAATCGGACATGGTGCTGCTGCCGGATACCGCCAGCGCCTACGTCGACCCGTTCTACGCCGATCCGACCATCGTGATCAGCTGCGACATCCTCGACCCGGCCACCATGCAGCCGTATGGCCGTTGCCCGCGCGGCATCGCCAAGCGCGCCGAGGCCTACCTGAAGTCCTCCGGCATCGCCGAAACCGCGTTCTTCGGCCCGGAGCCGGAATTCTTCATCTTCGATTCGGTCCGCTTCGCCAATGAAATGGGCCACACCTTCTTCCAGGTCGACTCGGAAGAAGCGGCGTGGAACAGCGGCGCCAAGTACGACGGCGCCAACAGCGGCTACCGTCCGGGCGTGAAGGGCGGTTACTTCCCGGTGCCGCCGACCGACACCCTGCACGACCTGCGCGCCGAGATGTGCAAGACCCTGGAACAGGTCGGCATCGAAGTGGAAGTGCAGCACCACGAAGTGGCCACCGCCGGCCAGTGCGAGATCGGCACCAAGTTCAGCACCCTGGTGCAGAAGGCCGACGAACTGCTGCGCATGAAGTACGTGATCAAGAACGTCGCGCACCGCAACGGCAAGACCGTCACCTTCATGCCCAAGCCGATCGTCGGCGACAACGGCAGCGGCATGCACGTGCACCAGTCGCTGTCCAAGGGCGGCACCAACCTGTTCTCCGGTGACGGCTACGGTGGCCTGAGCCAGCTGGCGCTGTGGTACATCGGCGGCATCTTCAAGCATGCCAAGGCCATCAACGCCTTCGCCAACTCGGGCACCAACAGCTACAAGCGCCTGGTGCCGGGCTACGAAGCACCGGTGATGCTGGCCTACTCGGCCCGCAACCGTTCGGCTTCGTGCCGCATTCCGTGGGTGTCCAACCCGAAGGCGCGCCGCATCGAAATGCGCTTCCCGGATCCGATCCAGTCCGGCTACCTCACCTTCACCGCGCTGATGATGGCCGGCCTGGACGGCATCAAGAACCAGATCGACCCGGGCGCACCGAGCGACAAGGACCTGTACGACCTGCCGCCGGAAGAAGAGAAGCTGATCCCGCAGGTCTGCTCCTCGCTGGACCAGGCGCTGGAAGCGCTGGACAAGGACCGCGAGTTCCTGAAGGCCGGCGGCGTGATGAGCGATGACTTCATCGACGGCTACATCGCGCTGAAGATGCAGGAAGTGACCAAGTTCCGCGCGGCCACCCACCCGCTGGAATACCAGCTGTACTACGCCAGCTGACCGGTGGCGATGGCGGTGGGCTTCCCCCTCCCACCCGCCGCCATCGCTTCCGTCTTCGCGGCTGGGGAGCCGCAGGGCGGGCCCCGGTCCGCCGTGGTAGAGCGGACCCCGACCCGCCGTGGCAGAGCGGGCCGCTGGCCCGCCGTAGTAGAGCGGGCCGCTGGCCCGCCGTGGTAGAGCGGGCCGCTGGCCCGCTGCAGTAGAGCGGACTGTTAGTCCGCTGAAACAGGGGCAAGAGAGACCGGATACGCGACCAGGGCCGCCCTCCCTCCCGCGTCGGTCGTGCAAGGAGAGAGGCACGGCCGTCCCGGCCCTGTACGTGTCCGGTGCAACAGCCACGGCCATCATCCTGATGGCCGCTGGTTGCCTGATGCCAACGCGCGCTGGCGCGCTGGCCCCATCCACCCTCGGGACATGCGCATGAAACTGATCTCCGCCATCATCCGGCCGTTCAAGCTCGACGAGGTCCGCGAGGCCCTCTCCGACGCAGGCGTGTCGGGCATCACCGTGACCGAAGTGAAAGGCTTCGGCCGCCAGAAGGGCCACACCGAGCTGTATCGCGGCGCCGAGTACGTCGTCGACTTCCTGCCCAAGATCAAGATCGAAACCGTGGTCACCGATGAGCGTGCCGACGCGGTGATCGAAGCGATCCAGTCGTCGGCAGGCACCGGCAAGATCGGTGACGGCAAGATCTTCGTCACCGCCGTCGAACAGGTCATCCGCATCCGCACCGGCGAAATCGGTGCCGACGCGCTGTAACCCCTTTCCGGAGACTCCCCCATGAAGATGCGCCTTCTCACCGGGTGGCAAGCCCGGTTCCACTTCGTGTGCCTGTTGATGCTGCTCAGCGCGCTGGCCGCCGGTGCGTGGCCGGGCAGTGCCCACGCTCAGGCCCAGATCTCGCCGCTGCCGAGCGAAAGCGTGGCGGTCGAACCGTTGCAGGATCCGGTCGCTGCGGCCGCCGCACCGGCCGCGGCTGAAGCCGCCGCGACCTACGACCATGGCGACGTGGCCTGGATGCTGACGTCCACCCTGCTGGTGTTGCTGATGGTGGTGCCGGGCCTGGCGTTGTTCTATGGCGGCCTCGTGCGTTCGAAGAACGTGCTGTCGGTGCTCAGCCAGATCCTGGTGGTGTTCTCGCTGGTGCTGCTGCTGTGGGTGGCCTATGGCTACAGCGCGGTGTTCAGCGCCGGCAACCCGTTCTTCGGCTCGTTCACCGAATTCGCCTTCCTCAAGGGCTTCACTCCGGAGTCGGTCGGCAACACCCCGATCAAGGGCCTGCCGGACTACCTGTTCGTCGCCTTCCAGTCGACGTTTGCTGGCATCACCACCGCGCTGATCGTCGGCGCGTTCGCCGAGCGCATCAAGTTCCGTGCGGTGCTGCTGTTCTCGGCGCTGTGGTTCACCCTCAGCTACATCCCGATGGCGCACATCGTCTGGGGTGGCGGCTACCTGGGTGAGATGGGCGCGATCGATTTCGCCGGTGGCACCGTGGTCCACATCAACGCCGGTGTGGCCGGTCTGGTCGCCGCGTGGTTCGTCGGCAAGCGCCTGGGCTATGGCCAGACCGCGCTGAAGCCGCACAACGTGCCGTTTACCTATATCGGCGCGATGCTGCTGTGGGTCGGCTGGTTCGGCTTCAACGCGGGTTCCGCCGCTGCCGCCGATACCGTCGCCTCGCTGGCCTTCCTCAATACCGTGCTGGCCACGGCCGCTGCCGTACTCGGTTGGACGCTGGTGGAAGCGATCAGCAAGGGCAAGCCGTCGGCACTGGGCGCGGCCTCGGGCGCAGTCGCCGGCCTGGTCGGCATCACGCCGGCCTGCGGCACCGTCGGCCCGCTCGGCGCGATCATCATCGGCTTCGTCGCCGGCGTGGTCTGCGTGTGGGGTGTGACCGGTTTGAAGCGCCTGCTGAAGGTGGACGACACCGCCGACGTGTTCGGTGTGCATGGTGTCGGCGGCATCGTCGGCGCGATTCTCACCGGTGTGTTCAGTGCGCAGTCGCTGGGCGGCACCAAGGCCGATCTGGATATCGCCCATCAGGTCTGGGTGCAGGTGGTCAGCGTCGGCTTGACCGTGGTCTGGTCGGCGGTAGTGACCACGCTGATCCTGCTGGTGGTGCGCAGCGTGGTCGGCCTGCGCGTGACCGAGGAAGCAGAGCGCACCGGCCTGGATGTGACCTCGCACGGCGAGTCCGCGTACGAGGCCTGAAGTAGCGGCCGAGCTGCTGCATTGATGTTGTGGGTGCCGACCGTTGGTCGGCACTTCTACTGCTCTGGTAGGTGCCAAGCTTGCTTGGCACTGGGTCTGGGTCTGGTGGGTGCCGACCACTTGGTCGGCACAGCGGGTAGACCATCCACGCATGGCGTGGATCTACCGCATCCTCTCTGGTGGGTGCCAAGCTTGCTCGGCACGGCGGCATGCATCATCGCGCCTGATCGCGCACAATCGGGCCATGCACCCGATCCGCACCGCCCTGATGCTCTCGGCCTGCCTGCTGCTGGCCGCCTGTGCCTCCGCGCCGCAGGAAACCCACAACCCGCTCGCCACCTGGGTGCCGTCGCCGAACCAGAACGCGCGCACGCCCGTCATCATCGTCATCCATCACACCGAGCAGAAGTCGGTGCAGCAGAGCCTGCGTACGTTGCGCACGGCCAACAGCGGTGGACCAGTCAGCGCGCACTACCTGATCGGTGCCGATGGCCATCGCTACCAGCTGGTCGCCGATGAGCGCCGCGCCTGGCACGCCGGCGCCGGGCGCTGGGGCACCATCACCGATCTCAACTCCGCCTCGATCGGCATCGAGCTCGACAACGATGGCCGCAGCCCGTTCAGTGCGGCGCAGATCGAATCGCTGATCGTGCTGCTGCGCGATCTCACCACCCGCCTGAACATCCCGCCGCGCCAGGTCATCGGCCATGCCGACCTGGCGCCGACGCGCAAGCAGGATCCGAGCCGGTTCTTCCCGTGGCAGCAGCTGGCGGAGGCTGGATTCGGCGTATGGCCACGCGCCGCCGACGGGGCTGCGCCGGAAGGCTTCGACGCGTGGAATGCGCTGGCCCGCTTCGGCTATCCGCTCGACAACCGGGACGCCACCGTCGCCGCCTTCCACCGCCGTTTCCGTGGCCGCGACGACCTGCCGAAGACACTGGATGCTGAAGACGCCCGCATCCTGCATTCCCTGCTGCTGCAGACGCCGTGAACCGGCGCATGAACGCTTGGCCCCGCGCTGGGTTGCCGCCCAGCGGCCGGCACTCCACCATGGCGGCATGATTGATTCCGCCATCTTCTTCAAGCGCAAGCACTGCATCCTGCTGGCAGCGGCCGTGCTCGCCGGCTGCTCCACCACCGCTCCCCGCACTGGAACCGAAGCGCCGATGCCGGCCACACCGCCCGCGGCCACCTACGCCAAGGCCGCATGGAGTGCACTGCCACCGGTCTCCGACAGTGACCTGCAGGCCGGTTTCGTCGCCTGGCGCAGCAGCTGCACCCGCCTGAAGAACGATGCGGTCTGGGCCAAACCCTGCGCCACCGCCGCGACGGTTTCGGACAAGGACCCGGCGGCGATCCGCCAGTTCCTGCAGCGCGATTTGGATGT
The DNA here is from genome assembly GCF_036320025.1 of Stenotrophomonas sp. SMYL86. Taxonomy (NCBI): domain Bacteria; kingdom Pseudomonadati; phylum Pseudomonadota; class Gammaproteobacteria; order Lysobacterales; family Lysobacteraceae; genus Stenotrophomonas; species Stenotrophomonas sp. SMYL86. The sequence goes on from NZ_JAWIRU010000008.1 coordinate 190,755, forward strand.
CTATGCATTGCGTGCCGGCGGCCACCAGGCCGACGGGCTGATTACCGGCTACTACGAGCCGATCTACCCCGGCAGCCTCACCCGCACGGCTGCTGCCACCGTACCGGTTTACGGCACGCCGAATGATCTGATCGTGGTGCAGCTGGACAGCGTCTACCCGGAATTGAAGGGCAAGCGCCTGCGCGGGCGCGTCGAGGGCAAGGTGCTCAAGCCCTATGACGACGCCGGCACCATCGCGGCCAAGGGCGCCAAGGCGCCGGTACTGGCCTGGCTGACCGACCCGATGGACCTGCAGCTGCTGCAGATCCAGGGGTCGGGCCGGGTGCGCCTGCCCGATGGCACGCAGGTACGGCTGGCCTATGCGGAACAGAACGGCCACCCCTATCGCGCGATCGGTCGCTGGCTGGTCGACCAGGGCCAGCTGAAGAAAGAAGACGTCACCATGGACGCGATCCGCGCCTGGGCCCGGGCCAATCCCGCGCGCGTGCCGGAACTGCTGCGCAGCAACCCCAGCTACGTGTTCTTCGTGCGCAACCCGGACAGCCCGGAAGGCCCACGTGGTTCACTGAACGTGCCGCTCACCGCCGGCTACAGCGTCGCAGTGGATCGCAGCGTGGTGCCGCTGGGCAGCCTGCTGTGGCTGTCCACCACGCGCCCGGACGGCACCCCGGTGGTGCGCCCGGTGGCCGCGCAGGACACCGGCGGCGCCATTGCCGGTGAAGTGCGCGCCGACCTGTACTGGGGCAGCGGCGATGCCGCCGGCAAGCTGGCCGGCGACATGAAGCAGAAGGGCAACATCTGGATGCTGTGGCCGAAGGGCGTGGCGTTGCCTGCGTCGGCCCGGTGAAGCACTCACCTGCGCGCTGCGAGGTCGGGCGATAATGGCGCCATTCCGAACTTTCCGACCGCGCCTGCGGCCAGGACCTCTGCAATGACCTACGCAAAGCACAACGCAAAACCCGGCGCGAAATCCGCCGCGAAGAAGTACTACAAGCACTGGGCCGAATCGGGCCTGGGCAAGGGCAACGTGCTGATGGAAGCCCGTGGCGAGAAGATCGTGCGCCAGGTGGAGATCTACGGCACCAAGATGGTCTGGGCCGACGAGCATGCCCACAGCGATGACCGCTTCCTGCTGGCCGACCAGCCGGTGTCGTTCCTGGATTTCGACGAAGACGACGAGATCAGCGCGCGCGAATTCGAAAGCGCCTGGAAGAAGGCCCGGGAAGCCACCGGCTACCCGGTGTAACGCTGCCCGCCCGGGCTCGGGTCCCTTTCCGCAAGGAAAGGGCTCTGCCCCCGGGCCAAGGCTCAGGCAGCCGCGTTGTAGGGTTCGATCCGGGCAAGCACGTCGGCCAGCTTTTCCTTGGTCATCGCGGCATCGAAGTCGGCCTGCAGGCCGATCCAGAACTTGTCGGAAACGCCAAAGTAGCGGGACAGGCGCAGCCCGGTGTCCGCAGTGACTGCGCGATCGCCGGAGACGATCTCGCCGATACGGCGTTGTGAGACGCCAATTGCCTTGGCCAGCCGGTATTGGGTGATGCCCAGAGGCTCAAGGAATTCATGCAACAGGATCTCGCCGGGAGCGGGGTAGGGGGCGGTTCGCACTCGCACGACTCCTTCAGTGGTAATCGACAATTTCGACCTCGGCAGGACCTTCCCGAGACCAGACAAAGCACAGCCGGAACCGGTCATTGATGCGGATGCTGTACTGGCCCCGCCGGTCCCCATGCAGCGATTCCAGTCTGTTCGCTGGCGGCAGACGCAGATCCCGCAGATCAGCTGCCACATTGAGCATGGCCAGCTTTCGCAGCGCGGCAGCTTCAATGTGGCGCCATCTCTGCACGCGATGACCATCAAACAGTGCCTGCGTACGTTTGCAGGCAAATGATTGGATCGGCATATTGATAACGTGTGACGATAGTATCGTAAGGCGTTAGTATTCCTTAGGCAAGCATGGCGCGTAATTCCCGGGCGCGACGACTGGCGACGCATTCGATGCGATCTGATGCCGGACCCGCGTTTTGCACTACATTGGTGCAATGTCCGACCCTGCACCCCCGCCATCCCTCGATGCCCTGGGCACGCCGCTGGCCTGGGCCGGGGCCGATGGCTGCATTGCCGGCTGCAATCCGGCCTTCGCCCGCTGGCTGGGTGTCAGCGCCCGGCGCCTGCTGGGTCGGCCCTTGGCCGCACTGGAAGTGCAGGGCGAGGCGCTGGCCCATTTCCTGGCCTGCGATGAGCGCGACAGCCTGCGCCTGAACCGGTTGGCGCTGGCGGTGCCCGGTGAGGCGCCGCGCTTCGCCGAGGGCTGGATGAGCCGTCGCGACGATGGCGGCTGGCTGCTGGAGGCGCATCCGGTCGATGAATTCCCCGGGTTGGACCCGACCCAGGCCCTGCCCAGCGCGCTCAGCGCGGCGCTGAAGGGACTGGCCCACGAGCTGCGCAACCCGCTGGCCGGGCTGAAGGGCGCGGCCCAGCTGCTGGCCCGCCGCGCGGCCCAGCGCGATGCCAGCGAACGCGAGCTGATCGAGCTGATCGGGTCGGAGATCGAACGCCTCAACGGCCTGCTCGACCAGCTGCTGTCGCCGGCCCCGGCCGCACCGCATGCCGAACTGAACATCCATGCCGCGCTGGAGCGCGTGCTGCGCCTGGCCGAGAACGAGGCCGGCTGGGCGGTACGCCTGCAGCGCGACTACGACCCCAGCATTCCCGAATTCCACGGCGATGCCGACCGCCTCACCCAGGCGGTGTGGAACCTGGTGCGCAACGCGATCCAGGCCGGCGCCGGCAGCATCACCCTGCGCACCCGCGTGGAGCATGGCGTGCGCATCGCCGAGCAGCTGCACACGCTGGCGCTGCGCCTGGAAATCGCCGACGACGGCCGTGGCGTGCCCGAGGAACTGGCCGAACACCTGTTCCTGCCGCTGGTCAGTGGCCGCGCCGAGGGTACCGGGCTGGGCCTGGCGCTGGCCCAGCAGGTCGCACGCGAACATCGCGGCACACTGACCTACCGCTCGCGCCCGGGCCATACCGTGTTCACCCTGCTGCTGCCGATCATCAGCGGCGCCGCCCCGGCCGAGGAGGCCCCGCGTGATGTCTGACGCCTCCATTCCCGCACAACGCATCTGGGTGGTCGACGACGACCGCGCCGTGCGTTTCGTGCTGTGCACCGCGCTGCGCGAGGCGGGCTACCAGGTCGTCGATTTCGACAGCGCCGCCCCCGCCCTGCAGGCGTTGAGCGAAGGCCCGCCGCCGGCGCTGCTGTTCACCGATGTGCGCATGCCGGGTGACGATGGCCTGGTGCTGTTGGACAAGCTCAAGGCCGCGCTTCCGCAGCTGCCGGTGGTGGTGATGTCGGCCTACACCGACGTGGCCAGCACGGCCGGTGCGTTCCGCGGTGGCGCGCATGAATTCCTGTCCAAGCCGTTCGATCTGGATGACGCCGTGGCGCTGGCGCAGCGTGTGCTGCCGGCCGTTGCACCGGCACTGGCGGCGCCCACACCTGCGGCGGAAGCGCATGGCGACCAGCCGCCGCAACTGGTGGGCGATACCCCGCCGATGCGCGCGCTGTTCCGTGCCATCGGCCGCCTGGCGCAGGCGCCGCTGGCGGTGCTGATCACCGGCGAAACCGGCACCGGCAAGGAGCTGGTGGCCAATGCGCTGCATCGCGAATCGCCGCGCGCGCAGGGGCCGTTCGTCGCGCTCAATACTGCTGCAATCCCGTCCGAGCTGCTGGAAAGCGAGTTGTTCGGCCACGAAGCCGGCGCCTTCACCGGTGCCCAGCGCCGCCATATCGGTCGCTTCGAGCAGGCCAACGGCGGCACGCTGTTCCTCGATGAAATAGGCGATATGCCGTTGCCGCTGCAGACCCGTCTGTTGCGCGTGCTGGCACAGGGCGAGTTCTTCCGCGTCGGTGGTCGCGAGTTGATCCGCGTCGACGTGCGGGTGATTGCCGCCACCCACCAGGATCTGGAAGGCCTGGTCGCACAGGGGAAGTTCCGTGCCGATCTGCTGCATCGCCTGGACGTGGTGCGCCTGCAGCTGCCACCGCTGCGCGAGCGTCGCGAGGACATCGCGCAACTGGCCAGCACCTTTCTGGCCGCCGCCGCACGCAAGCTGGATACGCCGCCGAAGCGCCTGACCGCTGCCGCACTGCAGGCGCTGCGCGAACACGACTGGCCGGGCAACGTGCGCGAACTGGAAAACGTGTGCTGGCGGATGGCGGCGCTGGCCGCCGCTGACACCATTGGCGTGGCCGACGTCGATACCGCGCTCAACCGTACGCGCGGTCGTCGCAGCAGCACCACCAACGCCGATCCGGGGCAGTGGGAGGCGCTGCTGGCCGAATGGGCACGCCGTCAGCTGGCCGAAGGCGTGGAAGGGCTGCACGCGCAGGTGCGAGAGCGGGTCGACCATGCCCTGCTGGAGGCCGCGCTGCAGATCACCCATGGCCGCCGTGCCGAAGCCGCGGCCCGCCTGGGCCTTGGCCGCAATACCCTTACCCGCAAGCTGGGCGCCGGGCGCCGTCGCGGGGGCCATTGAACGGTCCCTGCACGCGATCCTCGCGCCCGCTTGCCGAACCGTTGATCGTTCATGGACGATGCCGTCCGTAGTGTCACCTGCAAGGAGTCTTCGATGCGTCTGTCCTTTGCCATCCTGCCGTTGTCCGCCGCCGCGCTGCTGTCTGCCTGTGGCAGTGCGCCGAAGAAGGCCGAACCCACCCCGCCACCGCCGACCGTGGTCAGCGCCGCCAAGCAGGCCGAGGCCAATCTGTCGCCGGCCTCGGCCAGCATCGTCAGTGGCCGCATCGCGCTGATGGTGGAGCCCGGTGGCATCCACATCACCGGGCTGATCGGTGGCCTGCAGCCGATGCAGCAGGCCGGCTTCCACATCCACGAGCGCGGTGACTGCAGCGCGGTGGATGCCAGCAGTGCCGGCAATCACTTCAATCCCGGTGGCGCTGCGCATGGCCGCGCCGGCACCGGCAAGCACCACCTGGGCGACATGGACAATCTGCGTGCCGACGCCCAGGGCCGCGCCAACGTCGATATCCACCTCAAGGGCGTTACCCTTGGCGGAGGCGCCGCCACCGATATCGCCGGACGTGCACTGGTCGTGCATGCCAACGCCGACGACTATCGCAGCCAGCCCGCCGGCAATGCCGGCGTCCGCATCGCCTGTGGCGTGATCCGGGTTGTCCGCTGATCACTGCAGGCATCATCCAGGGAGAGATTCCATGCGTTTGATCCACACTTCGCTGTTTGCGGCCATCGCCGCGCTGGGCCTGGCGGCCTGCGGCCAGCAGCCGGCCGCTCCGCAGACTGAAACCCCGCCGGCCGCGCCGGCCGAGGGCGCAACCACTGAACCGGCCGCAGCACCGGCACCCGCTGCCGCCCCGGCTGCCGATGTCTCGGCCACGGCCGAGCTGGCGCCGACCCAGGGCAACGAGACCAAGGGCAGCGTCACCTTCAAGGTGGTTGACGGCAAGGTCCACGTGACCGGCCAGATCAGCGGCCTGAAGCCGGGCAGCGAGCACGGCTTCCACATCCACGAGAAGGGCGACTGCAGCGCGCCGGACGGCATGAGCGCCGGTGGCCACTTCAACCCGGGCAAGCAGGATCACGGCAGCGTGTCCGCCGATCCGCACCACGGTGGCGACATGCCCAACATCAAGGCCGACGACAAGGGCGTGGCCACCATCGACGGCCCGGTGTCGAGCAACGTCAACATCGGCAAGGGCGATGACTTCGACATCATCGGCCGCGGCCTGATCGTCCACGCCGATGCGGATGACTACAAGACCCAGCCGACCGGCAACGCCGGTGCGCGGCTGGCCTGCGCAGTGATCCAGAAGGCGCAGTAAGCCATCAGAAAACGCCGGCGCAAGCCGGCGTTTTTCTTTATCGGTAGTGACGGCCGCTGGCCGGCAATCGCAGATCCGGAGG
>NZ_JAWIRU010000009.1:0-19872 GCF_036320025.1 Stenotrophomonas sp. SMYL86
CCGGCGCAGCTGCTCTGCCGGAAGGCGTCGAAATGGTGATGCCGGGTGACAACGTCAAGATGGTCGTCACCCTGATCAACCCGGTGGCAATGGACGAAGGCCTGCGCTTCGCCATCCGCGAAGGCGGTCGTACCGTCGGCGCCGGCGTGGTCTCGAAGATCATCGAGTAATCTGGTAGTATCTGCGCCCCGATGTTGCCTGGGTAGGGCATCGGGGCGTATCAAATGGGAAAGCAGGCACAGGATGTGCCTTGTGTTCCCCGGACCAGGAAGGGTCAATGCCATTCAGGCGGCGTCAACAGGCGACTGTTGACAGCTGCCTTGCGTGCCATTATGCTTCTACGTCTGGGCAGGCCGGGTAACTGGTCTGCCTACGTTTTTGAGGTCTATGGAGTGACCTTGGCGGCCCGCAGGACTGTGGGTCGTCCGTATTCAGGAATTTCATGGGACAAAGCAACCCAGAGGCTTTGTCTGTCGCTCTTTTAACGAAGGAACCTACCGCCATGGCGGACCAAAAGATCCGGATCCGGCTGAAAGCGTTCGATCATCGTCTGATCGACCGTTCGGCCAGCGAGATCGTTGAAACGGCAAAGCGGACCGGCGCGCAAGTGCGTGGCCCGATCCCGCTGCCGACCAAGATCGAGCGTTACACCGTTCTCGTTTCCCCGCACGTCGACAAGGACGCGCGTGACCAGTACGAGACCCGCACGCACAAGCGCGTGCTCGATATCGTTGACCCGAATGACAAGACCGTGGACGCGCTGATGAAGCTCGAACTGGCTGCCGGCGTCGACGTTCAGATCAAGCTGACCTGAGGACTACGACCATGACGAAGAAGTATTCGTTGGGCTTCGTGGGCCGCAAGGCTGGCATGAGCCGCGTGTTCACTGAAGATGGCCGCTCCATCCCGGTGACCCTGATCGAAGCAACCCCGAACCGCATCGCGCAGATCAAGACCGTCGAAACCGACGGCTACAGCGCCGTGCAGGTGACCGTCGGCGCGCGTCGCGCTGCCCTGGTCAACAAGCCGGAAGCCGGCCACTTCGCCAAGGCGAAGGTGGAAGCGGGTCGTGGCCTGTGGGAATTCCGCGTTGAAGACGCGCAGCTCGGCGATTTCGCCGTTGGCGGCGAAGTCAAGGCGGACATCTTCGAAGTCGGCCAGATCGTCGACGTCCAGGGTGTCACCAAGGGTAAGGGCTTCCAGGGCACCATCAAGCGCCACAACTTCCGTATGGGCGATGCAACCCACGGTAACTCGCTGTCGCATCGCGCGCCGGGTTCGCTGGGTCAGCGCCAGACCCCGGGTCGCGTTTTCCCGGGCAAGAAGATGTCGGGCCACATGGGCGCGGTGCAGCAGAGCACCCAGAACCTGGAAGTGGTCAAGGTCGACGTCGAGCGCGGTCTGATCGCCGTTCGCGGCGCCGTTCCGGGCGCGGCGGGTGGCGACGTGATCGTCCGTCCGGCGAGCAAGGCATAAGGAGAGATGACGATGGAACTCGTTATCACGGGTAGCAACAACAAGGTCTCGGTCTCCGACGCCGTGTTCGGTCGCGATTTCAGCGAAGATCTGGTCCACCAGGTCGTCGTTGCCTACCGCAACGCCGGTCGCGCCGGCACCAAGGCACAGAAGACTCGCTCCGAAGTGGCTGGTACCACCAAGAAGTCGAAGAAGCAGAAGGGCGGCGGCGCGCGTCATGGCGCACTGACGGCTCCGATCTTCGTCGGCGGCGGTGTCACCTTCGCGGCCAAGCCGCGCAGCTTCGAGCAGAAGGTCAATCGTAAGCAGTACCGTGCCGCCATGTGCGCGATCCTGTCCGAGCTGAACCGTCAGGGCCGTCTGACCATCGTGGAGTCCTTCGACGTCGAAGTGACCAACACGAAGGGTCTGATCGCCAAGCTGGCCGGCCTGGAAGTGGGCAAGCGCCCGCTGATCGTCACCGAAGAAGCGTCCGAGCACCTGTACCTGTCCGCCCGCAATCTGCCGTACGTGCAGGTGCGTGACGTCCAGGGTCTGGATCCGGTCTCGCTGGTGGGTGCCGACACGGTCGTCATCACCGCTGACGCGGTCAAGAAGGTCGAGGAGTGGCTGGCATGAACAGCAACGAAAAAATCTTCAGCGTGCTGCGTGCCCCGCGTGTCTCCGAAAAGACCGCGCGCCTGCAGGAACTCTCCAACCAGTATGTCTTCGAAGTTTCGAACGAAGCCACCAAGGCCGATGTAAAGGCCGCGGTTGAGCAGCTGTTCGACGTCAAGGTCGAAGCCGTCAACGTGGTCAACGTCAAGGGCAAGAACAAGTCCTTCCGTAACCGTGCTGGCCGCCGCGGCGATTGGCGCAAGGCGTACGTTCGCCTGGCCGATGGCCAGTCGATCGATGTAACGGCCAAGGCCTGAGGTACATCCCATGCCATTGATGAAATTCAAGCCCACTTCCCCCGGCCGCCGTTCGGCCGTGCGCGTGGTCACTCCCGACCTGCACAAGGGTGCTCCGCACGCTGCGCTGGTCGAGTCGCAGAGCCGCTCGGGTGGTCGTAACCACCATGGCCGCATCACCGTGCGTCACGTCGGTGGTGGTGCCAAGCAGCACTACCGCATCATCGACTTCAAGCGCAACAAGCTGGGCATCCCGGCGCGCGTGGAACGCATCGAATACGATCCGAACCGCACCGCGCACATCGCTCTGCTGTGCTACGTCGACGGTGAGCGTCGCTACATCATCGCCCCGAAGGGCCTGAAGGCTGGTGATCAGGTGATCGCTGGTTCGGATGCCCCGATCAAGGCTGGCAACACCCTGCCGCTGCGCAACATCCCGGTCGGCACCACCATCCACTGCATCGAACTGAAGCCGGGCAAGGGCGCTCAGATCGCTCGCGCCGCTGGTGCGGCCGTGCAGCTGGTGGCTCGCGAAGGCATCTACGCCACCCTGCGCCTGCGCTCGGGTGAAATGCGTAAGGTTCCGGTCGAGTGCTGCGCCACCATCGGCGAAGTCGGCAACGACGAGCACAGCCTGGAAAAGCTGGGCAAGGCCGGTGCCAAGCGTTGGCGCGGCGTCCGCCCGACCGTTCGTGGTGCTGCCATGAACCCGGTTGACCACCCGCACGGTGGTGGTGAGGCGAAGGCCGGCCAGGGTAATCCGCATCCGGTCACCCCGTGGGGTGTCCCGACCAAGGGTTACAAGACGCGCCATAACAAGCGCACTCAGCAGTTCATCGTCCGCGATCGTAGGGGCTAATCGACCATGGCACGTTCACTCAAGAAGGGCCCGTTCGTCGATCACCACCTCGTCAAGAAGGTGGAGGCCGCTGCGGGCAGCAAGAAGCCGATCAAGACCTGGTCGCGCCGTTCGATGATCCTGCCTGACATGGTAGGCGTCACCATTGCCGTGCATAACGGCAAGAACCACATCCCGGTTCTCGTCAACGAGAACATGGTCGGCCACAAGCTCGGCGAATTTGCCATCACCCGGACCTTCAAGGGTCACGGTGGTGACAAGAAGTCGGGCAAGTAAGGAGAGATGACAATGGAAGCGAAAGCCATCCTGCGCACTGCGCGCATCTCCCCGCAGAAGGCTCGTCTGGTCGCTGACCAGGTGCGCGGTCTGCCGGCCGAGCGTGCGGTCAACCTGCTGAAGTTCTCGGACAAGAAGGCTGCCCACCTGATCAAGAAGGTGGTGGAGTCGGCAATTGCCAACGCCGAGAACAACCAGGGCGCCGACGTCGACGAGCTGAAGGTTCAGACCATCATGGTTGATGAAGGTCCGACCCTGAAGCGTTTCATGGCGCGGGCGAAAGGCCGCGGTACCCGCATCCTCAAGCGCACCAGCCACATCACTGTGGTTGTGGGCGCCGCCAAGTAAGCGGATAAGGAAAAGACCATGGGTCATAAAGTTCATCCGATTGGTATCCGCCTCGGCATTTCCAAGGACTGGAACTCCAAGTGGTACGCCAACAAGGCCGAGTTCGCTGGTTACCTGGCAGCCGACCTGAAAGTGCGCGAAATGCTGCGCAAGAAGCTGGCTCAGGCCGGCATCAGCAAGATCCTGATCGAGCGTCCGGCCAAGACCGCTCGCGTGACGATCCACACCGCCCGTCCGGGTGTGGTGATCGGCAAGCGCGGTGAGGACATCGAGAAGCTGCGCAAGGAAGTGAGCGAGATGATGGGCGTCCCGGCGCACATCAACGTCACCGAAGTGCGCAAGCCGGAACTGGACGCGCAGCTCGTTGCCGAGTCGATCGCCCAGCAGCTGGAGCGTCGCATCATGTTCCGCCGTGCAATGAAGCGCTCGGTCGGCAACGCGATGCGTCTGGGTGCCCTGGGCATCAAGGTCAACGTCGGTGGCCGCCTCAACGGTGCAGAAATCGCCCGTTCGGAGTGGTACCGCGAAGGCCGCGTGCCGCTGCACACCCTGCGTGCCGACATCGACTATGGCTTCGCTGAAGCCAAGACGACCTACGGCATCATCGGCATCAAGGTCTGGATCTACAAGGGCGAGGTCTTCGATTTCTCCCAGGTTGGCCAGGAAAAGCAGGACGACACCCCGTCGCGCAACGATCGTCACGATCGCGGCGACCGTGGTGACCGTCAGCGCCCGGCCCGTGAAGCGAGGTAACGACAATGTTGCAACCCAAGCGAACCAAGTACCGCAAGGTACACAAGGGCCGTAACGATGGCCTGAGCTGGAGCGCCAACGCTGTCAGCTTCGGCGAATACGGCCTGAAGGCAACCGCACACGGTCAGCTGACCGCGCGTCAGATCGAAGCGGCCCGCCGCTCGATCAGCCGCTACGTCAAGCGCGGCGGCAAGATGTGGATCCGCGTGTTCCCCGACAAGCCCATCACCAAGAAGCCCATCGAAGTCCGAATGGGTTCTGGTAAGGGCAACGTGGAATACTGGGTGGCCCAGATCCAGCCCGGCCGCATGATCTATGAAATCGAGGGTGTTTCCGAGGAAGTGGCTCGCGAGGCGTTCCGCCTGGCCGCCGCCAAGCTCTCGGTCACCACCACTTTCGTGACCCGTACGGTGCGCTGATGGATATCAAAACTCTCCGTGAAAAGTCGGCTGACGAACTCAAGGCCCACCTGATCGACCTGCGTAAGGAACAGTTCTCTGTCCGTATGCAGCAGGTCACCGGCCAGCTGCCGAAGACCCACGACATTCGCCGGGTCCGTCGCGAGATTGCTCGCGTCAAGACCCTGCTCGGCAGCACGAAGTAAGGATGGCCGCTATGAGCGACAATACTGAAAAGAAGACGCTGCGCACGGTCGAAGGCCGTGTCGTCAGCAACAAGATGGACAAGACGGTTACCGTCCTGGTTGAGCGTCAGGTCAAGCACGCGCTGTACGGCAAGTACATCAAGCGCTCGACGAAGCTGCACGCCCACGATGCCGACAACGCCTGCAAGGAAGGCGATGTCGTCCGCGTGACCGAGATTGCTCCGATGTCCAAGACCAAGAACTGGCGCGTGGTGGAAGTCATCACGCGCGCGGCTGAATAAGGAGCTGAATCATGATCCAGATGCAGAGCTACCTTGACGTCGCGGACAATTCGGGTGCCAAGCAGGTGATGTGCTTCAAGGTGCTGGGTGGTTCCAAGCGCCGTTACGCCGGCATCGGCGACATCATCAAGGTCACCGTGAAGGATGCGATTCCGCGCGGCAAGGTCAAGAAGGGTGAAGTGTATGACGCCGTCGTGGTGCGTACCCGCAAGGGTGTGCGTCGCGCCGATGGCTCGCTGATCCGCTTCGACGGCAACGCTGCCGTTCTGCTGAACAGCAAGCAGGAGCCGATCGGTACCCGTATCTTCGGGCCGGTGACCCGTGAACTTCGTTCGGAGAAGTTCATGAAGATCGTCTCGCTCGCTCCCGAAGTGCTGTGAGCGACAGGAGATAATCATGGCTAACCGTATCAAGAAGGGCGACCAGGTTGTCGTCAACGCTGGCAAGGACAAGGGCAAGCAGGGCGAAGTCGTCCGCGTCGACGGCGACCGTGTGGTCGTCGCCAACGTGAACATCGTCAAGCGCCACACCAAGCCGAACCCGCAGGCAGGTGTTGCCGGCGGCGTGGTCGAGCGCGAAGCTTCGATCCATATCTCCAACGTGAATGTTCTGAACCCGGCTTCGGGCAAGGGCGAACGCGTTGGCTTCAAGGTGCTGGAGGATGGACGCAAACTGCGTGTGTTCCGCTCCAGCGGTGAGGCGCTCGACGCCTGAGGAATGAGAAGATGAGTTCCCGTCTCGAAAAGTTCTACAAGGACGAAGTGGTGCCGGCGCTGATGAAGCAGTTCGGCTACACCAATCCGATGGAAGTGCCGAAGCTGGTCAAGGTCACCCTGAACATGGGTGTCGGCGAAGCGGCCACCAACAAGAAGATCCTGGAAAACGCCGTCGGCGACATGACCAAGATTTCCGGCCAGAAGCCGGTTGTCACCAAGTCGCGTGTGTCGGTTGCGTCGTTCAAGATCCGCGATGGTTGGCCGATCGGCTGCAAGACCACGCTGCGTCGCCACAAGATGTACGAGTTCCTGGATCGCCTGATCAACATCTCGCTGCCGCGCGTGCGCGACTTCCGTGGTGTTTCCGGTCGTTCCTTCGACGGCCGCGGCAACTTCAACATGGGTGTGAAGGAGCAGATCATCTTCCCGGAAATCGACTTCGACGCCGTCGACGCGATCCGCGGTATGGATATCGCCATCACCACCACGGCGAAGACCGACGCGGAAGCGAAGGCGCTGCTGGCAGCGTTCAAGTTCCCGTTCCGTAACTGATCTGTCGAGGAAACCGAAATGGCAAAGACCTCCATGGTCAACCGCGACATCAAGCGGGAAAAGCTGGCAAAGAAGTACGCTGAAAAGCGTGCAGCTCTGAAGAAGATCGTGTCCTCCGTGGACGCGACCTACGAAGAGAAGATCGACGCCGCAACCAAGCTGGCCAAGCTGCCGCGCGATTCGTCGCCGAGCCGCCAGCGCAACCGTTGCGAGCTGTCGGGTCGTCCGCGTGGCGTCTACAGCAAGTTCGGCCTGGGCCGTAACAAGCTGCGTGAAGCCACCATGCGTGGCGACGTCCCGGGTCTGCGCAAGGCCAGCTGGTAATCCCAGCCGGCCCTGCGATCAGGCGCCCCTTCGGGGGTGCCTGAACCGGGCAGGGGAGGCATTCAGCTTTCCCGACGCAAAAAAACCGAAGAGCCCGGCGCAAGCCGGGCTCTTTTGGCGTATACTCCCGCGTCTTGCCCTGTGCAAACGGGGTTGTAGGGGTGGGCCCTTGGCCCGCTGCATCAAGGGACCTGGCCCGTTTCCAGGAGACAACAGATTTTCGCGAAAGCGGATATCGGTGCACTCAAAGGTACTCATATGAGCATGACTGATCCCATCGCCGACCTGCTGGTCCGCATCAAGAATGCGGCCGCGGTTGGCAAGCAGACGGTGAAAGCCCCGTCGTCCAAGATCAAGGTTGCGATCGCCCAGGTCCTGAAGGACGAGGGTTACATCACCGACCTGCGCGTGACCCAGCTGGAAAACAACAAGTCCGAGCTGGAAATCGTGCTGAAGTATTTCGAAGGCAAGCCGGTCATCGCGACCCTGAAGCGCTTCTCGCGTTCGGGCCTGCGCCAGTACCGCGGCAAGAGCGAGCTGCCGAAGGTCATGAACGGCCTGGGTATCTCCATCATTTCCACCTCCAAGGGCATCATGACTGATGCGCAGGCGCGCCAGCTGGGCGTCGGCGGCGAAGTCCTGTGCTTCGTGGCCTAAGGCGAAAGGAGTAGAACTATGTCCCGCGTAGCCAAGAAGCCGATCGACCTGGGTAAGGTTGAACTGAACGTCCAGTCGGACAGCGTCACCGCCAAGGGCCCGAAGGGTTCCCTGTCGCTGGCCAAGCCGGCCGGTATTGCCATCAACGTCGACAACGGCGTTGCCACCCTGAGCACCGAGAACGCCGAGCTGGTCGCACTGACCGGTACCGTGCGTGCGATCCTGGCCAACATGGTCAAGGGCGTGTCCGAAGGCTTCGAGCGCAAGCTGGAGCTGGTCGGCGTGGGTTACCGCGCTGCCATGCAGGGCAAGGACCTGAGCCTGTCGCTGGGCTTCTCGCACCCGGTCGTGTTCGTGGCGCCGGAAGGCATCACCATCACCACCCCGACCCAGACCGAGATCCTGGTCCAGGGCGCTGACAAGCAGGTCGTCGGTGAAGTTGCCGCCAAGATCCGTGCGTTCCGCAAGCCGGAGCCGTACAAGGGCAAGGGCGTGAAGTACTCCGACGAAGTCATCATCCGTAAGGAAGCCAAGAAGGCGTAAGTGCGAGTCCCTTGCAAGAGCCCGCACATCCTAGTGCGGACTCCTCAGGGAAAAGCCCAACCTTCAGCTTTCAAGGAATAATCAAAATGAACAAGAACATCGCCCGCCTGCGTCGCGCCAAGTCGACCCGCGCCCACATCCGTGAGCTCGGCGTCGCCCGCCTGTCGGTGCTGCGCACCGGCCAGCACCTGTACGCCCAGGTCTTCACCGCCGACGGTTCCAAGGTGCTGGCTGCTGCCAACACCACCCAGGCCGACGTCATGGAAGGCCTGAAGAACGGCAAGAACGCCGACGCCGCCGCCAAGGTCGGCCGTATCGTCGCTGAGCGCGCCAAGGCCGCCGGCGTCGAGAAGGTTGCCTTCGATCGTTCGGGCTACCGCTACCACGGCCGCATCAAGGCCCTGGCAGAAGCCGCCCGCGAAGCCGGCCTGCAGTTCTAAGGGATAAGGGCAGGGGACCTGTGGTCTCCTGCCCGCCTGCTCGCCCGCCTGAGTGAGGCTGGACGGCGCCACTCTTCTGCAGTGGCCCACCGGAACAACGCGACATTCCACAACCATAAGCGGCCCCGAGCCGTACATACCCAAACTACCAAGGAATCAAAATGGCAGAAGAGCGTCAGCAGCGGGGTCGCGATCGCGACCGTAACCGCGAAGAGAAAGTCGACGACGGCATGATCGAAAAGCTGGTCGCGGTCAACCGCGTCAGCAAGACCGTCAAGGGTGGCCGCCAGTTCACCTTCACCGCCCTGACCGTGGTCGGCGACGGCGAAGGCAAGGTCGGTTTCGGCTATGGCAAGGCCCGCGAAGTGCCGGTCGCCATCCAGAAGTCGATGGAACAGGCCCGCAAGAACCTGGTCAGCGTTGACCTGAACAACGGCACCCTGTGGCACACCATCAAGGATGGTCACGGCGCAGCCCGCGTGTTCATGCAGCCGGCTTCGGAAGGTACCGGCGTCATCGCCGGCGGTGCCATGCGCGCCGTGCTGGAAGCCGTTGGCGTGAAGAACGTGCTGGCCAAGGCCACCGGTTCGCGCAACCCGATCAACCTGGTGCGTGCCACCGTGAAGGGCCTGTCTGCTGCGCAGTCGCCGGCTCGCATCGCGGCCAAGCGCGGCAAGAAGGTGGAGGAACTCAACCATGGCTAATGAGTCCAACAAGACTGTGAAGGTGCGCCTGGTGCGCGGCCTGCGTGGTGCTCAGTCGCGTCACCGCCTGTCGGTGCGTGCTCTGGGTCTGAACAAGCTCAACGATGTGCGTGAACTGAAGGACAGCCCGCAGGTTCGCGGTCTGATCAACACCGTTCACTACCTCGTCAAGGTTGAGGAGTAATCGATCATGACTCTGCGTCTCAATGAACTGAGCCCGGCACCGGGCGCCCGCACCGAGCGCACCCGCGTCGGTCGCGGTATCGGCTCGGGCCTGGGCAAGACTGCCGGCCGCGGCCACAAGGGTTCGTTCGCCCGTAAGGGTGGCGGCAAGATCAAGGCTGGCTTCGAAGGCGGCCAGACCCCCATGCAGCGTCGTCTGCCGAAGATCGGCTTCCGTTCGCCGATCGCCAAGGACACCGCTGAAGTGCTGCTGTACGCGCTGGACAAGCTGCCGGCCGGTGAGATCGACTTCGCCGCCCTGCGTGCTGCCAAGCTGGTCCCGAGCACTGCAAAGAAGGCCAAGGTCGTCGTCAAGGGCGAAGTGACCAAGGCGTTCACCCTGAAGGGTATCGCTGCCACGGCTGGTGCCAAGGCTGCGATCGAAGCTGCCGGCGGCAGCGTAACGGAGTAAGAAAATCATGGCGCAAGCTGGCATCGGTAACCTCGCGGGCGGAATGGGCAAGTTCACTGAACTTCGCCAACGTTTGCTGTTCGTCGTCGGGGCTTTGATCGTCTATCGCATCGGCTGCTACGTGCCGGTGCCGGGCGTCAATCCCGATGCCATGCTTGCCATGATGCAACAGCAGGGCGGCGGCATCGTGGACATGTTCAACATGTTCTCGGGCGGCGCCCTGCACCGTTTCAGCATCTTCGCGCTGAACGTGATGCCGTACATTTCGGCATCGATCGTGATGCAGCTGGCCGTGCACATCTTCCCCGCCCTGAAGGCGATGCAGAAGGAAGGTGAGTCCGGCCGCCGCAAGATCACCCAGTATTCGCGCATCGGCGCCGTGCTGCTGGCAGTGGTGCAGGGCGGCTCGATCGCACTGGCCCTGCAGGGCCAGGTCTCGCCGTCGGGCGCTCCGGTCGTGTACGCGCCGGGCATGGGCTTCGTGCTCACCGCCGTGGTCGCGCTGACCGCCGGCACCATGTTCCTGATGTGGGTCGGTGAGCAGGTCACCGAGCGCGGCATCGGCAATGGCGTGTCGCTGATCATCTTCGCCGGTATCGTCGCTGGCCTGCCGGGTGCGATCATCCACACCTTCGACGCCTACCGCGACGGCAACATCCAGTTCATCCAGCTGCTGCTGATCGCCATCGTCGTGCTCGCCTTCACCTTCTTCGTGGTGTTCGTCGAGCGTGGCCAGCGCCGGATCACGGTCAACTACGCGCGCCGCCAGGGCGGTCGCAACGCGTACATGAACCAGACCTCGTTCCTGCCGCTGAAGCTCAACATGGCTGGCGTCATCCCGGCGATCTTCGCCTCGAGCCTGCTGGCCTTCCCGGCCACCCTGGCCATGTGGTCCGGCCAGGCTGCCAACCAGAGCAGCTTCGGCCAGGTCCTGCAGAAGGTCGCCAACGCGCTCGGCCCGGGCGAGCCGCTGCACATGATCGTGTTCGCTGCGCTGATCACCGGTTTCGCGTTCTTCTATACCGCGCTGGTGTTCAACTCGCAGGAAACCGCCGACAACCTGAAGAAGTCGGGCGCGCTGATTCCGGGCATCCGTCCGGGCAAGGCCACTGCCGATTACATCGACGGCGTGCTGACCCGCCTGACCGCGGCCGGCTCGGCCTACCTGGTGATCGTCTGCCTGCTGCCGGAACTGATGCGCACGCAGCTGAACGCCTCGTTCTACTTCGGTGGTACTTCGCTGCTGATCGTGGTGGTGGTGGTGATGGACTTCATCGCCCAGGTGCAGGCGCACCTGATGTCCCACCAGTACGAGAGCCTGCTGAAGAAGGCCAACCTGAAGGGCGGCAACCGCGGCGGTTTTGCCCGCGGCTGATTGGCCTGTTATACTTTCGTCTTCCTGACGTGATGGTCTCTCCGCTTCGCGGACTCCGGCCACACAAACGAAGGGCGGCCCCCGCAGCGGTTCCGGGTGGGGGTGTGATGAGGTGGTCCTGCGCTGGAGTAGCGCGGGCGGCCCCGGGGGAAACCCCAGGTCCAACCCCATCCGGCGCCGGAGCCTGGGCACACTCCCCAGGCCGGGTTCATGAAACCAATGGTTTCACGGGCTTCCATGTAAACCGGAACCTTGTTAGTATCGCTAGTTCACTTTTTTGATCCATCCTGCCGGATTGGCGTGCCCGAGGCGCGCTGTCGGCCATCACTCAGCTGGAGAACCGCGTCATGGCGCGTATTGCAGGCGTCAACCTGCCAGCCCAGAAGCACGTCTGGGTCGGGTTGCAAAGCATTTACGGCATCGGCCGTACCCGTTCGAAGAAGGTCTGCGAAGTCGCAGGCGTTGCTTCGACCACCAAGATCCGCGATCTGTCGGAGCCGGAAATCGAGCGCCTGCGCGCCGAAGTCGGCAAGTACATCGTGGAAGGCGATCTGCGCCGTGAGATCGGCATCGCGATCAAGCGCCTGATGGACCTGGGCTGCTACCGCGGCCTGCGTCACCGTCGTGGCCTCCCGCTGCGTGGCCAGCGCACCCGTACCAACGCCCGCACCCGCAAGGGTCCGCGCAAGGCGATCAAGAAGTAAGGGACTGAGAAATGGCTAAGCCCGCTGCTAAGACCAAGAAGAAGATCAAGCGCGTCGTCACCGACGGCGTTGCCCACGTCCACGCTTCGTTCAACAACACCATCGTCACCATCACCGACCGCCAGGGCAACGCTCTGTCGTGGGCGACCTCCGGTGGCGCTGGCTTCCGCGGTTCGCGCAAGTCGACCCCGTTCGCTGCCCAGGTGGCTGCTGAAAAGGCCGGTCGTGCTGCGCTGGACTACGGCGTGAAGTCGCTGGAAGTCCGCATCAAGGGCCCGGGTCCGGGCCGTGAGTCGGCCGTGCGTTCGTTGAACAACGTCGGCTACAAGATCACCAACATCATCGACGTGACGCCTATCCCGCACAACGGGTGCCGTCCGCCGAAGAAGCGTCGCGTCTAAAGGGAGCGATAAGAAATGGCTCGTTATATCGGTCCTACCTGTAAGCTCGCCCGTCGCGAAGGCGCCGACCTGTCCCTGAAGAGCCCGGCGCGTGCGCTGGACTCGAAGTGCAAGCTGGAGCAGAAGCCCGGCCAGCACGGCGCCACTGCCCGCAAGGGCAAGCTGTCCGACTACGCCACCCAGCTGCGTGAAAAGCAGAAGGTCAAGCGTATCTACGGCCTGCTGGAGCGTCAGTTCCGCAACTACTACAAGAAGGCCTCGACCAAGAAGGGCAACACCGGCGAGAACCTGCTGCAGCTGCTGGAAACCCGCCTGGACAACGTCGTCTACCGCATGGGCTTCGCCGTGACCCGTCCGGCTGCCCGTCAGCTGGTGTCGCACCGCGGCGTCACCGTGAATGGCAAGTCGGTCAACCTGGCTTCGTACCAGGTCAAGGCTGGCGACGCCATCGCTCTGTCTGAAAAGGCTGCCAAGCAGCTGCGCGTCCAGGAAGCCCTGACCGTCGCCGCCCAGCATGACCTGAGCCCGTCGTGGGTTGAAGTGGATTCCGGCAAGTTCACCGGCATCTTCAAGGCTGTTCCGGATCGTTCGGATCTGCCTGCGGACATCAACGAAGCGCTGATCGTCGAGCTGTATTCGAAGTAATTCACATTGGAGAGCCCCCGGCGACGGCCGGGGGTTCACTAGGAGAACCCGCAACATGACGGTTACCGCCAACCAGGTTCTGCGTCCTCGCGGTCCGCAGATCGAACGCCTTACCGACACCCGTGCAAAGGTCGTTATCGAACCTTTGGAGCGGGGTTACGGGCATACGCTGGGTAATGCCCTGCGTCGCGTGCTGCTGTCGTCCATCCCGGGCTTCGCCATCACGGAAGTCGAAATCGACGGCGTGTTGCATGAGTACACCACGGTCGAAGGTCTGCAGGAGGACGTGCTCGAAGTCCTGCTGAACCTCAAGGACGTGGCCATCCGTATGCACTCCGGCGACAGCGCCACCCTGTCCCTGTCCAAGCAGGGCCCGGGCGTTGTCACTGCTGCCGATATCAAGGTCGACCACAATGTGGAGATCCTGAACGGCGAACACGTGATCTGCCACCTGACCAAGGATACGGCGATCAACATGCGTCTGAAGATCGAACGTGGTTTCGGCTACCAGCCGGCTGCCGCGCGTCGTCGTCCGGACGAAGAAACCCGTGCCATCGGCCGTCTGGTCCTGGATGCCTCGTTCTCGCCGGTCCGCCGCGTCGCCTATGCCGTGGAAGCGGCCCGCGTCGAACAGCGTACCGACCTGGACAAGCTGGTCATCGATATCGAGACCAACGGCACCATCGACGCCGAGGAAGCCGTGCGCACCGCCGCCGACATCCTCAGCGACCAGCTGTCGGTGTTCGGTGACTTCACCCACCGCGACCGCGGTGCAGCCAAGCCGGCCAACAACGGCGTGGATCCGGTGCTGCTGCGCCCGATCGACGATCTGGAGCTGACCGTGCGTTCGGCCAACTGCCTGAAGGCTGAAAGCATCTACTACATCGGCGATCTGATCCAGAAGACCGAAGTGGAGCTGCTGAAGACCCCGAACCTGGGCAAGAAGTCGCTCACCGAGATCAAGGAAGTGCTGGCTCAGCGCGGCCTGTCGCTCGGCATGAAGCTGGAGAACTGGCCGCCGGCCGGTGTCGCCAGCCACGGCATGCTGGGCTGATATCGGTAATGCCTGAAGGCTCCACCGTTCGCGGTGGGGCCTTCAACGCAACACAACATGCCATGACGAACCCCAGGTTCGCGTGGCAGGTCGTCCAGGACGGGCGGCCAGGACCAACCGCAGTCCGCGCAGCAACGCCAGGATGGCGACAACGATCCGCACAGTCTCATCATTAACCAAGGAATATCACCATGCGTCACCAGAAGTCTGGCCGTAAGTTCAGCCGTACCAGCGCCCACCGCGAAGCGATGTTCAAGAACATGGCTGCCTCGCTGTTCAAGCACGAGCTGATCAAGACCACCCTGCCGAAGGCCAAGGAACTGCGCCGCGTTGCCGAGCCGCTGATCACCCTGGCCAAGGTCGATTCCGTCGCCAACCGCCGTCTGGCCTTCGCCCGCCTGCGCGACAACGAAGCCGTGGGCAACCTGTTCACCATCCTGGGCCCGCGCTACGCGAACCGTCCGGGCGGCTACCTGCGTCTGCTGAAGTGCGGCTTCCGCGCTGGCGACAACGCGCCGATGGCCTACGTCGAGCTGGTTGACCGTCCGGTCGTGGCCGAGGAAGTGGCCGAGTAATCGGACCGCTCCAATGCGACACAGCGAAAGCCCGGCCTCTGCCGGGCTTTTGCGTTTCCGGGGGCGGATCCCTTTCCGCAGGACAGGGCTCTGACCCACACCGTTCCGACAGGCGTCACCTGTGGCGGTTCGAATGGCGCGCACTCTCGGTTACGCTTGGCGCCTGATCCATTCGAGCGTTGACGATGAATCCACTGCGCTGGCCCTTCCGCGCCCAGTTCTTCCTGGGCTTCCTGATCTGCGCGGGCCTGCTTGGCTACGCGATCTTCCTGCAGCTGAAGATGGGCCTGGAGCCGTGTCCGCTGTGCATCTTCCAGCGCCTGGCCTTCGCTGCGCTTGGCCTGCTGTTCCTGATCGGTGCACTGCATGGTCCGTCCAACCGCCCCGGACGCGCGACCTATGGCGTGCTGGCGTTCATTGCCGCCGCAGTGGGCGTGGGCATCGCCGCGCGCCACGTCTACGTGCAGATGCTGCCGCCGGAAATGGGGTCCACCTGTGGCCCGCCGCTGGCCTTCCTGAGCGAAACCATGGGGCCGCTGGAAGTGTTCCGCACGGTGCTGACCGGCACTGGCAACTGCGGCAACATCGACTGGACCTTCCTCGGCCTGACCATGCCGATGTGGTCGGGCGTGTGGTTCGTGCTGCTGGCGCTGTGGGCGCTGGTGGTGTCGCTGCGCAAGGTCAAGCGCTGAAGCAGGGTAGTGGCGGGGGGCGGGGGGGCCCCCCCCCCCCCCCCCGGCCCCCCCCCCCCCCCCCACAAGAGAACAAAGATACGCGGCCCACGGACACGCGAGGACGCCGGGTTGGCCCGGCCGGGGCCCGCCACACCGCGGGAATGCCGGCCAGCGGCCGGCACTATCTCAGAAATCCTGCTGCAGGCTCAGGTAGGCGCCGCGGCGCGGTCCCCATTGCGGGGCGAACACGCCGACGCCACCGCCATCGCGCAGCTGGTAGCTGCGGTCCAACGCGTTGATCACCGCCAGCTGCACATGCAGTGGATGGCCGCTGTCGACGTTGAAGTCGTGCCCGGCGCTGAGGTTCACCTGCAGGTAGGACGGCAGCTCGCCACCGTTGGGTACGCCCTCGATGTCCGAACGCAGGCCACTGCCGAACACGTAGTTGGCCCCGATCCGGTTGTGTCCGGCGAAGGCGTAGCTGAGGCCACCCGACGAGGTCAGCTTCTGGTCGTGGTCCAGGTGGATCCAGTGGTTGGCCACATAGGCCAGCGCCTCGGGATCGAGGTTGTACTGGCTGGTGATGACATCCGTACCGATGGCTTTGTTCAGCGCGGCATTGAAGTAGGCACTGAACGGACCGTTGCTGTAGTCGGCACTGAACTCCAGACCACGGATGTGTCCGCGGCGGTAGTTGAAGGTCGAGTAGATGTAGGCGGCGCCGAACTGGCCTTCGTCCTGCAGGCGGGCGACGCGGCGGTCGTACGCATCCAGTCCAAGGGTCAGGTGTTCGCCCAGTTGCTGCGAGACGCCGATGTCGTAGTAGTCGCTGCGCTCGGCCAGTGGCGTGTTGTTGCCACCGCTGGGCTGCTGGTTGGTGGTGCCGTCGTACAGGGCGATGTCGCTGCTGGCGATCAGTTCACTGGCCGGTGGCGTGAAATAGCGCGAATAGCCGGCATGCACGGTGGTGCTGTCGCTGGCATTCCAGACCACGCCCACGCGCGGGCTGAGCTGGCCCTCGGTGCGGCCGAAGGCCTTGTAGCGGTCACCGCGCAGACCGTAGTTGACGGTCCAGTCGTCGCCGATTTTCCACTCATCCTGTACGTACAACGCCAGCGTGCTGGCATGGAAGGCGCTGTGGTCAGGAATCAGCAGCGGCGTGGTGCTGGACTGCTGGCCGCCGTCATCAACCGGGAACACCCAGCTGTTGCTGCTGGCCCGTGCGTTCTCGTAGTTGCCGTACAAGCCGTAGCGCAGCGTGTGGTCGTTGCCCAGTGGTGTGGAGAAG
This sequence comes from Stenotrophomonas sp. SMYL86, assembly GCF_036320025.1. NCBI lineage: Bacteria > Pseudomonadati > Pseudomonadota > Gammaproteobacteria > Lysobacterales > Lysobacteraceae > Stenotrophomonas > Stenotrophomonas sp. SMYL86. Next base: position 16,777 of record NZ_JAWIRU010000009.1, read on the forward strand.
TCGGCCTGCAGGGTGTTGGCACGGTTGCTGCGCTGCACCTGCGAGGCGACGCCACTGAACACCAGATCGCCGATGACGTCCGGGTTGAACGCTGCATCGCTGTAGCGCTGCCCGGCGGACAGCTGGTAGGCGGTGTTGCCCAGCGTGCCCTGCAGTACCAGCATGCCGAAGCGGGTGGTCTCGCGCTGGGTCTCATCCAGCTGGCTGGAATCGAAGGTGGTGGTGTCCAGGTAACCGAACTGCGGCGTCTGCCCCGGATTGACCGGAATCTGGAAACGGTTGTTGGCGAAACCGGCGAACACACTCAGGCGGGTGTTCTCGTTGACCAGGTAGGTCAGGTCGGCGAAGGCCTTGCCCTGGTGGGTATCGTCGTGCAGCGGCTTGCGCGAGTTGGTCGGATTCTCCAGGCCGACTTCGTTCTGGTCGTAGTTGCCGGTCAGGAACCAGCTCCAGCGTCCCTGGTTGCCCCACCAGGAGGCATTCGGGTTCACCTTGCCGAACGAGCCGGTGGTCAGTCCGGCGCTGCCACCGTTGCCCAGCTCGGCGCCATTGCGGGTGGTGATGTCGACCACCGCCGCGGTGCGCTCGCCGAACTGCGCCGGCAACGCGCCGTCCATCAGGCGGATGCTCTTGATGGTGCGCGCATCCAGGGTCTGGCCGAAGCCGGAAATCGACTCGGGCAGCAACACGCCGTTGATCCGGTACTGCAGGTTGGCGTGGTCGCCGCGCACGTGCACGCCGCCATAGGAATCCTGGACCACGCCGGGTGCCTGCAGCAGCACCTGGCTGAGCGGCGCGGAGGCGCCCAGCGGCTGCTTCTGGATGTCCTCGGCGGTGATCTGGTACTGGCTGCTGCCGATGTCCGGCGACAACGCGTTGCGGGCCTGGTCGAGCTGGGCGCTGACGGTGACCGTGTCCAGGTCCTTGACCGCAGGCCCGGCGCCATCGGCGGCGGCCGCGAAGGCGGGCAGGCTGGCCAGGGCCAGGGCGAAGGTGATGCCGGTAGCGAGGGGCGAGGGCTTCATGATGGGAAGAGTGATGGCAGGGCGTGGAAGGGGCCGGTCCATGACGTGGAAGTGTTACTCCGTAACAGATCATGCGCCTGCCTTGAGCGGCTGACCATGCGGGATCTGGCTGCTCGCATCGGCCTTTCCCTGCCGTTCAGGCGGCCTGGCCGAGCAGGTCGGCCCTTTGCGCCAGCGGCTGGCTCTGCGACCATGACCGCCCCCCATCCCGGAAGTCTGCAATGAGCCTGTCCGCCGTTCCGCCCGTGCCCGATCCCGCCGCAGCCGCCACTGGCGCCGCCTGGTCGCCGGAGAGCTGGCGTGGCAAGACCGCGCTGCAGATGCCGACCTACCCGGACCCGGTGGCGCTGGACGCCGCTCTGCACGAACTGAAGCGGCTGCCGCCGCTGGTCACCTCCTGGGAAATCCTGGCGCTGAAGCAGCAGCTGGCCGAGGCGCAGGAAGGCAAGCGCTTCCTGCTGCAGGGCGGCGACTGCGCGGAGAACTTCAGCGACTGCGAATCGGGCACCATTTCCAACCGGCTGAAGGTGCTGCTGCAGATGAGCCTGGTGCTGGTGCATGGCCTGCGCCAGCCGGTGATCCGCGTCGGCCGTTTCGCCGGCCAGTACGCCAAGCCACGTTCGGCCGATACCGAGACCCGCGACGGCGTGACCCTGCCCAGCTACCGCGGTGATGTCATCAACGCGCCGGCCTTCACCGAAGCGGCGCGGCTGCCGGATCCGAAGCGGATGCTGCAGGCCCACGCGCACTCGGCGATGACCATGAACTTCGTGCGTGCGCTGATCGACGGCGGTTTCGCCGACCTGCACCACCCCGAGTACTGGAACCTGGAATGGGTGAGCCATTCGCCGTTGGCCGCCGACTACCAGAAGATGGTGGCCTCGATCGGCGATGCAGTGCATTTCATGGAGACCCTGGCCGGGGCCCGCGTGCACAACCTCAACCGCATCGATTTCTACACCTCGCATGAAGCGCTGCTGTTGCCCTACGAGCAGGCGTTGACCCGGCAGGTGCCGCGCCAGCAGGGCTGGTTGAACCTGAGCACGCACTACCCGTGGATCGGCATGCGCACGGCCGCGCTCGATGGCGCGCACGTGGAATACCTGCGTGGCGTGCGCAACCCTATCGCGATCAAGGTCGGCCCGTCGGTGACGCCGGACCAGCTGCTGCGCCTGATTGATGTGCTCAACCCGCATGACGAGCCGGGTCGACTGAGCTTCATTCACCGCATGGGTGCAGCGCAGATCGCCGAGAAGCTGCCGCCGCTGCTGGATGCGGTCAAGCGCGATGGCCGCCGCGTGCTGTGGGTGTGCGACGCGATGCATGGCAATACCGAAAGCACCGCCAATGGCTTCAAGACGCGCCGCTTCGACAACGTGCGTGGCGAAGTGGAGCTGTCGTTCGATCTGCATGCGGCCGCAGGCACGCGACTGGGCGGTGTGCACCTGGAACTGACCGGCGAAGACGTGACCGAGTGCACCGGTGGCGCGCGCGAACTGACCGAACGTGACCTGGAGCGCGCCTACCGTTCGACGGTGGACCCGCGGTTGAACTACGAGCAGTCGCTGGAGATCGCGATGGCGATCGTGCGCAAGCAGGAACAAGTGCGGTAAGGGGGTTTCGGCAGGGCTTGCAGCCCTGCACCTGCGGACGCAACGGCAACGGCCGAAGCAACGGCAACAGCATGCATTTCGTGGGATGGCGGGGTGGTGTCGGAGTGCGGGGACGCCGCAAGTACGTCCCTGTAGGCTTGGCAGCCGCATCCATGCGGCTGACACCCCACACTCCGACACCGCCCCGCCTCTGACAGATTCCGGCGGCTGTTGGTAGGTGTCGACCTTGGTCGACACGGTAGATCCACGCTATGCGTGGATGAATTTCCAATGGAATCGAATATTTCGATATCTGTGAGATTTGAGCCGAGCATGGCTCGGCTCTACAAAAAATGCCGACAGATCGCAGAAAACTGTTGAAGGCGGGGTGGGGGGGGGTGGGGGGGGGTGGGGGGGGGGGGGGGGGGGGCGCCGGCCCCCGGGGGGGGGGGTGGGGCGGGGGCCCCCCCCCGCCCGCC
>NZ_JAWIRU010000009.1:19882-36326 GCF_036320025.1 Stenotrophomonas sp. SMYL86
GGGTGGGTCCGGTTGCGGGAGTGTCCGCGGCATGGATGCCGCGGCCAAGCCCCCATGGACGGGTTTACGGCGTCTCCCGCAACCGGACCCACCCCGCCATCCCACAGGAAACCCGCTTCTGCTGTTGCTGTTGCTGTTGCTGTTGCTCCAGCTCGCAGCAGGTGCAGGGCTGCAAGCCCTGCCGAGCAACACCCTCCTTACGAACGACTGACGTGACGCTCATGCGCCATGCGCGAGGCTGTCCGCTTGGCTGTTCGAGTGGAGGTGGCAACGGTGCACTGGCAAAGCGCACAGGCCTACGCATGGCCGTTGGGATTGGCAGCAGTAGTGGGTGGCATCGGCGCGTGGCTGATCCTCTGGATCTACCATCGATTGAAAGGGCGTGATCGCCGGCGTGCACGCATCGGTCGCGTGCTCGGGTTGCCACTGGCCACCGCATGGCCGCTGCTGTTGTTGATTCCCGCATTGCAGGCCACGCCACTGCAGGATCCGGTGCTGGGCAACCTGCAGCATGTGCTGCACATCGCGCTGACCGCGTGCTTCATCTGGTTGCTGGTACGCGCGGTGGCGGCGGGCGAGCGCGCGATCCTGCGCAGTCATCCCATCGATGTCTCCGACAATCTGGAAGCGCGCCGCATCCAGACCCAGACGCGGGTGCTCAGCCGCGTGCTGATGGGCGGCATCATCGTGCTGGGCGCATCGCTGGTGCTGTTGACCTTCCCGATGGTGCAGAAGATCGGCACCGCGCTGCTGGCATCGGCAGGCCTGATCGGCCTGGTGGCGGGTATCGCGGCCAAGCCGGTGTTCGGCAACCTGATCGCTGGCCTGCAGATTGCGGTGACGCAGCCGATCCGGCTGGATGACGTGGTGATCGTCGAGGGCGAGTGGGGCCGCATCGAGGAGATCGGCAGCAGCTATGTGGTGGTGCGCATCTGGGATGAGCGACGGATGGTGGTGCCGCTGACCTGGTTCATCGAGAACCCGTTCCAGAACTGGACGCGGCGCAGCGCCGACCTGCTCGGCACCGCGTTCCTGTGGTTGGACTACCGTGCGCCGATTGCCGCGATCCGCGCTGAGCTGGAACGCATCTGCCGTGGCGAAGCGCTGTGGGATGGCCGGGTCTGCGTGACCCAGGTGACCGAGACCAGCGAGCGTGCGATCCAGGTGCGCCTGCTGGTCAGCGCGCGCAGCTCGGGCGATGCCTTCGATCTGCGTTGCCTGGTGCGCGAGCGCATGCTCGATTTCCTGGCGCGCGAGCATCCGCAGTCGCTGCCGCAGGTGCGTGCGCGGCTGCAACACGAAGATGAGCTGGATATGCCGCGTGGTCCACGTGCACGCACCGCGGATGTGCGTTCGCCGGGTGCTGAAGATGGTGAGGCGGCGATCGTGCCGGTGGAGCCGGAACCCGGACGGTAGCGCCGGGGGGGGGGGGGGGGCCCCCGGGGGGGGGGGACACGGGCCCGCCGCACGCCGGAGCGCCGCCCCCGCGGGCGGCGCCCCCGGCCCGCGGCCCCCAACCGCGGCCCCGGCCGCCCCGCGCCCGGCACTACCGGATCACGGCTCGCCAGCGTCGATCAGTGCGTCGGTATCGAAGTGCGGTGGTCGCCGCGCGCGCGTGCGCTGCTCATAGGCATAGGCCATCTCGATCAGCTTCGGCTCGCTCCAGGCGGTGCCCATGAACAGCAGACCGACCGGCAGACCATCGATCTGCCCCATCGGCACGGTGAGGCTGGGATAGCCGGCCACGGCGGCGGCGCTGTAGCTTTCACCGGGGAAGTCGTCGCCTTCGCTGCGGATCGGCCATGCCACGCCGGTGGTCGGCGCCACCAGCGCATCGAGCTGGTGGGCGGCGAGGGCAGCATCGATGCCTTCCGGGCCGGCCAGCCGGCGCGCATCGCTGCGGGCGCGGATATAGGCGGGGTCGGCCAGGCCGGCGGTGGCATCGGCCTCCACCAGCAGCTCCTGGCCGAACAGGCCCAGTTCCTGCTTGCTGTGCGCCTGGTTGAAGGCGATCAGTTCGGCCAGGCTGCGCAATGGTGCGCGGTGGGTGCTGAAATAGCGCTCCAGCCCGGCCTTGAATTCGTACAGCAGCAGCGTGCGCTCGGCCTCGGCCCAGGCGCCCTGGTTGGGCAGCTCCACCGGCACCACCACGGCGCCGGCGCGGCGCAGCTCGGTTGCCGCCTGTTCGATCAGTGGCGGCATGCCACGGTACTTCAGCAGGGGCGTCTGCAGCAGGCCGATGCGCTTGCCGCGCAGGCCCTGCGGGTCCAGTCGCGCGGTGTAGTCGTAGACCGCGCGGCCGGGCATGGTCGCGGTGGCCGGATCGGCATCGTCGCGGCCGGCGATCGCGGTCAGCACGGCGGCAGCGTCGGCGACGCTGCGTGCCATCGGCCCGGCAGTGTCCTGGCTGAAGGAGATCGGGATGATGCCGTCGCGGCTGACCAGGCCGACCGTCGGCTTCAGGCCGACCACGCCGTTGATCGCCGCCGGGCAGACGATGCTGCCGTCGGTTTCGGTGCCGATCGCCACGCTGGCCAGGTTGGCGGCCACGGCCACCGCGCTGCCGCTGCTGGAACCACACGGCGAATGGCTGATGCGATAGGGGTTGCGGGTCTGGCCGCCACGCGCGCTCCAGCCGGAGATCGAATCATTGCCGCGGAAGTTGGCCCATTCGCTGAGGTTGGTCTTGCCCAGCACCACCGCACCGGCGTCGCGCAGCCGGCGCACCAGGTAGGCGTCATCCGGGCGGAAGCCCTGCAGGGCCAGCGAACCCGCACTGGTGGCCATCGGCGCGGCGCTGATGTTGTCCTTCAACAGCAGCGGGATGCCATGCAGCGGGCCGCGCAGGCGGCCGTCACGGCGTTCGCGGTCGCGCGCGGCGGCTTCCTTCAGGGCATCGGGGTTGAGCTCGATCACCGCGCGCAGGCGCGGCCCGGTGCGGTCCAGCGCGGCGATGCGCTGCAGGTAGGCCTGGGTCAGGGTGGTGCTGTCCAGTTCCCCGGCGGTCATCCGCGCCTGCAGGTCGGCGACATCGGTTTCGGCGTACGGGAACGGCACGTTGCGGCTCGCAGGTTCGGCCGCATGCGCGGTGGGCGTGGCCGGGCTGCAGCCAGCCGAAAGCAGCGCCGGCAGCGCGGCGAGCAGGCAGGTCAGCAGAGGCGGCAAGGACGGGCGCATGGGGCGGCTTGGTCGGCTCCAATCCCCAGTGTAGCCGGTGCTCAGCGGTGGCGCTTGCGCAGGTCGCGGGCGAGCACGTAGACCACGATCAGGTTGATCGCCAGGATCGTCCACGACGGCCAGCCGGGGTGGCGGATGATCGCGAAGATGTCGAAAGGCAGGTACAGGGCGGCGGTCAGGCAGCCCAGCCAGGAGGCCCAGGCCTTGGCCCGCCACAGGCCCCAGGCTTCGACCAGGTGCAGCAGGCCGTAGCCGATCATCCCCGCCGCGGCCAGGTGGACCGCGTCGGGGCTGATCATGTGCAGCAGCGAGGGCAGGGTGCCATGGTCCGGATCCAGGCTGAAACGCCGGATCAGGGCCATGATGCCGTGCCGTAGCGGCTGCGGTCCGAGCACTTCCAGCCCGGTGGCGGCCAACAGCGCCAGCATCGCCTTGCTCGCTTCGAGCAGGGCGATGACATGGAGACCCGGATGCCGGTGTGGATCCGGGTTGTAGCCGCTCAGGTTCACGGGGTGCTGGCTCAGCCGCCGCGCGAAGCCTTCTTGCGGTCGCTTTCGGTCAGGAACTTCTTGCGCAGACGGATCTCCTTCGGGGTGATCTCGACCAGCTCGTCGTCTTCGATGAAGTCCAGGGCCTGTTCCAGCGAGTACTTGATCGCCGGGGTCAGCTGGATCGCATCGTCCTTGCCCGAAGCGCGCATGTTGGTCAGCGGCTTGGTCTTGATCGCGTTGACGGTCAGGTCGTTGTCCTTGGAGTGGATGCCGACCAGCTGACCTTCATACACGTTGTCGCCTTCAGCAGCGAAGAGCTTGCCGCGCTCCTGCAGCGGGCCCAGCGAGTAGGCCGGCGTGGTGCCCGGCGCATTGGCGATCATCACGCCGTTGATGCGCTTGGCGATCGCGCCCTGTTCCTTCGGGCCGTAGTGGTCGAACACGTGGAACAGCAGGCCCGAACCCTGGGTCAGGGTCTTGAACTCGTTCTGGAAACCGATCAGGCCACGGGCCGGGATCGAGTATTCCAGGCGCACGCGGCCCTTGCCGTCCGATTCCATGTTCTTCAGCTGGCCCTTGCGGGTGCCCAGCTTTTCCATCACGCCGCCCTGGTGGATTTCTTCGATGTCCACCACCAGCTGCTCGATCGGCTCCATCATCTGGCCGTCGATTTCCTTGATGATCACTTCCGGGCGCGACACGGCCAGCTCGTAGCCCTCGCGACGCATGTTCTCGATCAGCACCGACAGGTGCAGTTCGCCACGGCCGGAGACCAGGAACTTGTCGGCGTCTTCCAGCTGCTCGACCTTCAGGGCCACGTTGTGGACCTTTTCACGGTCCAGGCGGTCCTTGATCTGGCGGCTGGTCAGGAACTTGCCACCGGACAGGTCCTTGTTGCCGGCGAACGGCGAGTTGTTGACCTGGAAGGTCATCGAGATGGTCGGCTCGTCGACGGTCAGCGCCGGCAGCGCTTCCGGGGTATCCGGGGCGCAGATGGTGTCGGAGATGGTCAGCTCCTGGATGCCGGAGATGGCCACGATGTCGCCGGCCTCGGCGGTATCCTGCTCGATGCGCTCCAGGCCCATGAAGCCCAGTACCTGCAGCACCTTGCCGTTGCGCTTCTTGCCTTCACGGTCGATGACCGCGACCTGCATGTTCTTCTTCAGGGTGCCGCGCTGGATGCGGCCGATGCCGATCACGCCCACGAAGTTGTTGTAGTCCAGCTGGCTGATGCGCATCTGGAACGGGCCTTCCGGGTCCACTTCCGGACGCGGCGCGTGCTGCATGATCGCTTCGTACAGCGGGGTCATGTCGCCGTCGCGCACGGTGTCTTCCAGGCCAGCGTAGCCGTTCAGGCCGGAGGCGTAGACGATCGGGAAGTCCAGCTGCTCGTTGGTGGCGCCGAGCTTGTCGAACAGGTCGAAGACCTGGTCGATCACCCATTCCGGACGGGCGCCCGGACGGTCGACCTTGTTGACCACGACGATCGGCTTGAAGCCCATCGCGAAGGCCTTCTGGGTCACGAAGCGGGTCTGCGGCATCGGGCCGTCCATCGCATCGACCAGGATCAGCACGGTGTCGACCATCGACAGCACGCGCTCGACCTCACCACCGAAGTCGGCGTGGCCGGGGGTGTCGACGATGTTGATCCGGTTCTTGATGCCGGTCTTCTTGTCTTCCCAGGTGATGGCGGTGTTCTTGGCCAGGATGGTGATGCCGCGTTCCTTTTCCTGGTCGTTGCTGTCCATCACGCGCTCGGCGAGGACGGTACGCTCGGACAGGGTGCCGGACTGCTTCAGCAGCTGGTCGACCAGGGTGGTCTTGCCATGGTCGACGTGGGCGACGATGGCGATGTTGCGAAGATTTTCGATGGACATACGAAAGGGGGCCAGTCGGCGCCGGATTTGGAAAAAGAAGTCCAACATTATACGTCGAACTTGACGATTCGCGAAAAGGTGGATTTCACACCCGTCATGGGGCCCATTCAGCTGGGGGGCCGCGGCGCCGGTCGAGGCCGCCTGGCCTGCACCGCGGGGCACCCCGTCCCGTGGCTGAAGCCCGGATCTGCGCCCATGGTCGAAGCCGCCGCCGCCACGAGGCAGGTGTAAACTAGGTGGCTAGACGCGTTCCCCATCTGCATCAAGGATCTTCATGTCCCTCATCGCCACTTTCGACACCACCCAGGGCCCGATCAAGGTCGAGCTGTTCGCCGACAAGGCGCCGCTGACCGTGGCCAACTTCGTGAACCTGGTCAAGCACGGTTTCTATGACGGCCTGATCTTCCACCGCGTGATCGCCGACTTCATGATCCAGGGCGGCTGCCCGCAGGGTCGTGGCACCGGCGGCCCGGGCTACAAGTTCGAAGACGAGAAGAATGGCGTGAAGCACGAGGTCGGCTCGCTGTCGATGGCCAACGCCGGCCCGAACACCAACGGCAGCCAGTTCTTCATCACCCACATCAAGACCGACTGGCTGGACGGCCGCCACACCGTCTTCGGCAAGGTCCTGGAAGGCCAGGCCATCGTCGATTCGGTCAAGCAGGGCGACGTGATCCATTCGATCACCCTGGAAGGCGACGTCGACGCCGTGCTGGCCGCCCAGGCCGAGCGCGTCGCGGAGTGGAACAAGCACCTCGCCGCCTGATCCCCCTTCGAAACGGCCACCCTCGGGTGGCCGTTTCCCTGTTCCCCGCCGCCCGCCAGGCCTGCGTGGCCACGCCCGCGGCGTCCCATCAAACGCTTGCAAGCAAGAGGAAACCCCCATGAAAGCACCCGTTCGTGTTGCCGTGACCGGCGCCGCCGGCCAGATCGGTTATGCCCTGCTGTTCCGCATCGCCTCCGGCGAAATGCTGGGCAAGGACCAGCCGGTCATCCTGCAGCTGCTGGAACTGCCGGTCGACAAGGCCCAGGCCGCCCTGAAGGGCGTGATGATGGAGCTGGAAGACTGCGCCTTCCCGCTGCTGGCCGGCATGGTCGGCACCGATGATGCCGAAGTCGCGTTCAAGGACGCCGACATCGCTCTGCTGGTCGGCGCACGTCCGCGTGGCCCGGGCATGGAGCGCAAGGACCTGCTGCTGGAAAACGCCAAGATCTTCACCGCCCAGGGCGCGGCGCTGAACAAGGTCGCCAGCCGTGACGTGAAGGTGCTGGTGGTCGGTAACCCGGCCAACACCAACGCCTACATCGCGATGAAGTCGGCCCCGGACCTGAAGCCGGAGAACTTCACCGCCATGCTGCGCCTGGACCACAACCGCGCGCTGAGCCAGCTGTCGACCAAGCTCGGCAAGCCGGTCGGTGGCATGGAGAAGCTGGTCGTTTGGGGCAACCACAGCCCGACCATGTACCCGGACTACCGTTTCGCCGCCGCCGATGGTGCGTCGATCGCCGATGCGATCAACGACCAGGAGTGGAACGCCAACACCTTCATCCCGACCGTCGGCAAGCGCGGCGCGGCGATCATCGAAGCCCGTGGCTCGTCCTCGGCTGCTTCGGCCGCCAACGCAGCCATCGACCATGTGCGTGACTGGGTGCTGGGCAGCAACGGCAAGTGGGTCACCATGGGCGTGCCGTCCGACGGTTCCTACGGCATTCCGGAAGGCGTGATCTTCGGCTTCGCCGTGACCACCGAGAACGGCAAGTACACCCTGGTCAAGGATCTGCCGATCGACGACTTCAGCCAGAAGTACATCGACAAGACCCTGGCCGAGCTGGAAGAAGAGCGCGCCGGCGTCGCCCACCTGCTGGGCTGATGCAGGCGGTACCGGCGCGAGCCGGTACGTCTTCCATCAAGGTAGGTACCGACCGCTGGTCGGTACGCAGCAACGGGGAAGCTCAGGCTTCCCCGTTGCTGTTTGAGGAATACAGGAACTGATGATCCACCTGCATTACATCGACGACGCGCTGCTGGTGGCCGAGAAGCCGGCCGGCCTGCTGTCCGTGCCTGGCCGCAGCGCCGAGAACCAGGACTGCGTGGTCGCGCGCCTGCAGGCGCTGTACCCGGATGCACTGACCGTGCACCGCCTGGACCAGGTGACCTCCGGCCTGCTGCTGCATGCGCGCGGGAAGGACATGCAGGTGGCGTTGTCGATGCAGTTCGAGCAGCGCCAGGTTGGCAAGCGTTACGAAGCGATCGTGGAGGGGCTGCCTGAAGGCGATGCCGGCGAAGTGGACCTGCCGTTGATCGTGGACTGGCCGAACCGGCCGAAGCAGATGGTCGATCACGAACGCGGCAAACCGGCGCTGACACGTTGGCACGTAATGGCACGTGATGTTGAAGCGCAGCGCACCCGCGTGGCGTTGGAACCGATCACTGGCCGCAGCCATCAGCTGCGCCTGCACATGGCCAGTCTCGGCCATCCCATCGTTGGCGATGTGCTGTATGACGCCGCGCCGGCGCAGCGTGTGCATCTGCATGCGCGCAGCCTGCGGTTCACCCATCCAGTGACGGGCGAGCCGCTCGCGTTCGAGTCCGCGACTCCGTTCTAGGGGCTCGGCAGGGCTTGCAGCCCTGCACCTGCAGAATCAACGTCAACGTCAGAAGCGGGCTATCCGTGGGTTGGCGGGACGGTGTCGGAGTGCGGGGACGCCGCAAGTACGTCCCTGTAGGCTTGGCAGCCGCATCCATGCGGCTGACACCCCGCACTCCGACACCGTCCCACCTTCGACAGGTTCCCGCGGCTGTTGGTAACTGCGGCTTTGTTCCGCGCGGCTGTTGGTAGGTGTCGACCTTGGTCGACACGATTCTTCTGTCAGATATCGAATGAATCATCCACGCATGGCGTGGATCTACCGTGTCGACCAAGGTCGACACCCACCAGAGCAGTCGACCAAGGTCGACATCTACCAGAGCAATACGCCTTTCCGACAGATCGCAGGAAACTGTCGAAGGCGGGGGGGGGGGGGGGGGGGGGGGGGGGGGGGGGGGCGCCGCCGGCCGCGCCCCCCCCCCCCCCCCCCCGGCCCCCCCCCCCCCCCCCCCCCCCCCCCCCCCACCCCGCCATCCCCCAGGAAACCAGCTTCTGCTGTTGCTTCGGCCTCTGCAGGTGCAGGGCTGCAAGCCCTGCAGAACAGAACCCCACCCCCTACCAAGGTAGGGCGGCCCGCGCGCCAGCGCCGGACTATCCTCGAACCCATGACTTTGTCTGGGAGGGCTGCGTCATGAACTACGAGGAAACCTACCGTCGCTCGATCGACGAGCCGGAGGCCTTCTGGGGCGAGGAAGCCAAGCGCATCCATTGGCACAAACCGCCGCAGCAGGTGCTCGACTACAGCAACCCGCCGTTCCGGCGCTGGTTCGTCGGTGGTGAAACCAATCTCTGCTACAACGCCGTCGACCGCCACCTGGCCGAGCGCGCCGACCAGCTCGCACTGGTCGCCATTTCCACCGAAACCAACAGCACCCGCGAAATCACCTATCGCCAGCTGTATCGCGAAGTGAACGACTTCGCCGCCGTGCTCAACCACCTCGGCGTCGGCCACGGCGATCGCGTGGTGATCTACATGCCGAACATGGCCGAGGCGGTATTCGCGATGCTCGCCTGTGCGCGCATCGGCGCCGTGCATTCGGTCGTGTTCGGTGGCTTTGCCGCGCACAACCTGGCGCTGCGCATCGACGACGCCAAGCCCAAGCTGCTGATCGCCGCCGATGCCGGCATGCGCGGTGGCAAGTTGATTCCGTACAAGCCGATGGTCGACGCCGCCTGCGCCGAAGCCACGTCGCCACCGCCGCACGTGCTGATCGTGTCGCGTGGGCTGGATGCCGCCGAACCACGCGTGCCGGGCCGCGATGTGGACTACGCCGAGCTGCGTGCGCAGATCGGTGAAGTCGACGTGCCGGTGCAGTGGCTGGAAGCGAGCGAGCCGAGCTATCTGCTGTATACCTCCGGCACCACCGGCAAGCCGAAGGGCGTGCAGCGCGATGTGGGGGGCTATGCGGTGGCGATGGCGCAGTCGATGGAAACGGTGTTCGACTGCAGGCCGGGCCAGGTGATGTTCTCCACCTCCGACGTCGGCTGGGCGGTCGGCCATTCCTACAACGTGTACGGCCCGCTGATCGGCGGCTGCACCTCGCTGCTCTACGAAGGGCTGCCGACCAACCCGGATCCGGGCATCTGGTGGGCGCTGTGCGAGCAGTACAACGTGCGCACGATGTTCTCGTCGCCCACCGCCATCCGCGTGCTGAAGAAGCACGACGCGGACTTCATCCATCGCCACGACCTGGGCGCGCTGAAGTACCTGTTCCTGGCCGGCGAGCCGCTGGACGAACCGACCGCGCACTGGATCAGCGAAGCGCTCGGCAAGCCGATCATCGACAACTACTGGCAGACCGAAACCGGCTGGCCGGCACTGACCCTGCTGCCGGGCCTGGAGATGAAGCCGGTGCGTTTCGGCTCGCCCGGGTTCCCCAATCTCGGCTACCGGATGAAGGTGATCGACGAGAACACCGGCGAGGAAGTGGCACCGGGGCAGAAGGGCGTGCTGGTGGTGTCGCCGCCGCTGCCGCCGGGCTGCATGAGCACGGTGTGGAACGACGACAGCCGTTTCCTGCAGAGCTACTTCAGCCACTTCAAGGAGCTGCTGTACAGCTCGCTGGACTGGGCGATCCGTGACGACGATGGTTATACCTTCATCCTCGGCCGTACCGACGATGTGATCAACGTGGCCGGGCACCGCCTGGGCACGCGCGAGATCGAGGAGGCCATTTCCAGTCATCCGCGCGTGGCCGAGGCGGCGGTGATCGGGGTCAAGGACGAACTGAAGGGGCAGGTGCCGCTGGTGTTCGTCACTCTCAAGCAGGGGCTCGATGGCGAGGATCCGGCGCCGGTGGTGGCCGAGATGATGGCGACGGTGACGACTTCGCTTGGTGCGGTCGCGCGCCCGGCGCACGTGCACGTGGTCAATGCCTTGCCCAAGACCCGCTCTGGCAAGCTGCTGCGGCGCTCGTTGCAGGCGCTGGCCGAGCAGCGCGACCCGGGTGACCTGTCGACGCTGGACGACCCCAGCGCGCTGGAGGAGATCCGCCGCGCGCTGGGACGTTGACCTGGTAGTGGGGGGGGGGGGGGGGGGGGGCCCGCCCGAGCGGGGGGGGGGGGGGCCCCGGCGCGCCGCCCGCGCCCCCCCCCCCACCACCAGCCCGCGGGGGGCCCCCCCGCCCCCGCCACTACCCGCAGCACTTGCGCTAAGCTCGGCCTGTCATCGACCTGCAATACGCGGCGCGCGCCGGGGAAGGCGCGTGCCGTCCGGGGATGGCACACAGGGGAGCGTGCCCGCCAGGGCGCGCTGGCATTGCGCATCGAGGATTGGGGGGAGGCAATGGCTTTGCTGCACGCCAAGACGGCTGCTGGCCGTCAGGAAATCGAAGACCGGGGGCGGCGCCTGCCGGCGGCACTGCGTTCGATCCTGCTGATGGTCGACGGCCATCGCGATGACACTGAATTGCGCGGCCTGTTCGAAGGCCTGCGGGCACCGCCGGATGCACTGGAGCAGTTGGCCGCGCAGGGCCTGATCGAAGTGATCGGTGGCAGTGCCGAAGCCACACCGGCGCGCGGCATCAGTACCGGCCGCGAACAGGATCCGGCGCTGTACCAGCAGCTGTACGACGCGATGAGTGAGGCCGTGCGTCGGCATCTGGGCCTGAAGGGCTATTTCATGCAGTTGAAGATCGAACGCTGCACCGATGCGCTGGCACTGGAACGCCTGTGCCCGGAACTGCTGGCGGCGGTGGGCAAGGCACGCAGCCCGGCGCTGGCGCAGCGCTGGTGGCAGGAGACCCAGGCGGCCGTGGTCAATGGCGGCGGCGAGGTCGTGCAGGCCTGAGCCACCGCGTAAAGTGATCGGTTCACTTCCCCACAAGGAGTCCCGCGTGCAGGACGACCACGACGACACCGATACCCCCGGCTGGGACGCGATCAATGCGGCGCTGGCGCCGCTGTATGCCGGGCAGGAACCGCGTCACTTCGGCACCGCGCTTCCGTACACGCTCGGTGGCCAGGATCCGCTCGATGGCATCAGCGTGTACTGGGCGGATGCGCCGGTACCGCATTGGCATTACATCACCTACGGCTTCTCCGAGCTGTACGCCAAGGAGAGCAGTGATGCCACCGCCAGTGGCTATGGTTTCGAGCTGACCTTCCGCCTCGCTGCCGACGCCGGTGAGAACGCCGGCAGCACGCCACCGGTGTGGCCGATGAACCTGCTGCAGAACCTGGCGCGCTATGTGTTCGGCAGTGGCAACGTGTTCGAGGATGGCCATCACCTCAACGCCAACGGCCCGATCGCGTTGGAGACCAACACGCGCTTGTGCCATCTGGCCTTCGTCGCAGATCCGCAGTTGCCCGCACGCGACACCGCCAATGGCCACCTGCAGTTCCTGCAGCTGGTCGGGCTGACCGATGAGGAGATGGAAGCGGTCAAGCGCTGGTCGACGCGCGGCGTGCTGCAGGCGCTGCAACCGGCGATGCCGCTGTGGATCAGCGACCTGCATCGCGGCAACCTGCTGGAGGATCCGGCATTGGCTGCACAGGTGCAGACCGGCAGCGAGCGCGAGGGCTCCAGCACCGGTATGCTGTTCATCGAGACGCTGGACTGGCGCCAGGAGGCGGGCGTCACCACCCTGGTGCTCGGTGCGGGCCAGGTGGCCAGCGTGTGCGAGCTGCTGCCATTGCGCCTGCGCCACGGCAAATCACTGGAACTGGTCAGCCGCGAGCGGCAGTGGGAATTCATTCCGGCCGCGCGCGGTGAAACCGGCGAGGTATCGGCCGACAGCGCGCGCTGGGCACTGGACGAGACGGGTCTGGAAGCCTTGGCGGGCGTGCGTGCCGAGCGCGGCATCTACCCGGTGGCGGCGGCGCTGCGCATCGAAGTGGTGCCCACCTACCTGCGCGATGCCAAGGGCGAAGTGATCCGCCAGATCGGCTGAGTGTGGCGATTGCACCGATGGGGGCAGAGCCGTCTGCTGTGCAGACGGCTCCGACCCATGGTCTGGCTCAGGCCAGGCCTTCGGCCTTCAGCGCGGCCTGCACGCCGGCATCGGCATCCATGCGCGCCTTGTAGGCGGCCAGGTTGTCCAGGCCGGACAGGTCGACCTTGGTGCCGGCGGCCCAGCGCAGCGTGATGTAGAAGTACGGGTCGGCGAAGCTGCGGAAGCCGGCCAGCCACGGCTTGTCGGCCAGCTGCTTGTCGGCGGTCTCGAACAGGGCGCGCAGGCGCTTGTGCGCGGCGGCGCGGATCGCATCGAACTGGCTCTCGTCGGCAATGAACTTGCCCGGCGCGAACAGTGGCGAGAAGGCCGGATGCACATCGGAATTGACGAAGGCCAGCCAGCGGGTGGCTTCGGCGCGCTGGCGCGGGCTGCCGTCGCCGCCGAGGCCGGCCTGCGGGAAGCTGTCGGCGATATAGCCCATGATCGCGGCGTTCTGCAGCAGCACGAAGTCGCCGTCGACCAGTGCGGGGACGGCACCGGCCGGATTGATCTTGAGGAATTCCGGGCCCTTCAGGGTGTCCTTGTTCAGCAGCTCAACCTCGAACGGCTGGCCGGTCCACTGCAGGGCGATGTGGTCGGCGGTGGAACAGGCACCGGGCTTGCTGTACAGCTTCATGGGAACTCCAGGTGATGCGGGCGGGAAACGCCCACTATCCCAGAGCTTGCCAGCGGGCGGCAACGCTGCCGCCAGCACGGATCGTTACGACTGCCGCGGCTTGAGGTTCTGCACCTTATAGAAGGTGTGATCGCCGATGGTGGCCACCTGGTAGGCATTGCGCCAGTTCGGGCTGGCAATGGACAGCGCGGCGAAGTGGCTGGCACCGGGCACGATCTCGCGGCGCTCGCCGGCCGGCAGCGCCCAGTTGCGCTCGGCGTCGAAGGCCACGTTCATCGCCTCGCTCCAGGCCGCATCATTGCCCAGTTGGGTGCCGGGCGAGACGATGGTCGGTGCGAACTGCTTGCGCGCGGTGACCACCTGGCACATGGAGTCGCCCCACAGGCCACTGTCGAGGCGGCGCAGGGCGACCTCGGCGACGGCCTGCTGGCCACGCAGGGTCTGGTCGCGGGCTTCCAGGTAAACGGTGGTGCTCAAACACAATGAATCAGCGGCCGGCTGAGGCAACAACTGCGACAGCCAGAGAATCCAGGCCAGTTTCATATAACTCCTTGCTCCGTATGGGCCGCACGCTCCGGTTCCGGCCGCGGGGGCGACGGGAGGCGGGGTACGACTTGGCGTCATGGGGAGGCGGCCATCGGGGCCGCCCCGTGGGCAGCCCCAAAAGAAACGATCAGTACCGATCGAGGGGCTGCGCCGGCTCACCGGAAACTGGCTGGTGAGCGGAAAGATGGCGCAAGGTAGGGGGGGATAGCCGAACGCATCGTGAACCGCCCGGCTTGACATTCAGGTTCGGCAGGGGTGACGGAAATCACATTCCGCCCCCCATTCAGGCGCTCATCAGAGCGCGGCGGCCACCCGGCTGCCCTGGTCGATGGCCCGCTTCGCATCCAGTTCGGCGGCCACATCGGCACCCCCGATCAGCTGCGCGTTGATGCCGGCGGCCTGCAGTTCGGCCTGCAATGCACGGTTCGGTTCCTGCCCGGCGCAGATCACCACATGGTCGACCGGCAGCAGCTGTTCGCTGCCTTCCACGCGGATGCGCAGGCCCTCGTCGTCCACGCCCAGGTACTCGACGCCACCGAGCATGCGCACGCCCTTGGCCTTCAGTGTGGCGCGGTGAATCCAGCCAGTGGTCTTGCCCAGTCGCGCGCCGGGCTTGCCCGGGCTGCGCTGCAGCAGCCAGAGCCGACGCGGTGACGCCTCGACCTCGGGCCGGCCCAGCGAGCCGCGGGCCTCGAACGCGCTGTCCACGCCCCATTCGGCCATCCAGCGTTGCGGGTCGAGGGAGGGTGACTCACCTGCGTGGCTGAGGAACTCGCCGACATCGAAGCCGATGCCGCCGGCGCCGATGATCGCCGCATTGGTGCCCACTTCAACCCGGCCCAGCAGCACGTCCAGGTAGCTGACCACCTTGGCGTGGTCGGCGCCGGGGAAGTCGACCTTGCGCGGGGTGATGCCGGTGGCCAGCACCACCTCGTCGAAGCCGGCCAGGGTGGCGGCATCGGCGCGGGTGCCGAGGCGCAGCTGCACGCCGGTTTCGGCCAGCGTGTGGCGGAAGTAGCGCAGGGTCTCGTGGAACTCTTCCTTGCCGGGGATGCGCTTGGCCACGTTGAACTGGCCGCCGATCTCCTCGTTGGCATCGAACAGGGTGACCTGGTGGCCGCGCTGGGCAGCGACGGTGGCACACGCCAGGCCTGCCGGGCCAGCACCGACCACGGCAACTTTCTTCGGCGTGGCGGTGGGGCGATAGACCAGCTCGGTCTCGTGGGCGGCGCGCGGATTGACCAGGCAGCTGGCCAGCTTGTTCTCGAACACGTGGTCCAGGCAGGCCTGGTTGCAGGCGATGCAGGTGTTGATCGCCTCGGCGCGGCCGGCACGGGCCTTGTTGGGCCATTGCGGGTCGGCCAGCAGCGGACGCGCCAGCGACACCATGTCGGCACCGCCGCTGGCAAGGATGCGCTCGGCGACGTCGGGCATGTTGATGCGGTTGGTCGCCACCAGCGGCACCTTCACATGCGGCTTGAGCTTGGCGGTGACCCCGGCGAAGGCGGCGCGCGGCACCGAGGTGGCAATGGTCGGAATACGGGCTTCGTGCCAGCCGATGCCGGAATTGATGATCGTCGCGCCGGCGGCCTCGATGGCCTGCGCCTGCTGCACGATCTCCTCCCAGTTGCTGCCGTCTTCCACCAGGTCCACCAGCGACAGGCGGTAGATGATGATGAAGTCCGGGCCACAGGCCTCGCGGATGCGGCGCACGATCTCGACCGCGAAGCGCATGCGCTGGTTGGCATCGCCGCCCCAGCGGTCGGTGCGCTTGTTGGTGCGCGGGGCGATGAACTCGTTGATGAGGTAGCCCTCCGAGCCCATCACTTCCACACCGTCGTAGCCTGCCTCGCGGGCCAGCTTCGCGCTGCGTGCGTAGTCGGCGATATGCCGCTCGACGCCGCTGGCCGACAACGCACGCGGGGTGAACGGGTTGATCGGTGCCTTCAGCTTCGACGGCGCCACCGACAGAGGGTGGTAGGCATAGCGGCCGGCATGCAGCAGCTGCAGGCAGATCTTCGCGCCGTGCTGGTGCGCGGCGGCGGTGAGCTGACGGTGCGGGCGTACTTCCCAGGGCCAGGACAGCTTGCCGCCGAACGGCTTCAGCCAGCCGACCACGTTCGGCGCGAAGCCACCGGTGACGATCAGGCCGACACCGCCCTCGGCGCGTTCGGCGAAGTAGGCCGCCAGCCGCGGGAAGTCGCGGGCGCGATCCTCCAGGCCGGTGTGCATCGAGCCCATCAATACGCGGTTGCGCAGCTGGGTGAAGCCCAGGTCCAGCGGGGCGAACAGATGGGGGTAGGCGCTTTCGTTGGCTGGCGACATTGTCGATACGCTTGCGTACGGAAGCGCGAAGCGTGCCGCGAAACGGCGGCCGGGGCAAGGGCCGGCCTTTGGGTAGTGCCGGCCGCTGGCCGGGTACGCTCGGCACGTGCGTGCTGTCGCTCCCGCAATTCGCTGCGCGAACCGCGGGCCCCACTTACCGGCCTCCACGCCCCCGCGCCTGCGGCGCTCCCCCCGAACTCCGGGGGGTAGTGCCGGCCGCTGGCCGGGATCCTGGGCAGATCAGGGGGACTGCGGCTGCCGGCCAGCGGCCGGCCCTACCGGGGTGCGACCGATCCCGCACCAGCCCAGC
>NZ_JAWIRU010000009.1:36336-37193 GCF_036320025.1 Stenotrophomonas sp. SMYL86
GGGGGGGGGGGTGCGCCGCGGGGGGGGGGGGCGCGGGGGGGGGGGGGGGGGCCCGGCGGCGCCCCCCCCCCCCCCCCCACTACCGGGGTGCGACCGATCCCGAACCAGCCCAGCGTGACACCACACAGCGGACCGATCAGCAGGGCGAAGGCGAGGGTGCCGAGCCCAACATTGCCGCCCAGCCACCAGCCCAGCAGCAGCACGCTGCCCTCGATCAGGCTGCGCACTTTCCAGATCGGCCAGCCGGTGCGGGCATGCAGGCCGGTCATCAGGCCGTCGCGCGGGCCAGGGCCAAGCCTGGCGCCGATGTACAGGCCGGTGGCCAGCGCGACCAGCAGCATGCCCGCGCAGAACATCGCCAGCTGCCAGCCAAGGCCGACGGCCGGCGGCAGCAGCCATAGCCCGAACTGCGCGGAGGGGCCGATCAGCATCACGTTGAGCACGGTGCCGACACCCGGTTTCTGCCGCAGCGGCCACCACAGCAGCAACACCAGCGCACCGATCACGTTGGTGGCCAGCCCGAACGACAGCGGCGTCTGCGCGGCGATGCCCTGTGACAGGACATCCCAGGGCGCCACGCCGATGGCCGCACGGATCATCAGCGAGGCGCCGAAGCCGTACAGGAACAGGCCGGTGATCAGTTGCAGCAGGCGCAAGGGCAGGGCGGTGGGCATGGCGGTCTCGGGGGAGAGGAATCTGTTTCCACCGTAATCCCGATCCAGTCACTTCCATAGATACAGATGCCGACCAATCCGCCGCTACAGTGTCGTCGAGCGTGCTCGACTGCTCCTGATGAATCAGTCGAGCCCCCCCGACGCGACGTACAGAACCCACGGCCCGGCCAGGGGACGGCTGTA
>NZ_JAWIRU010000009.1:37203-184235 GCF_036320025.1 Stenotrophomonas sp. SMYL86
ACCCCCCCCCCGCTAGCTGGTGGCGGCGGGTGCCCGAGTGCGCCTTTTGAACCCGGCCCCCCCCCCCGACGCTACGATCAGACCGCACGGCCGGGCATGGGCTCGGCTTTACATCGGCGTTCCAGCCTGGCTCAGTCGCCCCAGCCTGCCAGCGCCAGCTTGCCCACCGTGCGTCCGCTGGCCAGGCGCTGATGCGCGATGTCCAGATTTGCCGCATTGATCGGGCCCAGGCTTTCACTGAGGGTGCCGCGCAGCTGGCCGGCATCGATCATGCTGGCCGTGCGGCTGAGGATGCGGTGCTGCTCGATGCAGTCGGCAGTGGCAAAGCGCGAGCGCGCGAACATGAACTCCCAGTGGATGCCGATGCACTTGGCTTTGTAGGGATCGCCGATGCGCAGCGGCCCACGCGGCTCGACGATCAGGCCCACATGTCCCTGCGGCGCCAGCAGCAGGCCCAGTTCGTCCCAGTAGTGATCGGTGTCGGCCAGGTTGAGTGCGACCTGCACCGTGTCGATGCCCAGCGCCTGCAGCTGGGCCTGAAGTGGTTGCCGGTGGTCGATCACGTGCCGGGCACCCATCTGCCGGCACCAGTCGGCCGAGGCCTCGCGCGACGCCGTGGCGATCACCTCGAAACCCGCATGGCGGGCCAGCTGGATTGCCATCGAGCCGACCCCGCCCGCACCGCCGATCACCAGCAGGTGCTGGCCGGCGTGGCGGCGATCGTCCAGCCGCAGCGGCATGCGCTCGAACAGCAGCTCCCAGGCGGTGAGCGTGGTCAGCGGCAGCGCTGCGGCTTCAGCGAAATCCAGCGTGGTTGGCTTGCGCGCGACCAGGCGTTCATCCACCCAGTGGTACTGCGCATTGCAGCCGGGGCGGGTGACATCGCCTGCGTAATAAACCTCGTCACCGGAGGCAAACAGGCTCGCCTCGTCGCCGATTGCCTCGACCACGCCGGCAGCGTCCCAACCCAGCACGCGGGGTGCCTGGAGCGTGGCCGGATCCGTGCTGGCACGCTGCTTGCCATCGACGGGGTTGACTGAAACCGCCTCGACCCGGACCAGCAGGTCACGCCCCCGGGGAGGCAGCGGCGGAGGCAGGTGGATATCGCACAGGGCAGGGGCGGATTCACGACTCAGGGCGACGGCTTTCATCACGGCTCCGGCTGGGTTCGTGGCTCCATCATAAGGTTCCTCACGTTTCCGCAGACGCGCTGAACCGTTTGATGCAGCGCGCCGCGCAATATGTCGTTTTCCCCGCCTAAACCCCGTCAAACCCTTGCAGCGTGAGGGTCTTGCGGATTTTCATCATCCTGTATAGGGTTTCAACGTCGGACCGGCGGACGGTCGGGCGCAACACTTCACATGTTACGGGACTGTTAACATGGCCTTCACCCGCCTGAGCATAATGTTCGCGGCGGTGGCGTGCTGAATCGGCTGTCGTACATCGACGCACTTGTGCTGGCCCATGCCTCTACCGGTTTCATACCCCCGAAATAGGAGCTGTACTCAATGAACAAGAAGATCCTTACTGCCGCGCTGCTGGGCGGCCTGGCTTTTGCCCAGGCAGCTTCGGCGCAGGAGTTCGATGACCGCTGGTACCTGACCGGTTCGGCCGGCTTCAACTTCCAGGACAGCGACCGTCTGACCAATGACGCTCCGTTCGTGACCCTGGGCCTGGGCAAGTTCATCAGCCCGAACTGGTCGCTGGACGGTGAGCTGAACTATCAGAACCCGAACTTCGATTCGAACAAGGACCTGAACTGGTCGCAGTACGGCGTCTCGCTGGACCTGCGTCGCCACTTCATCAAGGAAGGCCGCGGCTGGAACCCGTACATCGTCGGTGGCCTGGGCTACCAGAAGTCGGAAGAAGAGTACCCGGCGCTGAATGCCAACGGTCCGCGCCAGCGTAAGGACGGCAACGTTGCCGCCAAGCTGGGCGTCGGCCTGCAGACCACCTTCGAAAAGCGCGTTGCTGTCCGCGCCGAAGTGGCCTACCGCGCTGACTTCGACGACCAGAGCGTTGCCGCTCCGAAGGAAGACTGGTTCGGTGACGTGCTGGCTTCGGTCGGCGTCGTGATCCCGCTGGGCCCGGCTCCGGTCGCGGCTGCTCCGGCTCCGGCTCCGGTTGCCCCGAGCTGCGCCGACCTGGATGACGACGGTGACGGCGTCAACAACTGCGACGACAAGTGCCCGAACTCGCAGCCGGGTCAGACCATCGGTCCGGACGGTTGCCCGGTGCCGGTCTCCATCGACCTGAAGGGCGTCAACTTCGACTTCGACAAGTCGAACCTGCGTCCGGACGCCGTGGCGATCCTGAGCGAAGCCACCGAGATCCTGAAGCGTTACCCGGATCTGCGCGTTGAAGTTGCCGGTCACACCGACTCGAAGGGTACCGACGCTTACAACCAGAAGCTGTCGGAGCGTCGCGCTACCGCCGTGTACAACTACCTGACCAAGAACGGCGTTGACGCCGGTCGCCTGGTCGGCCCGATCGGCTACGGCGAGAGCCGTCCGATTGCTCCGAACACCAACCCGGATGGTTCGGACAACCCGGAAGGTCGCGCCAAGAACCGTCGTACCGAGCTGAACGTGCAGAACTAAGTTCTGACGCTCTGCCAGTAGGACACAGCAGGACCCGGCTTCGGCCGGGTCTTGTTGTTTCTGCGGCCCGGAATCCGCGTGTTCGTCGGTCCGGGAACAACCGTTCGTCGGGTTTTTATCCGTAAAACCAATGAGTTGCCGTATTCATTGAAAGTGGCGCTTGAAAGCTGTCGCGGCATTGCTAAACTCGCCGCGTCACTTCCTTTCCTGGATGCCCTTCATGCTGCGCTCTGCATCGGCCGCCTTCCTGGCGCTGGCCCTGGTTCCCGCCGCCCACGCTGCGGTCGATTGCTCGGTCAACACCAGCGCCTCGCCGCTGCCGTTGCCGGCCACGACCATCGCGCCGGTGGCCGACGAGCTCTACATCCGTGGCAACCAGCTGGGCATGCCGGCCGGCGTGCTGAGCAGCAACTACGATCCGTCGCAGTCGCTGGACCAGGTGCTGCAGCGCCTGCGCATCGATGGTTGCCAGAACATCGCCAAGGCCATTCCGAGCGCCCCGGCAGTGAAGCCGAACGATCCGGCGGCCTACAAGCCGCAGACCGAATTCGACAACACGCCCTGGCGCTTCGACATGAGCCAGAACGGCAAGCGCATGACCGCCGAAGAGTTCGACGCCTGGATGAAGGCGCGTGGCGTGCGTGTGGTCAAGGCGCGTCCGGCTCCGGCCGCCACTCCGGCCCCGGCCGAAGCACCGGCTGAGACCAAGCCGGTCGACAAGAAGTAAGCACCGCGGGGAGCAGAGGCTTGCGCACGCGCCGCCCACCTGCCGCCCCCGCCGCCCGCTCCCACGCACCGCGTGGGCGTGCGACTCCCGCTGCCACAGCCGCCGGTGTCCGTCATGGCCTGGCGCGCGTGCTGTCCAAGGCCGGTGTGTGTTCGCGCAGCGAGGCCGCGCGCTGGATCGCCGATGGCCGCGTGCGCGTCTCCGGCCGCATCGTGCGGGATCCCGAATTCCCGATTGGGCAGCCGGCGCCGCCGATCGAGGTCGATGGCCAGCCGATGGGCGCGCCGCAGCGCCTGTACCTGATGCTCAACAAACCGCGTGGGGTGGTGACCACCGCGCAGGACGAACGTGGCCGCGACACCGTGTACCGCTGCTTCGATGGTGCCGGCCTGCCGTGGATCGCGCCGGTCGGGCGCCTGGACAAGGCCAGTGAAGGGTTGTTGCTGTTCAGCAACGATCCGCAATGGGCGGCGCGCCTGACCGACCCGCAGACCGGGCCGGACAAGACCTACCACGTGCAGGTCGACCGCCTGCCCGATGACGCCACGCTGGCGGCCCTGCAGGCCGGCGTGGACGACGAGGGCGAGTTCCTCGTCGCCCAGGCTGTGCGCGTGCTGCGCAGCGGCGATAAGACCGCGTGGCTGGAGGTGGTCCTCGACGAGGGCCGCAACCGCCACATCCGCCGCCTGTTGGCGGCCTTCGACCTGCAGGTGCTGCGCCTGGTCCGGGTTGCGATCGGCGGGCTGCAGCTCGGCGATCTCGGCAAGGGCCAGTGGCGGGTGCTGGAGGTCAGTGACCAGCAGCGGCTGGGGGCCGCTGCACCGGGCTGATCATCGCCCGCGGCCGGCGGTTGCCGGCCACCGTTCCAGGCGTAGGGGGCGTCTGGCTGCTGAATTTCCCGAACGGAGCCTGCCCATGTACCACCCGACCCTCAACCAAACCCTGCGCTGCGCAGGCCTGCTGCTGCCGATGGTGCTGCTGACCGCC
Organism: Stenotrophomonas sp. SMYL86; assembly: GCF_036320025.1. Taxonomy (NCBI): domain Bacteria; kingdom Pseudomonadati; phylum Pseudomonadota; class Gammaproteobacteria; order Lysobacterales; family Lysobacteraceae; genus Stenotrophomonas; species Stenotrophomonas sp. SMYL86. The sequence continues at coordinate 41,518 of NZ_JAWIRU010000009.1, forward strand.
TGTGGTGGCCACAAGAAGGTGGCCAAGGCGGAAACGCCGGCCGAGACCCCGGTGGTGGAAGTGAAGACCCCGGAACTGGATGGTCGCGGCAGCTACCGCTTCCTCATGAGCAACGGCGACAAGAAGATGACCGCCGACGAGTTCGACGCCTGGATGAAGGCCAACGGCATCCGCGTTGCCAAGGGCAACGGCCAGGATGCTGCCGCCAAGCCGGTGGTGGTGGCCAGCAAGGACGAGCCGAAGGGCAAGAAGAAAAAGAAGTGATGCCGGGAAGGTGCCGACCTCGGTCGGCACGCCCTCACGCCTGGTAGGTGCCGACCTTGGTCGGCACGCTTTGGCCGGTGGGGATCAACCCTTGATCACGCCCAGCTCGACACCGATGCGGGTGAACGCATCGATGGCGCGGTCCAGGTGTTCGCGCGTGTGTGCGGCGCTGATCTGGGTACGGATGCGTGCCTGGCCCTTGGGCACCACCGGGAAGAAGAAGCCGATCGCGTAGATGCCTTCTTCCAGCAGGCGCTGGGCGAACTTCTGCGCCAGCGGTGCGTCGTACAGCATCACCGGGCTGATCGGGTGTACGCCCGGCTTCACGTCGAAACCGGCGGCGACCATCTTTTCGCGGAAGTAGCGGGTGTTTTCCACCAGGGTGTCGCGCAGATCGTCAGCGGCGGCCAGCATCTCGAACGCTTTGATGCCGGCGGCCACCACATGCGGCGGCAGCGAGTTGGAGAACAGGTACGGGCGCGAACGCTGGCGAAGCAGCTCGATCACCTCGGCGCTGGCGCAGGTGAAGCCGCCCAGTGCACCACCCATGGCCTTGCCCAGGGTGCCGGTGATGATGTCGATCTTTTCCAGCACGCCCTTCACTTCGGCCGAGCCGCGGCCGCTGGCACCGAGGAAGCCGGTAGCGTGGCATTCGTCGATGTGCACCAGCGCGTTGTACTTCTTCGCCAGCGCGGTGATCTCGTCCAGCGGCGCAATGAAGCCGTCCATCGAGAACACGCCGTCGGTGGTGATCAGCTTGGTCTTGCAGCCGGCGGCGTCGGCGGCCTGCAGCTGGGCTTCCAGGTCGGCCATGTCGCAGTTGGCGTAGCGGAAGCGCTTGGCCTTGCACAGGCGCACGCCGTCGATGATCGAGGCGTGGTTCAGTGCATCGGAAATGATCGCGTCGTTCTCACCGAGCAGCGGTTCGAACAGGCCGCCGTTGGCGTCGAAACAGGCCGCGTACAGAATGGTGTCCTGCTTGCCGAAGAAGTCGGCGATCTGCTTCTCCAGCTGCTTGTGCAGGTCCTGGGTACCGCAGATGAAGCGCACCGAGGCCATGCCGAAGCCGTGGGTATCCAGCGCATCCTTGGCGGCCTGGATCAGGTCCGGATGGTCGGCCAGGCCCAGGTAGTTGTTGGCACAGAAGTTCAGCACCTTGCGGCCGTCCTCGAGGGTGATCTCGGCCGACTGCGGGCTGGTGATGATCCGCTCGGACTTGAACAGGCCCTGGGCGCGGATGGCGTCCAGTTCCTCGGCGTAGTGGCGGGTCAGGGCGGAGGAGGCGTCGGTCATGGCGTGGGCACGGCTCTGAACGGGGAAACCGCTGATTCTACCGGGCATCGCCGCTTGCCGACCGGCCCGGATGGGGCATCGCCACGGCCGGCACATGTTGCATCGCAATAGCAAACTGGTTAAAAATTCGTGAACCGGAGCTGTCCCGCTCCGGCCGCTACGCCCGCTCCCCGCCTTCCACGCCACCGCCCCCACCGGAGACGCTCATGAAGCACGCCCGTGCCTGCCTCGCCATTGCCGCTGCCCTGACCCTGGCCACCCCGTTCGCCGCCAGCGCCCAGGAAAACGAATCGCCGTACAGCTGGAACGTCACCGCTGTTTCCGATTACCTGTTCCGTGGTGTGTCGCAGACCGACGAGGATCCGACCCTGCAGGCCGGTTTCACCTACACCAGCCCGGTTGGCCTGTATGCCGGCGTGTGGGGTTCGGGCGTGGACTTCGGTGCAGGTGATCCGAAGACCGAGGTCGACTACCTGATCGGCTACGGCGTGGACGTCACCGAGCGCGTCAACGTCGACGTGCTGCTGAACCGCTACACCTACCTGAAGTCCAGCCACCAGAACTACAACGAGCTGATCACCACCACCACGCTGGATGACACCTACAAGCTGACGGTGGCCTACACCAACGATGTATGGAACAGCAGCACCGATGGCTGGTACTTCGGCCTGGGTGGCAGCTGGGGCCTGCCGAAGGACTTCACCCTGAATGCCAATGTCGGCCGCAGCACGTTTGAAGACGGCATCGCCAAGGATTACACCGACTGGAATGTCGGCGTTGAGCGCCAGTTCGGGATGGCCAAGGTCGGCCTGGGTTACTACGGCACCGACGGCAACGGCCGCGACAACTCCGGCAAGCTGGCCCACAGCCGCGTGATGCTGACCGTCGCGATCGGTAACTGATGCGCCTTCGCTGATGTCCACGAAAAAGGCGCCCAATGGGCGCCTTTTTCAATTTCAGCCGCATGCCTTACCCCGGCTGGGGGAGAGCCCCCTTGTTGTTCAAGGGGGCGCGCCGACGGCGCGGGGATAAGGAAACCTGCGGGGGAATTGACCCGAAGGGTCAATTCCAGCTCAACACCACCTTGCCGGCCTTGCCTTCTTCCATCAGGTCGAAGCCCTTCTGGAAGTCGTCGATCGGCAGCTGGTGGGTCATCACCTTGCCGAGCGGGAAGCCGGACAGCACCAGCTGGGTCATCTTGTACCAGGTCTCGTACATCTTGCGGCCGTAGATGCCCTGCACGGTCAGGCCCTTGAAGATGATCTTGTCCCAGTCGCAGCCGGCGCCCTTGGGCATGATGCCGAGCATGGCGATCTTGCCGCCGTGGTACATGCAGTCGAGCATGTCGTTGAACGCGCGCGGGTTGCCGCTCATTTCCAGGCCGACGTCGAAGCCCTCCATGTGCAGTTCCTTCATCACGTCCTTCAGCGACTGGTTGGCCACGTTGACCACGCGGGTAGCACCCATGTCGGCGGCCAGCTTCAGACGGAAGTCGTTGACGTCGGTCACCACCACGTTGCGTGCACCGATGTGCTTGCAGATGCCGGCGGCGATGATGCCGATCGGGCCGGCACCGGTGATCAGAACGTCTTCACCGATCACGTTGAACTCCAGCGCGCAGTGCGCGGCGTTGCCGTAGGGGTCGAAGAACGCGGCCAGCTCGGACGGAATCTGGTCCGGGATCGGCCACAGGTTGCTGGCCGGCATCACCATGTACTCGGCAAAGGCGCCGTTGACGTTGACGCCGATGCCGACGGTGTTCGGGCACAGGTGCGGACGGCCGCCACGGCAGTTGCGGCAGTGGCCGCAGACGATGTGGCCTTCGGCCGAGACGCGCTGGCCGATCTCATAGCCGGTCACGGCCGAGCCGAGTGCGGCGACGCGACCGACGAATTCGTGGCCGATGGTCAGACCCGGCTTGATCGTGCGCTGGCTCCACTCGTCCCACAGGTAGATGTGCAGGTCGGTACCGCAGATCGCGGTCTTCTCGAGCTTGATCAGGACCTCGTTCGGGCCCGGGGTCGGCACCGGAACTTCTTCCAGCCAGATGCCCTTGGCCGCTTCGCGCTTGACCAGGGCCTTCATCGTTTGCTGCGCCATCGGGGTGGAACTCATCAGGGGGAAAGCGCGGATTATAGGGTGCCGCGCGGATTTCCCATGTTGCGCTGCGGGTGCAGTGGCGGAACGAAAGGCGTGTGTTGGCGGGCGTTTCGAACGTGCTGCGAACAGCGGCGCCTCCCTGATCCGGGAAAGGGGGCGTGGTCACCCTGGCCAGGACACGCAAAAGCCCCTCCATGGTGCTCGATGGCGCCATCCAGGGCGCCAACGGTCCCGTCCAGGGTGACCACGCCCCCTCTGGACGATTTCCGTGTGCGCGGCCCACGTGCGCGTGGCAGAGCAAGAAACAGGCCCATGACTTCCGGGGTTCGGGCCGGGGCAGGGCGGCGGGCTACAATCGAAGGTTCCACTACCAGGGGCCGCTCCATGCGCTCGAACCTGCTTGCATTCTCCATCGTCGCCAGCCTTGGGCTGGCCCAGGTCGCCCATGCCGCTGAAGGCATGTGGGTGCCGCAGCAGCTGCCGGAAATCGCCGGTCCGCTGCAGAAGGCCGGCCTGAAGCTGTCCCCGGAACAGCTGTCCAACCTGACCGGCGACCCGATGGGCGCGGTCGTCGCCCTCGGCGGCTGCACCGCCAGCTTCGTCTCGCCGCAGGGCCTGGTGGTCACCAACCACCACTGCGCGTATGGCGCCATCCAGCTGAATTCGACCGCGCAGAAGAACCTGATCAAGGACGGCTTCAACGCGCCGACCCTGAAGGATGAACTGAGCGCCGGCCCGAACGCCCGCGTGTTCGTGCTCGACCAGATCACCGACGTCACCGCCCAGGCCAAGGCCGCCATTGCTGGCGCCGGCAACGATCCGCTGGCCCGCAGCCGCGCGCTGGACGCCTTCGACAAGGCCCAGGTCGCCGCCTGTGAAGCCGATGCCGGCTTCCGCTGCCGCCTGTACAGCTTCTCCGGCGGCAATACCTACCGCCTGTTCCGCAACATGGAAATCAAGGACGTGCGCCTGGTCTACGCGCCCCCGGGCAGCGTCGGCAAGTTCGGCGGCGACGTCGACAACTGGATGTGGCCGCGCCACACCGGCGACTTCTCGTTCTACCGCGCCTACGTGGGCAAGGATGGCAAGCCGGCTGCCTTCGCCGCCGACAACGTGCCGTACCAGCCCAAGCACTTCCTGAAGTTCGCCGACCAGCCGCTGGGCGCCGACGACTTCGTGATGGTGGCCGGCTACCCGGGCCGCACCAACCGCTACGCCCTGGCCGGCGAGTTCAACGAAACCGCCAGCTTCACCTACCCGACCATCGCCAAGCACTACAACGCAGTGCTGAAGATGATCGCCGATGCCGGCAAGGCCGACGCCGACGTCAAGGTGAAGTACGCCGCCACCGCCGCCAGCATGAACAACGTGGCCAAGAACTACCTGGGCCAGCTGGAAGGCTTCAAGCGCATCGACGCCGCCGGCCAGAAGCAGGCTGAAGAAGCCGCCGTACTGGCGTGGCTGAAGAAGCAGGGCGCTGCCGGCAAGCCGGCCCTGGCGGCACACGCGCAGCTGCTCAAGCATCTGGATACCAGCAAGTCGACCCGCGAACGCGACCTGTTCGTCGGCCAGTTCAACAACACCTCGGCCGTCGGCGCGGCGATCACCCTGTACCGCCTGTCGATCGAGCGCAGCAAGCCGGATGCGGAACGCGAAGCCGGTTACCAGGAACGCGACCTGACCACCATCGAAGGTGGCCTGAAGCAGATGGACCGTCGCTACGTGGCGAAGATGGACCAGCAGCTGCAGACCTACTGGCTGGACCAGTACGTGGCCCTGCCGGCCGCGCAGCGCGACAACGAAGTGCTGAACAAGTGGCTGGCCGGCAGCGATGCCGCTGCGGTCAAGTCGCTGGTGAACAAGCTGGGCGGCACCGAGCTGGGCAGCCTGGACACCCGCCTGAAGTGGTTCAAGGCCGACCGTGCCGCGTTCGAAGCCAGCAATGATCCGGCCATCCAGTACGCCGTGGCCGTCATGCCGGCGCTGCTGAAGCAGGAAGAGCAGAAGAAGATCCGCGAAGGCGAATCGCTGACCGCCCGCCCGCTGTACCTGCAGGCCGTGGCCGACTACAAGAAGAGCCAGGGCGAGTTCGTCTATCCGGATGCCAACCTGTCGCTGCGCATCACCTTCGGCAACGTCATGGGCTATGGCAAGGACGGTGTGAAGTACACCCCGTTCACCACCCTGGAAGGCGTGGCGGCGAAGGAAACCGGTGAAGATCCGTTCGATTCGCCGAAGGCGCTGCTCGATGCGGTCAAGGCCAAGCGTTACGGCGGCCTGGAAGACAAGCGCATTGGTTCAGTGCCGGTGAACTTCCTGTCCAACCTGGACATCACCGGCGGCAACTCCGGTTCGCCGGTGCTGGATGCCAACGGCAAGCTGGTCGGCCTGGCCTTCGATGGCAACTGGGAATCGGTCAGCTCCAACTGGGTGTTCGACCCGGTGATGACCCGCATGATCGCCGTCGACAGCCGCTACATGCAGTGGATCATGCAGGAAGTGGCGCCGGCGCCGCAGCTGCTGAAGGAACTGAACCTGGTCAAGTAAGGTTCGCGGTTCGGGGCGGTCCATCCACGCATGGCGTGGATCTACTGCCTGTACCGAGGGTAGTGCCGGCCGCTGGCCGGCAACCTCGACCAGATAGCCGGAGTTTCCGAAACCCCGCGACGCAGGTCGCGGGGTTTTTTCATGCCCGGCCCGGCCCGGTGCGCCGAACAGGTATCATCCCTGTTCCGCGTACTTCACAGGATGTGAACGAAACGCGGAAACCTCCTCCCCCCAGGACCCCTTGCACGCATGCGCATCCTGCTTGCCCGCCACGGCGAAACGCCGTGGAACGCCGAAGGCCGCTACCAGGGCCAGATCGATATTCCGCTTTCGCCGATCGGTGAAGCCCAGGCCCAGGCACTGGGTGCCCGCCTGGCCTCGGTGGACATCACCCGTGCCGTCGCCTCGCCGCTGTCGCGCGCCCAGCGCACCGCGCAGCTGGCGCTTGGCGCCGCGCGTGCCGACATGCTGCTGACCGAGCCGGAGCTGCAGGAAATCGCCCACGGTGAGTGGGAAGGCCTGCTCGCCAGCGAGATCAACGAAAAGGATCCGTCGCGCCTGCAGGCCTGGCGCGAGGAGCCCGATACCGTGCTGATGCCCGGTGGCGAATCGCTGCGGCTGGTGCTGGAACGCAGCTGGCGTGGTCTGGCCCGTGCCACCGAAGGCCTCGGCGAGCACGACACCCTGCTGGTGGTTGCGCACGATGCGGTCAACCGCGTGATCCTGTGCAAGGTGCTGGGCCTGCCGATTTCCCGCCTGTGGACCTTCCGCCAGGCGCCGACCACGCTCAACCTGCTCGAAGGCGCCGACCTGGACAGCCTGGAAGTGGTGCGCCTGAACGACTGCGCCCACCACACGCCGTTCTTCGGCGAAGCCAAGCACCGCGCACTCTGACCCGCCACACCGAACCACCTGTACCTGCTGGAAGCACTGCCGTGACGAACACCCCGACCACCCTGGCCGATTGGCTGGATTACATTGAACGCCAGCACCCGGCGACCATCGACATGGGCCTGGAACGCGTGCGCGCCGTGGCCACGGCGATGGGTCTTGGCGCGCCGGCCGGGCGCACCATCGTGGTCGGTGGCACCAACGGCAAAGGCTCCACCGTGGCCTTCATCGAGGCCATCGGCCGTGCTGCCGGTTGGAAGGTGGGTGCCTACACCTCGCCGCATCTGCTGCGCTACAACGAACGTGTGCGCATCGATGGCCAGGATGTCGACGATGCGGCGCTGGTTGCTGCGTTCAATGCCGTCGAAGCGGCACGCGGCGACACCACGCTGACCTATTTCGAGTACGGCACGCTCGCTGCTTTGCAGCTGTTCGCCGACGCCGGGCTGGACCTGGCGGTGCTGGAAGTGGGCCTGGGCGGCCGCCTGGATGCGGTCAACATCGTCGACGCCGACGTGGCGGTGATCACCACCGTGGACATCGACCATGCCGAGTGGCTGGGCGAGGACCGCGAAGCGATCGGTACCGAGAAGGCCGGCATCATCCGCGGCTGGAAGCCGGTGATCCTGGGCGAGACCGATCCGCCGTCCAGCGTGCTGGCGCGTGCCTATCTGGTCGGTGCCAACGCGATCCGCGGCGGCAGCGATTACTTCTACGAGCCGATCGACGCCCAGCGCTGGCGCTGGCGCGACGTCGGCCTGCGCATGGAGCTGCCGACCCCGGCGCTGTCCGGCCCGATCCAGCTGGCCAATGCCGGTGCTGCCATCGCTGCCCTGCGCGCGCTGGACAAGCCGGTGCCGCGTGCGGCGTGGGCCGCGGGTATCGCAGCAGCGCGAATCTCCGGCCGCATGCAGGCATTCGAGCGCGACGGCGTGCAGATCCGCGTGGACGTGGGCCACAACCCACAGGCGGCGGGCCAGCTGGCGCGTGCGCTGAAGGCCGAAGTGTCAGCCGGCCGCACCCTGGCGGTGTACGCCGCGTTGCAGGACAAGGACGCGGCGGGTGTGGTGCAGGCCCTGCAGGACGTGGTGGGCGAGTGGACCCTGGCCGGGCTGGACGGTCCGCGTGGGCAGAGCGCCGCTCAGCTGCAGGCACGCCTGAGCGGTACGGTGGCGGCCAAGGCACCGCTGGCCGATAGCGTCGAACAGGCGCTGGCGCAGGTGCTGGCCCAGGCTGAGCGGGGTGACCGGGTGCTGGTGTTCGGCTCCTTCCATACCGCCGCTGCGGCCCTGCAGTGGCTGCAGGGTGACGCCTGATCCGCGTTCAGCCAACGCCGACGCCGGCCGGTCCGGCACCCGTATAATCGACGGCAATCTCCGGACAGTTGCCTGCCTCACGTGGATACGCCTCTGAAACAGCGTCTGATTGGTGCCATCGTGCTGGTGGCACTGGCCGTGATTTTCCTGCCGATGCTGGTCAAGGGACCCGCACCCGACAGCGGTGTCGCCAATGTGCCGATCGCCGCGCCGGATGCGCCGGCCGATGGTCAGTTCGAAACCCGTGAGCTGCCTCTGGTCGCCCCGGCCGGTGGTGCCACCGGCCTGCAGACCGGGCAGGCCAAGCCGCTGCAGGAGGCTGCCACGCCGGCTACGCCGCCGACCGTGGACACCTCGCCGGCAGTCGCCGCCGGCAACTATGCGGTCACCTTCGGTGCCTACGGCAGCAAGGCCGACGCCGATGCGGTGATCGCCTACCTGAAGCGCTCGCAGCTGCCGGGCTTCGCTGAAACGGCCACCATCAACGGCCGCCAGGCATGGCGCGTGCGCGTTGGACCTTACGCCGACCGTGCCCAGGCCGAAGCGGCCCGCCTGCAGGCGGTGAAGATCCGTGCGGATGTGAAGGCCGAAGTGATCACCCTGGACGCGGCGGCCGGCAGCAGTGCCCCGGTTGCGGCCACCCCGGCACCGGCTGCGCCGAGCGCCAGCACCCCGTCCGCAGCTGTTGCGCCCTCGGCCAGCGGCAACCCGGTCCGCAGCGAAAGCCTGCCGCCGAGCACGCCAACGGCGACCGCGCCGCCGGCCGCCAAGCCGGAACCGCCGAAGCCGGCGCCGAAGCCCGAACCGAAGCCGGAGGCCACCGCCAGCAAGCCGGCGACGGCGCCGACCACACCGGCAGTACCGGCTGCCAGCGGCGTCGGCTTTGCCGTGCAGCTGGGCGCGTTCGGTCAGGCCAACGATGCCAATGCCCTGCGCGACAAGGTTCGTGCCGCTGGTTTCAGCGCTTTCGTCGAGCAGGTGCGCACGGACAAGGGAACCCTGCATCGCGTCCGCGTCGGGCCGGTGGCCAACCGCGCTGACGCCGAGCAGCTGAAGGCGCAGGTCGCCGCCAAGGTCGGCGTGGCCGGCATGGTCCGACCGCACCCATGACCCACGCGCAGCCCCGTTGCCAGCGCCGCCGAAGGAGCGGGGCGCCATGATCGACGTGGTGCTGCTGATCGTGATCGCCGCCTCGACCCTGCTGGGGATGCTGCGCGGCTTCGTCGGAATCGTCATCGGCACCCTGTCGTGGCTGCTGGCCGCGTGGGCGGCCTTCGCCTTCGGCAATGATGCCGCCCACTGGTGGGCCGCTCCGGCGGCCCCCGGTGGCGAACACTTCGTCGGTGGCTACCTGGGGGTCGGCATCGGCGTGATGATCGTGGTCGCGGTCATCGGCATGGTCATCAAAGCCCTGGTCCACCGCAGCATGTTGACCAGCCTGGACCGCCTGCTGGGCGGGGTGCTGGGCGCGGTGCGAGGCGGCCTGATCGCCGCGGTCCTGCTGCTGCTGGGCAGCTTCACCCCGCTGACCGCCGAACCCTCGTGGCAGCGCTCGGCGGTGCGTCCGTTGCTGAACCCGACCGTGGCCTGGATGAACAGCAAACTGCCGCACTGGGAGGTTCCCGGGGCCGATCTGCTGCCCAAGGCCTTGCCGACCGAGGCGCTGTCCCCATCTGCATTGATGGAGTTGGGCAAGAACGCAGGCGCCGGGTTGGGAAAGCCGGGCGCGGCAGGCGATAATGGCATCCTCAACCAGGTAGTGGCAGGCAGCGGATGGCTGCGGCCTGCGAAAGCGGAACAGGGCGATTCCTACGATCCGGCCGAAGTGCGCCCGGACGCTCCTGCACTGCCGGACAGTATCGAGCCGGGCGATCCGGCCAACGTCGACCGCGCGCGCGGCGACCACCGCGGCCAGGTACGGCCACCTTCCTTGTAACTGGGCACAGCCCAGCGGAGACCTCGCACCATGTGTGGCATCGTCGGAATCGTCGGCAACCAGAACGTCGCCGGGCAGTTGTATGACGGCTTGACCGTTCTCCAGCACCGTGGCCAGGATGCGGCGGGCATCGCCACCGCCAGCGGCAGCCGCCTGCGCGTGCAGAAGGCCACCGGCCTGGTCCGCGATGTGTTCGATGCCCGCACCATGTCCACCCTGGAAGGCAGCGTCGGCATCGCCCATGTGCGCTACCCGACCGCCGGTTCGGAAGGCATGGACGAGGCACAGCCCTTCTACGTCAATTCGCCGTACGGCATCGCGCTGGCCCACAACGGCAACCTGATCAACACCGAAGCGCTGCGCCAGCAGGTGTTCGAACAGGACCGCCGCAACGTCAACACCGATTCGGACAGCGAAGTGCTGCTGAACGTGTTCGCCTATGAACTGGAGCAGCAGCGCCAGCTCAGCCCGGAAGCCGCGATCCGCGCGGTGGCCGGCGTGCACCGCCGCTGCAAGGGTGGCTATGCGGTGGTCAGCGTGGTGCTGGGCCTGGGCCTGGTCGCCTTCCGCGATCCGCATGGCATCCGGCCGCTGGTACTGGGCAAGCGCAGCCACGCCGAAGGTGACGAGTACATCGTCGCCTCCGAGTCGGCCGCGCTGGACGTGCTGGGCTTCCAGCGCGTGCGCGACGTGCAGCCGGGCGAAGCGCTGGTGATCACCGCGCGCGGCGAGCTGTTCTCGGAAATCTGCGCCGAGCCGGCCGAGCACACCCCGTGCATCTTCGAATACGTGTACTTCGCGCGCCCGGATTCGATGATCGACAACGTCTCGGTGCACAAGGCGCGCATGCGCATGGGCATCAAGCTGGGCGAGAAGATCCTGCGCCTGCGCCCGGACCACGACATCGACACCATCATCCCGATCCCGGATACCTCGCGCGATGCCGCGCTGGAGATCTCCAACGTGCTCGGGGTGAAGTACCGCGAAGGCTTCATCAAGAACCGCTACATCGGCCGCACCTTCATCATGCCGGGCCAGGGCGAACGCGTGAAGTCGGTGCGCCGCAAGCTCAACCCGATCCACCTGGAGTTCCGCAACCGCGTGGTGCTGCTGGTGGACGACTCGATCGTGCGCGGCACCACCAGCCAGCAGATCGTGCAGATGGCCCGTGATGCGGGCGCGCGCAAGGTGTACCTGGCCAGCGCGGCACCGCCGGTGCGCTACCCGAACATCTACGGCATCGACATGCCGGCGGCCGAAGAGCTGGTCGCGCACAACCGCACCGTGGAAGAGATCGAAGCCCACCTGGGCTGCGACTGGCTGATCTACCAGGACCTGGAAGACATGGAAGCGGCGGTGAGCGAGGGCAACCCGGCGCTGCGCAACTTCGATTCGTCCTGCTTCAACGGCCACTACCCGACGGGTATCGAGCCGGGCTACTTCGAGCGCATCCAGCAGCTGCGTTCGGACGACGCCAAGCACAAGCGCCGCGCCTGAGGTCCAGGCGTGGTCGATGTACCCGACGTTGGTGGCGACCTGCTGCGCGCTGCGCAGCAGTGCCTGGCCGAAGCCGACCCGCTGCGCAAGGTGGCGCTGACCCAGGCCTATGCCGCCGCGTTCCGTGCTGGCCGCCTGAAGGTGGCGGCCGATGCACCGCCGCCGGAGCCGATCCGCATGCCCGGCCGGCCGCCGCAGCTGGTGCTGGTGCATCCGCGTGAAGTGCCGCGGCGTGGACTGGGCGGTGTGGAAGGGCGTGCCGCCTTCATCCACGCCATCGCCCATATCGAACTCAACGCGATCGACCTGGCCTGGGATGCGGTATACCGCTTCCGTGGCCTGCCGCCGGCGTTCCATGCCGACTGGGTCAGCTGTGCCGACGACGAATCGCGGCACTTCATGCTGCTGCGCGAACGCCTGCAGGTGCATGGCCACGACTATGCCGATTTCCCAGCGCACAACGGCCTGTGGGAAATGTGCGAAAAGACCGCCCATGACGGCCTGGCACGCATGGCACTGGTGCCACGCGTGCTGGAGGCGCGCGGCCTGGACGTAACGCCCGGCATGATCGGGAAGCTGCGCAATGTCGGCGATGGCGAAACCGCCGATGTGCTGGAAGTGATCCTGCGCGAGGAAGTGGCGCACGTCGCTGCCGGTTCGCGCTGGTACCGCTGGTACTGCGACCGCGCCGCTGTCGAGCCGCGTGCGCGCTTCAAGGAACTGCTGGTGGAGTACGCCGGCGGCTACCTGCATGGGCCATTCAACATCGAAGCGCGCCTGCTGGCCGGGTTCGATGCGGATGAGCTGGCCAACCTGGTTGAACAGGCCGGCTGAAGAAAAGGGGACGGAGGGGATTAAGTCGTTTGTGGCACAAACGACTTAATCCCCTCCGTCCCCTTTTTTCAGGCGTTCGGCAACACCACGCGCTTGCCATCCACCGTTGGCCGGTTGATGTAGAACAGGCCGGGACCCGGCCGGTACGGCAGTTCGCTGACGCCGGCATCGGCGGCGTAGGTCAGTGCGGTGTCGCCCAGTGCATCGAAGTTCCAGTGCGCCGACTGCATCAGGTAACGCCGTCGCAGCAGCGCCTCCTGTGTCTGCGTCAGCGGCTGTCCGGCCACCAGTCGGCGTGCGATCGGCTGCAGGGCGGACGGCAGCTCCCAGCCGGGAACTCCAGCGGCATTGGCGGTCCATTGCACGCCAGCATCGATGGCCTGCTGCTGCATCACCTGCAGTGCGATCAGCTGGTAACGCCAGTCGATGCGCCGACGCAGCACCACCGCGGCGGTCACATACAGCACCGGCGACAACAGCACGCTGCGGCTGCCGGCGCGACGCTGCTGCTGCCACTGGTGCCAGACGTCCACCCAGATCTCCTTTTCACCCACGCCCAGCTGCTGCCGCCAGCGTTCGGCGTCGGCCTGCGTTTCGGCGTAGGCCGTGGTGGCCTGCAGCAACGCCAGTGGAGGGACCTGGTAGTCGGAAACCGCTGGGCGACGCAGCTGCTGCCGGCGCGGACGGCTGAGCAGCTTGGGCCCTTCTTCCAGCTGGTTGTAGCCACCGCCGATGTTGGCGTGCACGCCGGGCAGGGCGATCTCGGTGAACGTTGGCGCGACGCTGGTCAATGGATAGTGTTGGCGATGCTCGTCACGCGCGGCCAGTTGCACGACGTGTGCCGCGATGCCACTGCGCAGGGCGAGCTGCGGGTGTTCATCGGCGCGGCCACCATTGACTGCAACCACGGTGTCGAACAGTCCGATGAAGCGCAGCACCGGCGTGACGGCGGCGAAGTCCGCAGTGCAGGGCAGGCCGGCGCCCTGCAGCAGCTGGCGCCAGCGCGCGCTGTCCCAGGCCTGCAGCTGGTTTGCGATATCACGTGCCGCGGCAGCACCGCGCGAATAGCCGAACAGATCCAGCTGCACGCCACGCAGCGGTCGCTGCCAGCGCGCGGACAGCTCGGCCAGTGCCGCCGGCAGCAGCACCTGCAGCGCGCGCTGCACTTTCGCGCGAACGCCACTGGCACCGATGCCGAAGGCCAGTCCGATCAGATCGTCATCGGCATCATCGCGGGTCCCCACGCCCTCGACATAGATCGACAGCGAAGGCGCGGCCATCGCATCGCGGCGGCTGTCCGGATACAGCTGCTGCAGGCGCGCGATGTTGGTCAGGCCGTTGTCGTAGCTGCTGGTCAGCCGGCTCTGGTAGGTCGAATCATCATCCGCGCGCAGCTGCGCCGGGCGTGGCTGCGGAACCTGTGGGCGACCGCGTGCCAGGTTGTGTGCGTTGTTGCGGGTGCCATCGAAGAACAGGCCGATCCGCAGCAAGCCGACATCTTCGTCCGTGTCCTGCGATGGTGCCATGTGCATTCCCCGTCGTGGCTGCGTCACGGTAGCGCGAAAGCGATGTATTGGCGAAGTGTAGTGACGCTTTTGACCTTACTTAACGCAGATGCGGTCGATCACAGTTCCTGATTTTCATTCCCATCTTCTATTGAATTCACACGACCCGCGCAGGCCAGATGGCCAGACCCGGTAGACCCGGGCGTGCTGCATCAACGCTGTTCACATCATTCAAGGAGCGACGCAATGTTGTCCAGATCGATTGGCAAAGCGGCAGGTGGCCTGGTGTTGGGTTTGTCGGTGGCAGCGGCCGCGCATGCGGCACCGTTGTTCGAGCCGGTGACGGTCATCAGCCGCGCATCGGCAAACAGTGAGCCCGCGCTGGGCAAGCTGCTGGCCACCCCGTCCACCGCGACGGTACAGGAAGTGCGTGTCGACGCTGCTGCCACTGCGCAGCCGCAGCTGGAGTTCGAACTGCTTGGCCAGCGCGTGCAGGCGGTGCGCAGCAAGGTGGAAGCCCTGCCCGATGGCGGCAGCATCTGGTACGGCCAGTTGCGCTCGCCGTCCGATCGGCTGACTGCCGCCACTTCGAATGGCCAGGATGATCCTGGTAATTCAGTGATCCTGGTGCGTTCGGGCAACACCCTCACCGGTTCGATCCGCAAGGACGGCAAGTTGTATCGCCTGCGCCCACTGGGCAACCGGCATGTACTGGTGGAAGTGGATGAATCGCGGATGCCGGCCGACCATCCGGCCGACTACAACCAGCTGCCGAAAATCCCGATGGGCAACAATGACCGCATCGGCATCGCGCAGGCCTCGTCCGGTACCCCGGCCACCATCCGCGTGCTGGTGGTGGCAACCAATGCAGCGGTAACGGCCTATGGCGGCAACATGCAGTCGCTGGTGCAGCTGGCGGTGGCCGAATCCAACCAGGGCTACGTCAACAGCAACGTGGGCATCACCCTGCAGCTGGCCGGCTATGAAACCACCAGCTACACCGAATCCGGCAACTTCACCACCGACCTGACCCGCTTCCGCAACACCAGCGACGGCTACATGGACAGCATCCACACCAGCCGCAACAACACTGCGGCCGATGTCGGCGTGCTGCTGATCAACAACACGAGCTACTGCGGGTTGGCCTCGGGCATCGGTTCGACGGCATCGACCGCGTTCGCGGCGGTGTACTGGGACTGCGCGACCGGCTACTACTCCTTCGCGCATGAGATCGGCCACCTGCAGAGTGCGCGGCACGATATCGCCAGTGATCCCAGCACGTCGCCCTATGCCTATGGGCACGGTTATCGCTACGAGCCGTCCTCCGGTTCGCGCTGGCGCACGATCATGGCTTATGACTGCTCGGCCGGCTGCCCGCGCCTGAACTACTGGTCCAACCCGAACATCAGCTACAACGGCATCCCGATGGGCAATGCCAGCACCGCCGACAACCAGCGCGTGCTGGTCAATACCAAGGCCACCATCGCGGCCTTCCGCTGAGGCCAACCGCCGACCGAGGTCGGCGTCTACCCGGGTGCGTTCACCTGCCC
This sequence comes from Stenotrophomonas sp. SMYL86, assembly GCF_036320025.1. Taxonomy (NCBI): domain Bacteria; kingdom Pseudomonadati; phylum Pseudomonadota; class Gammaproteobacteria; order Lysobacterales; family Lysobacteraceae; genus Stenotrophomonas; species Stenotrophomonas sp. SMYL86. The sequence continues at coordinate 57,251 of NZ_JAWIRU010000009.1, forward strand.
TGGTAGATGCCAACCTTGGTTGGCACCCCGCGATCCATCATTCGCGCGCGAGCGTATCCAGCGACCAGCCGCCGGCATCCACGCGCAGCACCGATCCCTGTTCGTACCAGTCACCCAGCACGATGCGGTTGCAGGCGCGGCCACCGGCCTGCAGCGTGTGCACCGCCGGGCGATGGGTGTGGCCGTGGATCATGGTGTCCACGCCATGGCGCACGAAGGTGGCATCGACTTCGGCGGGTGACACGTCGGTTACCGACTCGAACTGCGCACGATCATCCTGCTTCATTTCCGACTGGCGGGCCTGGCTGGTTTCCCGGGCCTTCTGCGCGAAGGCGATGCGTGCGGCCAGCGGCTGCGACAGGAACTGCGCTTGGAACACCGGGTCGCGCGTCTGTGCGCGGAACTGCTGGTAGGGGATGTCGTCCGTGCACAGCAGGTCGCCGTGCTGCAGCAGCACCGGGCGGCCGTACAGCTCGATCACGCACGGGTCGGGCAGGATGCGCAGGCCGGCACGGCGCGCATAGTCTTCGCCGAGCAGGAAGTCGCGGTTGCCGCGGATGAAGTACACCGGCACGCCGCTGTCGGAAAGTACCTTCAGCGCGTCGGCCACCGCATCGGCAGCAGGCGAGGGCGTGTCGTCGCCGATCCAGGCTTCGAACAGGTCGCCGAGGATGTACAGCGCATCGGCGCCGGGCGCCTGCTCGCGCAGGAAGCGCAGGAACAGGTCGGTGATCTCCGGACGGCTGGGGTCCAGGTGCAGGTCGGAAATGAACAACGTGGTCATGCAGGCATTCTAGGGCATCCACCGCCGGGCATGGCCCGGCGCTACCGAAGGGATCTGACCCCGGGGGCTACACCGGCAGCGGCAACCAGGCCAGGCTGGCCGATGCCAGCAGGATGGCAATGCCGGTGGCGGCCAGTACATCGGACGGGTAGTGCAGGCCCAGCACCACCCGCGACAGCGCGACGCCGAAGGTGAACGGCACCAGCAGCGGCGCCAGCCACGGGTAGTAGGCCAGCGCGACGATGGTGAACGACACCGCGTGCAGGGTGTGCCCGGAGGGGAAGCTGAACTCGTCCAGCGGCGCCACCCAGGCGCGGATGCGCAGATCGGCCGCATACGGGCGGGGACGCCGGGTCCAGCGCTTGAGGCCTTTGTAGAGCAGCAGTGCGGCCAGACCGGTGGCGGCCATGTGCACCGATGCACGCAGTCCGTCGAAGCCGTCCAGCGCCACCAGCGCGCCCATCAGCACGTACCAGAACACGCCATCGCCGAGCCGGCTGATGACCGAGAACAGGCGACGCACGCGGCGACGCCGGCAGTAGTGGTTGGCCCGGCGGCAGAGCCGCGCCTCGCGGCCAGCCAGCAGCTCAAGCGGCGTGGTGCGCATGGCCGCTCCTCCGCGACTGGGCCAGCTCGGCCAGCAGGGCATCGAATTCGGCAACCACCTGCTGTGGATGCAGGCGCTTCATCGCGCGCGCGGCGCTGCTGCCGAATTCGCGGCGCCGTGCATCATCGGCGGCCAGCTGCACCGCTGCCTCGATGAACTGCTCATCGTTTTCCACGGCCGCACCGTTCTCGCCATCACGCAGGTATTCGCGGGCCGCACCGTAGTCGAAAGCGACGGTGGCCAGGCCGCTGGCCATGCTTTCCAGGGTCACGTTGCCAAAGGTCTCGCTGCGGCTGGGGAACAGGAACAGGTCACCGCTGGCGAAATGCCGTGCCAGGGCTTCGCCGCGCTGGATGCCGCAGAAAATGAAATCGGGGTTTTCATGTGCCAGTTTTTCGCGGGCCGGACCATCACCCACCCAGACGAAGCGGGCTTTGGGGCGGATCTGCTGCAGGCGGCGGAAGGCTTTCACCGCCAGGCCAAGGTTTTTTTCCGCAGCGATGCGGCCGACATGGATCGCGACCAGGCCGTTGCCGTCCACGCCCCATTCCTCGCGCAGCGCCGGGTCGCGCCGGCCCGGATCGAACTGCTGGCTGTCGACCGCGCGTGCCAGCAGGCGCACGCGTTCGAAGCCCTGTTCACCGAGGAACTGCTGCAGCTCGCGGGTGGGCACCAGGGTTGCATCGGCCTGGTTGTGGAACCGGCGCATCCAGCGCATCGCGGCAGCCTGCAGCCAGGCCACGCCGTAGTCGGGCAGGTACTCGTCGAAGCGGGTATGGAAACCACTGGCGACCGGAATGCCAAGGCGGCGCGCGGTGCGCAGCGCCGACCAGCCCAGCGGGCCTTCGGTGGCGATGTAGACCGCATCGGGACGCTGCTGCTGCCAGTGGCGGTTGAGCCGGATCGGTGCAGGCAGGCCGAAGCGCAGGCCGGGGTAGCGCGGCAGTGCGGCGCCCGGCACCAGCAGCGTGCCCGGTGCCGAGTCCAGTGCTTCGCTGGTCTGGCGTGGCCGGATCAGGTCGATGTCATGGCCGGAATTGCGCAGTCCCTGCTCCAGGCCCTGCACGGTGAGGGCAACGCCGTTCACTTCCGGCGGGTAGGTCTCGGTGACGATGGCATAGCGCATGTCGGGCCTCCGGGTTTCCGGCATGCTCGGGCCTGGCGATGTAGCCGATATGACCGCTTTGCGACCACGGGATGACGGTGGTCAGGTCCCTGTACGAAGCCACGGCCCCGAAGGGCCGTGGCGGTCGTGCAGGGGGCGCGGTGGATCAGAAGCGCTGCTGGTATTTCATGTAGATGAAACGACCGATGTCGAAGCCACCGTAGTAGGAGAAGTTGGCGCTCGGCTGGCTGTACATGGCCGGTCCCTGGCGGCCGAACACATTGTTGGCACCGATCGAGACGGTCGCATCCCATGGCAGGTTGTAGCGCGCCTGCACGTCGTGGAAGGTGACCGATCCGCGACGGTTGTAGTCACGGCTGCCACTGAACCACGGCGCGCGCTGGCCCGGGTGCGAGCACTCACCCGGATACGTGGCTGCATCCAGGCAACGCTCCTTGACCGCGGAGAAATAGCGCAGGCCCCAGTTAAGGCCGAGGTTGCCACGCTCCCAGCCCAACGATGCGTTGGAGCGCACACGGAAGCCGATGCCGCTGTTGCTGGCGATGCCATTGCTGGGAATGGGCGGGGCATCCGCCTCGTTGGTGGTCCGTTCTTCCGCGGCGACCACATAGGTGGTCTTCCAGTCGGCGCTCAGCGTGCCCCAGGACGTTTCGATCTTGTGGTCGATCTCCAGGTCATAGCCTTCGGCCTGGCGGAACCCGCTGTTGCGGCTCCCATAGTTGAGCGTGTTGACGATGCCCAGTTCCGGGTCGCGGGTGAAACTGCCGCAGCGCTCGGCGATGCCCAGTTCGTAGCAGTCGCGGAGGATGTCGTTGGGATGGTCGGCGACGATGGTGTTGTCGATACGGATCTTCCACCAGTCCAACGCAATGTTCAGTCCTTCGGCAAACGTCGGGCTCCAGACCAGCCCCAGCGTGCGGCTGGTCGAGGTTTCCGGCTTCAGGTCGGGATTGGAGCCGTTGGTGAAGGGCAGGGGCGTCTGCCCACTGCTGCCGGTGATCGGCTCGTTGCCCTGGCCGAGCTGGCGGTAGCTGTCCGCGTTGGCGATGTCGGCGGCGCAACGTGCACGTACCTCCGGGCTGCTGGCGGCGGCGCCATAGACCGTATCGCAGGGGTCACGGAAGCCGGTGGTGAAGGTCTGCGAGCCGCCGCCGTACAGATTCGAGATGGTCGGCGCACGGAAACCCTGGGCCCAGGTGCCACGGACCAGCAACTGGTCGATCGGCTTCCACGAGATGCCGAACTTGCTGTTGAGGGTTCCGCCGAAGGTGGTGTAGTCCGAGTAGCGCGTTGCCATGTCCAGGGTCAGCTGGCGTGCACCGGGGAGGTCGCTCAGCACCGGCACGCTCAGCTCCAGATAGGCCTCGTCGACACGGTAGCCACCGCCGGTGGGGCCCGCCGCCAGGTTGGTGGTGGCGCCGGTCTGGGCCAGCGCATCGGGAATGAAGCGACCCTCCTCGCGGCGGCTCTCCACACCCAGGGCAAAGCCCAGTTCCCCGGCAGGCAGCGTGGCAAGGCCGCCACTGAGGCTGGCGAACAGGTTGCGGGTGGTGTTGCGGCCACGGGTGAGTTCCTCGGGGAACAGCCAGTCCTGCAGTTCGCCATTGCCGGTCAGGCCGTACGGGTCATCCTGGCCATACGGCACCAGTGGATTCCAGGGCTTGCAGCCGGCAATCGGTGCATCCGGTGTACCGCATTCCACCTTGCCGGTGGCCGGGTTGTAGAACGAAGGACCGGTGGAATCGGCAACGCGCTGCTTGTGCAGGTTGCCGGTGGCACGCTGCTCCAGCTCGCTGCGGTTGTACTGGTAGCCGGCTTCCCAATCGAAGTCGCGACCGGCGAACTGGAAGCTGCCTTCAAACGCTGCGACACCCTGCCAGGTGGTCAGTTCGCTGGTGCTGATGCGTGGAATCTCCCAGGTGCGGCGGTTCCAGTGCACGTCGCTTGGGCGTTCATAGCCGTGGTGGCTGCCGAACGGATTGAACCAGCTGTCGGCGGACATCGGCGTGATGCCGGCCGCACCGGACTGGAACGGATAGCCGGCAATCTGGCGCGTGGTGGTGCGTCGGTTGTAGGCCAGCTGGGTGTTGAAACGGATCTGGTCGTTCAGATCCATGCGTGCATCGACGAAGAGCGAATCGCGCTTGATCGGCGTCTGCACGTGCATCTGTTCATTGCTGTTGCTGACATCACCGGTGAACGGCGTGTTGTCGCTGAGGTGGAAGCTGTCCGGCCCGCCCGGCTGGCTGCCGCGATCGAGCGAATAGCTGCAGCCACGGGCGCTGCTGCAGCCCGGGCCCTTGAAGCCGACGATGCGCCCCCACTGCCCGACCGTGGTCCAGCCATCGTCCGGATGACGATCGGTATAGGTGTAGGCGCTGAAGCCGCGGTCCTTCGCCCAAACGCCCTTTTCTTCGACATGCTCGGCGGCGACACTGATCGAAGCGCGGTCATTCGACCAGCCGGCAACCACGTCGTACTGGGTGCGGGCACCATCGCCTTCGCTGAACTGCCCGTGGTAGACGTTGGCGGTCACGCCCTGGACGTTGCGCCGGGTGATGATGTTGACCACGCCGGCCATCGCGTCGGAACCGTAGATGGCCGAGGCGCCGTCCTTCAGCACTTCCATGCGTTCCACGGCAGCGGCGGGAATGCTGGATATATCCTGGTAACCCGAAGTGGTCATGCCCAGGCGCTTGCCGTTGACCAGCACCAGGGTGCGCTGTGCACCGAGGCCGCGCATGTCCACGTAGCTGCCGCCTGCGGCCTCGCCCGCACTGAGCGGGCTGGCACGGCTCAAGGCCGGGCTGCCGGTCGCGGTCAGGTTCTGCAGGATGTCCGCAACGGAATTGAAGCCCTGCCGCTCGATGTCGGCGCGGCTGATGGTCAGCACCGGCTGCGCGGTTTCCAGGTCGACCTGGCGGATGCGCGAACCGGTGATCTCGATACGGTCCAGCGTGGTGGCTTCCGGTGCGTGCTGGGCGAATGCGGGGGCGGCCAGTGCGGTGGTGGCCGTCATCGCCAGTGCACGACGGATCGCCAACCCGAGCTCGGGAATACGGATGGTCATGGGTCTCTCTCTCAGTCTTCGAAGTCTTCGGAACACAGCCAAGCGGGGCTGCGTCAACTCCACCGCGGCGGTGGATGTTCGAACCTAGTGAAGATGGATGGGGAGACGTATGGGCAAGCGACGAAAGCGCTGCAGACGGCCGTGACGCTTCTGCACAAAGCGGAAGCAAATCAATCGATTGCTCCAACCTGTGGCATCGCGGCGGACGCAGCGCAGAGGACCGTGTCCCTGATTGAACGCATCACGGTCAATGTGGAAAGCGACAGTCTGCGCGGAGGCAGAAAAAAACCACGGCCCCGAAGGGCCGTGGTCGTCGAGCTTCAACAGCGCGGATGGATCAGAAGCGCTGCTGGTACTTCATGTACATGAAACGACCGATGTCGTAGCCACCGTAGTAGGAGAACGACGAGTTCGGCTTGCTGTACATCACCGGCGCTTCCTTGCCGAACACATTGTTCGCGCCCACCGAAACGGTGGCATCCCACGGCAGGTTGTAGCGGAACTGCACGTCGTGGAAGGTCACGGCACCGCGCTCGTTGTACGCGGTCGGCGACTTCAGCCACGGAGCCAGGAAGGTCGGATCGGAGCATTCGTCCGCATAACGCGAGGCGTTGAGGCAGCGCTCCTTCACACCGGAGTAGTAGCGTGCCGTCCAGCTGACGCCGAAGTCACCCACATCCCAGCCCAGCACCAGGTTCGAGCGCACGCGGAACGCAAGGCTGGTGGCGGTGCCGATGGTGTTGGCAACGCCGTTGATCGGCGTGATCGCTTCGCGGACATCGTTGGTGGAGCGGTAGACGTTCTTGCTCACATAGGTGCTGGTCCAGCCTGCGCTCAGCTTGCCGTAGCTGGTGTCGACGCGGTAGCTGACATCCAGGTCGTAACCTTCGGTCTCGGCAAAGCCGGCATTGCGGTTGCCGAACTTCAGGCCGGTGACGATGCCGTTGGACGGGTCACGGCTGAAGCGGCTGCAGCGCGATTCGATGCCCTGCTCGTAGCAGTCCCTCAGGATCTGGTTCGGGCTGTCACCGACGATGGTGTTGTCGATGCGGATCTTCCACCAGTCCAGCGCCACGTTGAAGTTGCTGATGAAGGTCGGGCTCCACACCAGGCCCAGCGTCTTGCTGGTCGAGGTTTCCGGAACCAGCAGCGGGTTCGAACCGGACACGAACGGCGTCGGGGTCGCATCCTGCGCCGTGGTCACCGGGGCGTTGCCCTGCTTCAGCTGGCGGAAGTTGGCGGCATCGGCGATGTCACGTGCGCATCGCGCGCGGACTTCGGCACTCCCCTTGGCCGAGCCGAACACGGTGTCGCACGGATCGCTGAACTGCGCGAAGGTTTCCGAACCACCACCGTACAGGTCGTTGATGGTCGGGGCGCGGAAGCCTTCTGCCCAGGTACCACGGACCAGCAGCTGGTCGATCGGCTTCCACTTGAAGCCGAACTTGCTGTTGAGCGTGTTGCCGAAGGTGTTGTACTTGGAGTAACGGGTGGCGGCACTGAAGCTCAGCTCACGCGCACCGGGCAGGTCGGCCAGCACCGGCACGCTGAGCTCCAGGTAGGCTTCCTTCACGTTGTAGCTGCCACCGGTCGGGCCTGCGGCCAGGTTGGTGGTGGCGCCGGTCTGGGCCAGGGCATCGGGGGTGTAGCGGCCATCTTCCTTGCGGCTTTCCACGCCGAAAGCGAAGCCCAGGTCGCCGGCCGGCAGGGTCATGATGCTGCCGGACAGGTTGGCGAACGCGTTCTTGGTGGTGGTGCGGCCGGTGGTGCGTTCCGCCGGGAACAGCCAGGCCATCAGTTCTTCATTGCCGGTCAGCCCGTTCGGATCGTTCTTGCCGTAGGGCACCAGCGGGTTCCACGGCGTGCAGCCGCTGATCACCGCGCCCGGACGGCCACACATCACCTTGCCGGTGGCCGGATCCAGGAACGACGGACCCACAGCATCGCGCACGCGCTTCTTGTGCAGGTTGCCGGTGGCGGTAGCGGTCAGCTCGTTGCGGTTGTACTGGTAGCCCACGTCCCAGTCGAAGTAGCGCTGGCCGATCTCGAAGCTGCCATCCAGCGACACTACCGCACGGTAGGTCTTCAGTTCGCTGGTGCTCACACGCGGGATTTCCCAGGTGCGGCGGTTCCAGGCCACGTCGGTAGGCTTGGCATAGCCGTGCTGGTTGCCGAACGGATTGAAGTAGCTGTCCTTGGACATCAGGCCGGTGGCGGTCGGGTCGCCCGAGATGGACACCGAGCTGGACTGCAGGGGGTAGCCTGCAATCTGGCGCTCGGCCGAACGCTTGTTGTAGCCGAATTCGGTGCGCAGGTTGACCTGGTCGGTGATCTTGAAGCGACCGTCGAAGTACACCGAATCACGCTTGAGCGGATACATGACGTGCATCTGTTCGTTGGCGTTGCTGACGTCGCCGGTGAACGGGGTCGCATCGGTCAGGTGGTAGTTGGCCGGGTTGGTCGGGTCAGCACCACGGTTGAGCGAATAGCCGCAGCCGTCCTTGGTGTTGGTGCAGCCCGGGCCGCCCTTCAGGCCGGTGACCTGGCCCCACTGGCTCAGCGTGGTCCAGTTGGAGGCATCGTTCGGGTGGCGGTCGCTCACGCCGTACTTGCTGAACCAGCGGTCCTTGGCCCAGACGCTCTTTTCTTCGGAGTGCTCCAGTGCCAGGGTCAGCGACACGCGGTCATTGCTCCAGCCACCCACCACGTCGAAGCGGTCGCGCGCGCCGTCACCTTCGCTGTACTGGCCGTGGTAGACGTTGGCGGTCACACCGTTGACGTTGGAACGGGTGATGATGTTGACCACGCCGGCCATCGCATCGGAACCGTAGATGGCCGACGCGCCATCCTTCAGCACTTCGATGCGCTCCACCGCCGACACCGGCAGCGAGGACACGTCCTGCAGGCCCGAGGTGCTGATGCCCAGGCGCTTGCCGTTGACCAGCACCAGGGTGCGCTGCGCGCCCAGGTTGCGCATGTCGATGTAGGTGCCGCCGGTGTTTTCGCCCGAGCTCAGTGCGTTTGCACGGCTGATCGCCGGGCTGCCCATGGCGGTCACGTTCTGCAGGATGTCGGCCACCGAGCTGAAGCCCTGGCGCTCGATGTCCAACCGGCTCAGTGCCAGGACCGGCTGAGCGGTCTCCACGTCCACCTGGCGGATGCGCGAGCCAGTGATCTCGATGCGATCCAGGGTGGTCGGCGCGGCGGTGCTGCCACTCTGGGCGAACGCAGGCAGGGCGGCCAGCGTCGCAGTGGTTGCCAGGGCGTAGCGGATGGCCTGCCCCAGGGGGGTGGTACGTGAAGTCATGACGAGCTCTCTCTCTCTCAGGTCGTGCAGGGACGCCAAAAGGGGCGTCGAAGAAATCGGCCGCCCACAAGCGGACCGATGACCCGATAGTAGTCTCGTTGGTTAATGCTCTGTAAAGAGGTCGTGTCGATTTGTACCAGGCTTCATCGTCAGATTTCACGAAAGCTCAACAAAAGCAGTCGCTTAGCTGTAACGCTGAATGCGCTCCCCCGACTTGATCTGCTGCGTCGCAGCAGGTCAACCGGGGGCGCATGCGCGAACCGTAACGGTGTGTGACCTTCTTTCCCTCGCGGGAAAGCGTGAGCCTCAGGCTACGAAGGGCCGGAACTGGATGCCCAGCCCGGCGATGCCGTCGGTCTCGCCGATCAGATCGGCGCGCAGCAGTGGCCGGGCATCAATGAAGGCCTGCGGCACGATCAACGACAGGCGGTTGTCGTCGGCGGTCAGTTCCAACGCCGGCAGTGGATCGTCCTCATGGGCACGATTGAGCAGCACCGCCAGGCGCAGCAGGGCGGCCAGCCGGCGAGCGGTCAGCAGCAGGCGCTCGGGCAGGGCGTCGAAGGCGGTCTTGGTCACGCTGCGGCGATGGCTGCGCACCAGCGCGGCCAGCATCTGCTGTTCCTGCCGCGAGAAACCGGCGATATCCGAGTGTTCCAGCACGTAGCTGCCATGCACGTGGTAGCCGCTGTGCGCGATCATCAGGCCCAGCTCGTGCAGGCGCGCGGCCCAGCCGAGCATGCGCGCGTCGTCGGCATCGAGCCGCCAGCGTTCCTGCACCTGTTCCAGCAGTGACAGCGCGGTGTCCTGCACACGGTCGGCCTGCACGGTATCGATGCCGTAGCGCTGGCTGAGCGCGGACACCGATTCATCGCGCAGATCGTTCTCGCCAGCGCGGCCGACGATGTCGTAGAGGATGCCTTCGCGCATCGCGGCCTTGCTGACCAGCAGCTTCTGCAGGCCCAGCGCCTGGAAGGCGGCCTCCAGCACCAGGATGCCGCCGGCAATGATCGGGCGGCGGTCGCTGGACAGTCCCGGCAACTGGATGTCGTCGATCTTCTTGGCCTTCAGCAGTTCGTCGCGCAGTTGCGGCAGGGCCTCGGCGGTAATCGCGCCCTTGCTCAGCTTCATCGTCGCGCAGATCTCGCTGATCGCCTTGTGCGTGCCCGAAGAACCCAGCGCTTCCTGCCAGCCCAGCGCACGGTACTTGCTGGCGAAGGGCTGGAACTCGCGACCGATCTCGGCCAGCGCGTCCTTCCAGCGCTTCTTGCTCAGCTTGCCGCCGGGGAAGAAACGCCGGGTGCTGGCAATGCAGCCGGCCTGCAGGCTTTCGCGCTCCAGGGTCTGCATGCCCATGCCGATGATGAACTCGGTGGAGCCGCCGCCGATGTCGATGACCAGCCGGCGCTGGCCGGGCTTGGGCGGTTGTGCATGGGCCACGCCCAGGTAGATCAGGCGCGCTTCTTCGCGGCCGCTGACCACTTCGATGGCGTGCCCGAGCGCGGTTTCGGCGGGAACCAGGAACGACTGCGGTGAACGCAGCTGGCGCACGGTGTTGGTGGCCAGTGCGCGCACCCGGTGCGGCGGTACATTGCGGATGCGCTGGCCGAAGCGGGCCAGGCATTCCAGCGCGCGCTGCCGGGCAGCGGAGGAGAGTCCCCCTTTGCCATCCAGGCCGTCGGCCATGCGCACCGTCTCGCGCAGGCGGTCGATTACCCGCAGCTGGCCGAGCGTGTAGCGCGCGATGACCATGTGGAAACTATTGGAGCCAAGGTCGATGGCGGCCAGCAGGTCGCCATCCTGCAATGCGGGCGGAGTCGTGGTGGTGTGCGGCATGGACGAATGTTAGCCGAAGGGGCGGTGTGCTCGTCACCGCGCGGCCTTCACATTTTGGAAGAGGGGAGTGCGGCTGGGCTGCGCCCTGCACCTGCAGAGGCAACGTCAACGTCAAGAGCTGGCTATCCGTGGGATGGCGGGGTAGGTCCGGTCGAGGGGGACGCTGCAAGTACGTCCATGTAAGCTCGGTCGCCGCATCCATGCGGCTCACGCCCCCTCAACCGGACCCACCCCGCCTTCGACAGATTTCTGCGATCTGATAGTGGGTGCCGACCGTTGGTCGGCACTGATCCTATCCAGCCCCAAATCGGTGCCTACCGCTCCTGGTAGGTGTCGACCTTGGTCGACACACCGGGTTACAGACCCTGCATCAGTGCCATCTGCGCAGAATGCGGTGCCTCGTCGTGGGCGGGCGCACGCTTGTGGTAGATGCCGTCGGCATCCAGTTCCCAGGCATTGAGGTTGTCGTCCAGGTAGTTCTGCAGGACCTCGCGGTAGACCCGCTTGGCCAGCTCCGGATCGAGGATCGGGAAGCAGGTCTCGACCCGGCGCAGCAGGTTGCGCTCCAGCCAGTCGGCGCTGGCGCAGTACATCTCCGGTGCGCCGTCGTTGCCGAACCAGTAGACGCGGCTGTGCTCCAGGAAGCGGCCGACGATCGAGCGCACGCGGATGTTGTCCGAGATGCCCGGCACACCCGGGCGCAGGGTGCAGGCGCCGCGGATGATCAGGTCGATCTGCACGCCGGCCTGCGAGGCGGCGTACAGCGCGCGCACCACCTGCGGTTCGTTCAGGGCGTTCATCTTGGCGATGATCCGCGCCGGGCGGCCGGCGGCGGCGATGCGCGTTTCGCGCTCGATGCGGCCGAGGATGCCGGTGTGCAGGGTGAAGGGCGACTGCAGCAGGCGCTTGAGCTTCATCTTCGAGGCCAGCCCGGACAGCTGCTGGAACAGCAGGTGCACATCGTTGCCGATGTCCGCATCGGCGGTGATCAGGCTGATGTCGGTGTACGCACGGGCGGTACCGCTGTGGTAGTTGCCGGTACCGAGGTGCACATAGCGGCGCAGCTTGCGGCCCTCGCGGCGCACGATCAGCAGCATCTTGGCGTGGGTCTTGTAGCCGACCACGCCATACACCACCTGCACGCCGGCCTCCTGCAGGCGATCAGCCAGGCCGAGGTTGGCTTCCTCGTCGAAGCGGGCGCGCAGTTCGACCACCACGGTCACGTCCTTGCCGTTGCGTGCGGCCTGGATCAGTGCATCGACAATCAGCGAATCCTTGCCGGTGCGGTACAGGGTCTGCTTGATCGCCAGCACGTTGGGATCGACCGCCGCCTGCCGGATCAGGTCCAGCACGGCGGTGAAGGCATCGAACGGGTGATGCAGCAGCAGGTCGTGGCGCGCCACTGTCTCGAAAATGCCGTCGCTGTCGCGCAGGGTGCGCGGGGTCATCGGCGGGTACTTCAGGTCTGGCTGTGCGATCAGGTCGTACAGCTGGATGATGCGGTTGAGGTTGACCGGGCCGTCGATGCGATACACCGCGTTCTCGGTCAGGCCGAAGTTCTGCAGCAGGGTGCGCACGATGTCGCGCGGCATGTCCTGCGCGATTTCCAGGCGCACTGCCGGCCGGTAGCCGCGGTCGACCAGTTCGTCGCGCAGTGCCAGCGCCAGGTTCTCCACTTCCTCCTCGTCCACCACCAGCTCGGAGTTGCGGGTAACGCGGAACTGGTAGGCACCCTGGACTTCCATGCCCGGGAACAGTTCATCGACGAACGTGGACAGCACCGAGGACAGGAACACGAAGTTCTGCGGACCGCCGAGTTTCTCCGGCAGCTGGATGATGCGCGGCAGCGAGCGCGGCGCACGCACGATGGCCAGGTGGCCGGCGCGGCCGAACGCGTCGGTGCCCTTCAGCACCACCACGATGTTCAGCGACTTGTTGAGGATCTTCGGGAACGGGTGCACCGGGTCCAGGCCCAGCGGCGACAGCACCGGCATGATCTCGTTGCGGAAGTACGCACGCAGCCAGCGCTTCTGGCGATCGGTCCAGGAATGGCGGCCGAGCACGCCGATGCCGGCCTCCATCAGCGCCGGGCGCAGCGTCTCGTTCCAGCAGCGGTACTGCTGGTCCACCAGTTCCGCGGCGCGGTCATGGATGGCGTTGAGGATGGCCTGCGGGCTCATCCCGTCCGGCGCCGGCGGCAGGCCGAATTCCTGCGCGTGGCGTACGGCAGCGGCGCGGATCTCGAAGAACTCGTCGAGGTTGGTGCAGGAGATGCACATGAAGCGCAGGCGCTCCAGCAGCGGCACCTGCGGGTCCATCGCCTGGGCCAGCACGCGGAAGTTGAAATCCAGCTGCGACAGCTCGCGGTTGATGTACAGCGCCGGGTCGCGCAACGGATCGTTGTCCGGGCTCACGGGGAGGGGGAGGGATCCGAGGCTGCTCATGGCGTCATTCTTCGATGGAGGTCAGGGGGGCGGACTCGCGCGGGCGCACGTGGTCGGCATCGAAATGGCAGGAGAACACCGAGCCCTTGCCGACCTCGCTTTCAATCTCCAGCCGTGCGTGGTGCAGGCCGAGGATGTGCTTGACGATGGACAGGCCCAAGCCGGTACCGCCGCTTTCGCGGGAGCGGCTGCTGGAGACACGGTAAAAACGTTCGGTCAGGCGCGGCAGGTGGGAGGCCGGGATGCCATAGCCGGAATCGCGCACCGCCAGCACGGCACCGTCGCCTTCGCGGCGGAACTCCACGGCGATGCGGCCACCGGCCGGCGTATAGCGCACCGCATTGGTGACCAGGTTGGAGAAGGCGCTGTGCAGTTCCTTGGTCGAGCCCTGCAGGTCAACGCCGGCCAGGTCGTCGATGCTGATCTGGTGGCGGCCCTGGCTGTGCGCTTCGGCTTCGCGGCGCAGCGTCGCCAGCATCGGTTGCATGGCCACGGTCTCTTCCTCGCTGTGTTCCTGCGATTCGAGGCGCGACAGGGTCAGCAGGTCTTCCACCAGCTGGGCCATGCGCTGGCTCTGCTTGCGCATTTCTTCCAGCATCGGTCCGGTTCCCGGGAAATCCTCCGGGTCCATCATGTCCAGATAGCCGTGCACCACGGTGAGCGGCGTGCGCAGTTCGTGTGAAACGTTGGCCACGAAATCGCGGCGCACCTGTTCCAGGCGCAGCAGCTTGCTGACGTCGCGAGCGATCAGCAGCCAGTAATCCGACGAATAGGGAATCAGGCGCAGGTTCAGGCGGATCGCCGGATCGACCGGCGAAGGCACGTCGAGGATCGGCTCGGCATTGCGGCCGCCGGCCAGCCAGTGCGCCAGCGGCATCGGCTGCAGGCGCTCGACCAGTGCCTCGCCGAGATCGCCGGGGTGATGCAGGCCGAGCAGGGCGGTGGCTGCCTCGTTGAACCACTGCACGCGCTGGCTGTTGCGATCCAGCACCACCACCGCATCGGGCAATGCGGCGGCCGCAGCGCGATAGCTGCGCAGCATGTCCAGCAGGCGGCGCTTGCGCACGCGCATTTCCACCTGGTTGCGGTACAGCAGGCGGTCCAGCTCGTTCCAGACGCCGGTGCCTTCTTCGGCGGTATCCCAGCGCTGGCGCGCGGTCAGCCGGCGCAGCACGCTGCGCAGTCGCCAGTAATGCCAGGCCAGCGTGGCCAGCGCGCCCAGTGCGATGCACAACCACAGATGGCCCGTGAACCACCCCACCAGTCCGGCGAACAGCAGTACCGCGGCAACGGTGGCCAGGGTCTTCAACCAGGCAGAGCGGATGTGGCGGGGCATTGCGATCTCGTCGTTGAGGTGCGGCGGTTCACTGGGGTGAACCGAGGGTTATAGCAGAGTTGCCGGCGCCGGCACCCGCAGGTGCGCGGTGCCGGCACGACGAGGCTCAGGTAGCAGTGGAGAAGCGGTAGCCGGCGCCGCGCACGGTCTGCACCATGTTTTCGGCGTTGAACGGTTCCAGCGTCTTGCGCAGGCGGCGGATGTGCACGTCGATGGTGCGCTCCTCCACGTACACGCTGCCGCCCCACACATGGTCCAGCAGCTGGGCGCGGGTATAGACGCGCTCCGGGTGGGTCATGAAGAAGTGCAGCAGGCGGTATTCGGTCGGGCCGATCGGCACCGGCTGGTCGTTGGCGAACACGCGATGGGCGGCGCCGTCGATTCGGATCGGGCCGACCGCCACGCTGCCGTCCTCGTCGTCCTCGCGGGCGCGGCGCATCACCGCACGGATGCGGGCCAGCAGTTCGCGCGCCGAGAACGGCTTGACCACATAGTCGTCGACGCCGGCTTCAAGGCCACCCACGCGGTCGTTTTCTTCGCCGCGGGCGGTCAGCATGATGATCGGCACTTCGCGGGTCAGGGTTTCCTTGCGCCAGCGCCGGGCCAGGTCCAGGCCGCTGGTGCCGGGCAGCATCCAGTCCAGCAGGATCAGGTCGGGGACGCGGTCGGCGATGGCGGTCTGGGCCTCACGGGCGTCGCCGGCGTGGACCGGTTCGTAATCGCCCTTGCGCAGGGCGAAGGCGACCATTTCACGGATCGCGGGCTCGTCATCGACGATCAGGATGCGTTTCTGCACGAGGACACCGTAGGGCTCGGTTACTGGAGTGGTGCCAGTAGACTACGGTTTGATGACATGTTTGTGACTACCTGACCGGAACCGTTCGGGATTGCCATCGGCCGGTCATGCAGCGCTCAGCGGCGGTCCAGGTCCGGGTCCTGCACGCCCTGCCGGCGCAGCTCCAGCACGGTGGGGGTGATCGCCTCGATGCGCGCATCCACCCGTGCCCGGCCTACGTAGTCCAGCGCCGGATTGCGCTTGAGCGCCTGCAGCTGCATCAGCGACTGTTCCGGCCGGCCGCTGAGGAAGGCTGCCTCGGCGTAGGCCTCGCTGGCACGCACGCTGTCGCCGGCCAACTCGCTGGCGCGGGCGTACCGCTGCTGGAAGACCGGATCGTTACCGCTTTGCGACAGCAGGGGCCGCAGCATGGCCTGCGCGCGCTGGCCCGCCTCGCGGCTGCCCTGTTCGTTCAGGATCTCGGCATAGGTCAGCGCCACCGGACGGCTGTTGGGGTGCTGGCGCAGCAGCTGCTCGAAGCGGCTGTTGGCCTGGGCGGTCTGGCCTGCACGCGATTCGGCCTCGCCCAGCCCCAGAGCCAGCCACAGGTTGTCCGGGCGGGTCTGCAGCAGGCCTGCCAGGGTCTGCCGGGCCTGGGTGGCGCCGGCGCGACCGCTGCGCATCACCGCCAGCGCCTGGCCATAGCGCTGGGCATCGTTGAGGCCGTCCTTCTGACGCTTGGCCAGATCGGCATACTCGCGTTCCAGCTCGGGGGTGGAATCCGCGCTGAGCACGCGCAGGCGCTCGCGCGCCCAGTCGAAGTCGCCACTGGCGCCGCGGCTGAGCTGGCCCATCGGGATGCGCAGCACGCTGCTGGGCAGCAGCGGGTTGGTTCCGCGCAA
Source organism: Stenotrophomonas sp. SMYL86 (assembly GCF_036320025.1). Lineage (NCBI taxonomy): Bacteria > Pseudomonadati > Pseudomonadota > Gammaproteobacteria > Lysobacterales > Lysobacteraceae > Stenotrophomonas > Stenotrophomonas sp. SMYL86. The sequence goes on from NZ_JAWIRU010000009.1 coordinate 73,435, forward strand.
CAGGGGTTCGGCCAGGCTGGGATCGGCCGGGTCCACGCGCTCCCTGCGCTCGCCGCTGGGGGTGCTGGTGGTCAGCAGCACCGTGTCCTTCTTCATCTGGTCGGCGCGGGCCTTCGCCTCGCTGATGCGGGTGATGTTGACCGGATGGGTGCGCAGGAACTCGGGCACGCTGTAGCCACCCTCGTTGCCGCGCATCGCCGATGCCATCCGCTCGAAGAAGCCGGCCATGGCGTCCACGTCGTAACCGCTGCGCGACAGGGTGCGGATGCCGAGGCGATCGGCCTCGGATTCGTTGGAGCGGGTGTAGTTGATCTGGCGCTGCTGCATCAGGCCCATGCCCGAGCTGATCGCGGCCATGGTCGCGTTGCCGGACGACGTGCTGTTGCTGGCCTGTGCGGCCACCACCGCCGCCAGCATGCCGAGCAGGATCGGGATCTGGTCGCGCTGGGCACGCTCGACCCCGCGCAGCACGTGCTGCTGGGTGACGTGCGCGATTTCGTGCGACAGCACCGCAGCCACCTCGTCTTCGCGCTCGGCGGTCAGCACCAGGCCGGCATTGACCCCGATGTAGCCGCCCAGCGTGGCGAAGGCGTTGATCTGGCGGTCCTTCATCACGAAGAACGTGTAGGGCTGGCGAGGCTGGTCGCTGTTGGAGCCGAGCCGGGTACCCATGGTCTGCAGCCAGTCGTTGACCAGCGGGTCATCCAGCAGGTAGCCGTAGTTGCGCAGCTCGCGCAGCATCATCGCGCCGTACTCGGCCTGGCGGGCCGGGGTCAGCAGCTCGCCGGCCGAGGAGCCGATGTCGGGCAGCTTCTCCTGGGCCTGGGCGAGCGGCATGGCCAGGGCCAGGGTGACGGCGGTAGTCAGCAGCAGGGCTCGCAAGCAGTGGGTCCTCGGGCAGGGCGCGCCAAGCGTGGCAGGGTGGGGGGCAACCATTCGTTAATCCACAGTGTTGCGGCCGTGGCGTGGAAATTCCAGCGCACCGGTACCATATGTAGACCGTCGATCCATCGTGGAGTTTCCCGTGACAGCCCAGACCGCCGGCGGTGCCCCCGCCATCACCATCTATTCCACCGCCGTCTGCCCGTACTGCGTGGCCGCCAAGAACTTCCTGAAGAGCAAGGGCCAGCAGTGGACCGAGGTCCGCATCGACCTGGACCCGGTCGAGCGCGAGAAGATGATGGCACTGACCCGCCGTACCAGCGTGCCGCAGATCTTCGTCGGCGACGTCCACGTGGGCGGCTACGACGACATGATGGCCCTGCACCGTGAAGGCAAGCTCGAGCCGCTGCTGGCCGGGCAGGGCCAGGCATGAGCGCGGCCGACGACGGCAGCAAGGACCGCATCGCCGAGTTCACCGACTTCCGTAAGCGCATGAACGAGCGGATCCTGGGCGAGCCGAACCAGGTGGTGCGCCGCTTCTTCGCGCTGGACACGCAGACCTACCAGGCCGGCGCGCTGGATGTGAAGACCAAGGAACTGCTGGGCCTGGTGGCCTCGATGGTGCTGCGCTGCGACGACTGCATCAGCTACCACGTGGCCCAGTGCAAGGACGCCGGGGTGACCCGAGAAGAGTTCTTCGAGACCTTCTCGGTCGGCCTGGTGGTGGGCGGCTCGATCGTGATCCCGCACCTGCGCCGCGCGGTCGACTTCCTCGACCAGCTCGAAGGCGGCGCCGCCGCCCCGGAAGCGCACGCGCACTGAACCTGACGGGCGCCGGGAACCGGGCCCTGTGGCCCTCCCGGTAGTGCCGGCCGCTGGCCGGCATCCCGTGAACCCCACATGGCCGAGGTTGCCGGCCAGCGGCCGGCACTACCGGACGTGCGGGGCGCCTTCCCCGTGATCCCACAGCCCAGGAGCCCCCTTGTTGTTCAAGGGGGCGCGCCGACAGGCGCGGGGATAAGGTGGGATGCGCGGGCAATTCTGCCTGAGCCGGGCACTGGGACCATGGTCTATTTGGGACCTCGGCCCCGGCTCAGGCATAATTGCCGGTGAAACTTCCTTTGCGCCGGCGTTTCCGGGCACGTCCGGACGGCGTTTTTCCCCCTGTTCGGAACATCGATCAATGACGCAGAAAATTACGGTCATCCGCGGCGACGGCATTGGCCCGGAAATCATGGACGCCACCCTGTTCGTGCTCGACCAGCTCAAGACTGGCCTGGAGTACGAAGACGCCGACGCCGGCCTGGTGGCCCTGGAAAAGCACGGCGACCTGATGCCGGCGGTGACCCTGGAATCGATCGCGCGCAACAAGGTCGCGCTGAAGAGCCCGCTGACCACCCCGGTCGGTGGTGGCTTCACCTCGATCAACGTCAGCCTGCGCCGTCACTTCGACCTGTACGCCAATGTGCGTCCGGCCCACACCTTCCCGAACACCAAGTCGCGTTTCGACAACGTCGACCTGATCACCGTGCGTGAGAATACCGAAGGTGCCTACCTGGCCGAAGGCCAGGAAGTGTCGGCCGACGGCGAGACCGCCTTCTCCGGCACCCGCATCACCCGCAAGGGCTCCGAGCGCATCGTGCGCTACGCCTTCGAGCTGGCCAAGAGCACCGGCCGCAAGAAGGTCACCGCCGTACACAAGGCCAACATCATCAAGTCGACCTCGGGCCTGTTCCTGAATGTCGCCCGTGAAGTGGCTGCGCAGTACCCGGACATCGAATTCCAGGAAATGATCGTCGACAACTGCTGCATGCAGCTGGTGATGCGTCCGGAACAGTTCGACGTGATCGTCACCACCAACCTGTTCGGCGACATCATCTCCGACCTGTGCGCCGGCCTCGTCGGCGGCCTGGGCCTGGCCCCGGGTGCCAACATCGGCAAGGACGCGGCGATCTTCGAAGCCGTGCACGGCACCGCGCCGGACATCGCTGGCCAGGGCAAGGCCAATCCGTGCGCGCTGCTGCTGGCGGCCGCGCAGATGCTGGACCATGTCGGCCAGCCGGAAAATGCCGAGCGCCTGCGCAAGGCCATCGTGGCGACCATGGAAGCCAAGGATTCGCTGACCGGCGACCTGGGCGGCACCGGCACCACCATGAGCTTTGCCCAGGCCATCGCCAGCCGCCTGTAAGCGGCCGGCGTTCCGGCTGGAGATCGTCTCGGCGATGTCCAGTCCGGGCCTGCATGCGTTGAAGACGGGCCGTCCTTGTACGGCCCGTCTGCGTTTTCAACTGCGGTTTTTCACCGACAGGATTTTTTCAGATGCCTGAGGCGGCCGTGTGGGTCGTGGCGGCCGTTGCCGTCTATGCTGTCGGCGTGGCCATCTACGCCATCTTCTACTGGCCGTGGTCCCGCGCCCAGCGCGCGCTGCGCCGCCTGCGGACGCAGGGGGCGCCCCTCCGCAGCATGCAGGAGAGCGAGGCGCGCATCCTGCGGTTGATTGAATTTCCGGAAGGGTCGCCTGTGTATCTGCTCGAAGGCAGCTGTGCCGAGTTCGTGATCAGGAGCAGGATCTCTCCGGCCCAGCTTGTGCAGACCCTGGCCGGCGTCCCAGTGAAGTGTCCGGCGGGCCTTGCACGTGCCGTGCGCGCGGGCAGCAATACCGCCGAAGTGGTGCTGGGTCGTGACCACGCGATGATCGTGCGACTCAATGGGGTCAAGCTGGCCCAGTAGAGTCGAGCCATGCTCGACTGCTCCTGCGGAGGCGCGCCTGGCTCGACGCGACAAGGGCATTGTGGGGGGCATTTGCACAGATCATGTGCTTTTACATGGCTGGTTCGTGCGCCGTCCGCTCCGCATCATGTGCCCACTTTCCACCGCACAGGAGCTTGAACATGAACCTCACCGCCTTTGGTCTGGCCAGCCTGATCGGCATGGCCACCGTTACCCCCATCACCGCTGCCGAACCGGCCCATCCCACCATCCGCCACATGGCTGGCGCACCCGTTGTGGCTTCGCTGGATGCGGCGAAGACCGCCGTGCTGGTGATCGACTTCCAGAACGAATACTTCGACGGCAGCGCTGTGCCGGGCTTCGCCGGTGGCCGCATGGTCATCCCCGATGGCGTGGCCGCACTGCGGCAGGCGAAGCGGGTGGTCGAGTTCGCCGATGCCCACGGCATCCGCGTGATCCATGTGCAGCACGTGTTGCCGGCTGGTGCGCCGCTGTTCGCGCAGGGCAGCGTCAATGCCGCCTTCCATCGCGACCTGCAGCCGCGCAAGGGCGAGACCGTGGTGCAGAAGGACAACGTCAGCGTGTTCGCCGGTGACTCGGCCGCAGTGCTCGACCAGGTGCTGAAGGATGCCGGCATCGACACCCTGATCGTCACCGGCCTGCAGACCCATGCCTGCGTGGCAGGTGCCGCCCGCGATGCCGCAGCGGCACCGCGTGGCTACCGCGTCATCGTGTCGTCCGATGCAACTGCCAGCCGTGATCTGGATCTTGCCGGAGGCCAGCGCATCGGTCATCGCGCGCTGCATGACGCCTCGCTGGCGCAGATTGAGGACACCTTCGGCGATGTCATGGCGACTGACGCGATCCTGGCCCTGCCGGTACGCAAGGCCGGCGACGGCGCTTGATAAGCTGACGGGGCCCGCACGCCGCGGGCCCCGCCACCTGGAGCCGCCCGCCGATGGACCATTTCGCCGCCCTGCGTGCGCTGCGCGCCATCGTCGATGCAGGCAGTTTCACCGCCGCCGCCGAACGACTGGGTACCACCCATTCGGCGATGTCACGGCAACTGCGGCAGCTGGAAGAACATCTGCAGGTTCGACTGCTCGATCGCAACAGCCGCAGGCTGTCACTGACCGAAGCCGGTCGCGATTACTACCGCGAGGCGGCAGCGCTGCTGGATCGCCTGCAGGAGGCGGATGACCGCGCACGCGCAGGGCAGGCACAGCCCAGCGGCACCGTGCGGATCAGCGTGCCGCAGGTGGTCGCCAGCCAGGAGCTGCCGCATTGGTTGCCGTCGTTCCTGCAGCGCTATCCACAGGTCACGCTGGATCTTTCCGCCGACGACCAGCTGGTTGATGTGGTCGGGGGTGGCTTCGATCTGGCCCTGCGCATCGCGCCTTCCTTGCCGGACAGCCAGCTGGTCGCCCGCGAGCTGGCCAGCTGCCCACGCATCCTGGTCGCCGCACCGGCCTATCTGGCGCGGCACGGTCTGCCCCGGCAGGCTTCGGACCTCGCACAGCACACGCTGCTGGGTTTCAGTCCCACAGCGGCGATGTCGCCCTGGCAGCTGCAGGGGCCACGCGGTGCCGGCGCGAGCATCGAGGCGGGGCAGCGCCTGCGGGTGGATGCGACGCCAGCGTTGTATGCCGCTGCGTTGGCTGGCATGGGCATCAGCCTGTTCACTGCGCTGACCGTGCAGGAGGACCTGCGTGCCGGCCGCCTGATCCGTGTGCTGCCCGCCTGGCACGCCGGACAGCGGCGCTACTTCGCGCTGTATCCGCACGCGCGGGCATTGGCGCCGAAGGTGCGCGCGCTGGTCGAGCACCTTGCGGCGCACTACGCTGCACAGGTGGGCGCGGCAGGGTAGTCGCGCGGCTGCAACCGGGGGGGGGGGGATGGAGTCGGTGTATCTGCTGGTCGCGCTGGGCGCGATCGTCGCCGGATTCGTGCAGGGCCTGTCCGGCTTCGCCTTCGGCATGGTGGCGATGTCGTTCTGGGCGTGGGGACTGGAGCCGCGGCTGGCGGCGACGCTTTCGGTGTTTGGTGCGCTGGTCGGGCAGCTGGTCGCAGTGTTCACCGTGCGCCGCGGTTTCAACCTGCGCCTGCTGCTGCCGTTCGTGCTGGGTGGGCTGGCCGGCATTCCGCTGGGCGTGACGGTGCTGCCACAGCTGGACATGGACTGGTTCAAGGCGCTGCTGGGTGGCTTCCTGGCGCTGTGGTGCCCGGTGATGCTGATGGCACGCTCGTTGCCTCCGGTCCGCGTCGGCGGCCGTATCGGTGATGCGATTGCTGGCATGGCCGGTGGCGTGCTCAGTGGCATCGGCGGCTTTGCCGGGCCGGTGCCGACGTTGTGGAGCACCCTGCGAGGCTTCGGCAAGGACGAGCAGCGCGCGGTCATCCAGAACTTCAACCTGGCGATGCTGGCGGTGACCATGGCCACCTATGTCGGCAGCGGCCTGGTGAGCCGGCAGATGTTGCCGTACTTCGCCATCGTGGCACCGGCCATGCTGGTACCGACCCTGCTGGGCGCGCGGGTCTACATCGGCATCAGCGAGGCACGCTTCCGGCAGGTCGTGCTGGGCCTGCTGACCGCGTCAGGCATCGCGTTGCTGGCGTCGTCGCTGCCGGTACTGCTGGCGCGCTGAGGGAAGAACGAAAAAGGGCGCCACGAAGGGCGCCCTTTGTCGTCTACGGCATGTTTCGGCTCAGCGCTGCTGGATCTTCGACAGCAGGCGCAGGAATTCAACATACAGCCAGACCAGGGTCACCATCAGGCCGAATGCGCCATACCACTCCATGTACTTCGGTGCACGCTGGGCGACACCGGTTTCGATGAAGTCGAAATCCAGCACCAGGTTCAGCGCGGCCACGACCACCACGAACAGGCTGAAAGCAATGCCCAGCCAGCCGGAGTCGTGGATCACCGGCACGTCGATGTTGAAGAAGCCCAGCACGAACGACGCGAGGTAGAGCAGGGCGATGCCGCCAGTGGCGGCGACCACGCCCATCTTGAAGTTCTCGGTGGCCTTGATCAGGCCGCTGCGGTACGCGAACAGCAGCGCGAACAGGGTGCCGAAGGTCAGCAGCACCGCCTGGAACACGATGCCCGGGAACTTGGCGTTGAACACGGCCGAGATGGCGCCCAGGAACAGGCCTTCCACCAGCGCGTACATCGGTGCGGTGACCGGCGACCACTCCTTCTTGAAGACGGTGATGAGCGCCAGCACCAGGCCGCCGATGGCGCCTCCCATGGCATACAGCCTGGCACCGGGCAAGACCTGGCCGTAGTCGCCGATGGTCTGGTTCCAGGCGAAAGCGGCGGTCAGCACGGTCAACAGCAGCAGGAAGCCGGTCTTGTTGACGGTACCGTTGAGGGTCATGGCCTGGTCGGGGCTGGTCACCACCGAGCCACTGGCGAGGTCGAGGAAGGTGGACTCGGAAAGAGCCGGGTTGCCGCTGCGCATACGCGTTCTCCGTGCGAATGAGGGTCAGGACGGCCATCCGGCCGATGGGCGTGAGCATAGCCGATGACTGCTTTCGGCGTTGTGGCAGGCGCCGGATCTACGCATCCTGCGTTGACAGTTCCCAATGCGCTTGGCGACAATGACCAACTCCCCGGGCCTGACCCGAGGGGATTGCAAGACCGGGGTATAGCGCAGTCTGGTAGCGCGCCTGCTTTGGGAGCAGGATGTCGGGGGTTCGAATCCCTCTACCCCGACCAATCCCACATCACGTCGGATTGGACACCGTTCCGGTTCGGGCGCCCGTAGCTCAACTGGATAGAGCACCGGCCTTCTAAGCCGGCGGTTACAGGTTCGATTCCTGTCGGGCGCGCCATTGGAATCAATGGTTTAAGTGCTCACATCCGTGAACATTGGTTCCCATTCGATGGCTGCACGACCCTGGGTGGCGAGCATTCCACCTTCCTCTTTTCCGATGAAAGATGCCCTTTGTATGGGGTGCAGTCGCACGACGTGATGTCATTCCGGTTGCGGTTGACCGGCGTCTGACGTCGATCGGCTCACTCCGCAGGTGCTTGAGCAGCGCCGCCTGGGATGGGGCAATGCACCCGGCAAAGAAAAAAGGCCAGCGCTATGCGCTGGCCTTTTTCAATGTCGCGATGGATGCACTCTGGTCGAGTGCACCCCGGATGGATCACATCTGTTCCAGTTCGCCCACTCGCACCTTGCCGCCACCGCCGCAGTTGCCGTGGCAGCCGCCGCTGATCGGGCCGCTGCCGCCGCCACCACCGCCGCCACCGCCGCCGCCGCCACCACCACCGCCGCGGGAGTTGGGCGGGAGGACGGTCGAAATCACTTCGCCGGAGTCGAAACCTGCACCTCGCCACGTGTAGTTGACGCAGGAAATACCGTTACAGACGGTCAGGACATCGCCGGTCTGGACGCGCGTCTGGGCAGTCCAGACCGTGGTCCGGCCGTCATTGAGCTTCTGGACCTCTTGGGAAAGCTGCTGGTTGGTCACCGGATCGGGATACGGGGTTGTCAGCGTGCATCCGGCGGTGCAGTTGATGACGCCAGGAAGCTTTTTCGCTTGAAGGCTCCCGGCCGCCATGAACAGCAGCACGCCTGCAATGGCGGGAATGGAGTTTCTACCAAGCGAAGGGATAATCCCAATCAGTCTAGCTTTCACAATAGGTCCTTATCGTGGGATGCAACAGTTCTTGAAGATTTCGTTCGATGAAATGCGGGCTTTCTCTTTCTCTTGGCTGCTCAGGTTTTTCTCATGGTTGGCAATGTCATTGGTGGTGGCAAAACGTGGGTCCAGCCGGTTGAGGACGCGGGTGTACGCCAGGGCCGCAACGGGATCCGCAGGAACGATGCCGCCATAGGTGTAGGCCATCGCCATGTCGCTGATGACATTGACGTTCCCTTGTGATTCCAGTTCGCGCAGATATCCGGTGGCGGTGTCCTTCCACGCCTCGAGCGCCGCGGGATCACGGATTGCGTCATCAAGCGAACCGATGACTTTCTCCGGCGATCGCGAGTAGGCGCGCATCGCTTCCTGCGAGCCCATGGCGGCGGCCTTCGAAAGCCAATCGGCGTGATAGATGTCCTGATCCAGAGCCAGCGACTCACACTCTTTGAGGATTCGTTCCGACCGCTCCAGGAACCAGTTGCCGGCCCCGACCGTGGTGGCCGAATCCGCCAGCTTGTCAGCGCGATCCGAGATGAAGGTCTGGCATTGCTCGATGGTTCGATAGATTTCGTAGGTTGCCGTGGCATCTCCGGATTCGGAGCGCAGCATCAGTTGCTTGACGTGGGCAAGCGCGTCACCGGGAGGCCGGAACTCATTGCCTCTTACGATTTCGTAGGCCTTGGGGCCCACGGCCTTGTACGAGCCCGGCGGGATCTTGTTGTCCCGCTCAAGCCTTTGCGCGGCCGCCGCACCTGACGCCGGAAGCTGCCTTCCCTGGTCAGGCCGTTCATCGAGGCTGCCACTCTTCCCGGATTCCTCTGCCGTGGCATCCGCAGTTGCCTGCTGCCGGTAGCCGGACATTGCAACGGCTGCCACTGCCAGCACGGCTGCCAGCGCGACGAATCCGATTAGCCGCTTGCTCATCTATTGATCTCACCTTCATTGCAGGAACCGGCATGGTTGCAAACGCGCGCCCTGCGTTCCATGTCCTGCAGCTAACGTTGTATGAATGGATCTCCCCCATCCCTATTTGAGATTCATTCACGATTTGTTCACTAAGCGTTCATGCTCTCGGGGCGTGCCCGACGACGGGCGGGCTGTTCGCCAGCGCCTGACATCCGGTGCGTGCGGCACGCGCCTTCTCTAGCTCGGGATGGATGCAGATTCGAACGGCGTGGGTGAGGTGAAGCAGGTGCTGGTCGAAGTACATCGGCGGCGCAGGCGCCAACGGCGGCTTACCTTTCTGCCGCGGCGCTGTCGCCTCGCGGGCGTTTGCTGGCCTGCTGATGGGGGTGACGGCCGAACGCAACACGTCGTTCGACTTGATCGAAACGATGTCGCCGATGGACGGTTGCGACCGATGTTCTGGGCCGACGATGAGCGCTTGCACGCGCAGGGTCTGCAAGCGATTACCCGTCGAGTGCTTCTTGGCAGGACGCAGTCGCGCAACGTGATGCTTCAGTTGCTCGACGGAGCTGGCCAGCCACGCCTGCAGCTGCAGGTCACGCCGAAAGGGGAGGCCACGCTGTCATTCCTGGATGGGCATGCGGACATCGCGCGCGTGACCTCGGCGGAGCAGCATTGATCTCCTGTTCCGGCCCCTGCACATCAATGTGAAGAAGTGCTTGCAATTCCTTCGCGACTCCCGGAAAATGCCGGACTCGCTTCGGGGGACGGACTTCTGGTTCCACCCGCTAGCAAAGCATCAAGGTCCAGCGTCAGCCTCATCGGCGGTGGAGCGAAAGTTTCAGTGGTGGCTGTAGCTCAGTTGGTTAGAGTACCGGATTGTGATTCCGGTGGTCGGGGGTTCGAATCCCCTCAGCCACCCCACTGATTCAACCGCATCGGCGCAGCCGAAACGGTATTGCAATAAACAGAAAGCACGCTACAATGTGCGTCTGAGTTTCACGGGCCGTTAGCTCAGTTGGTAGAGCAGTTGACTCTTAATCAATAGGTCCAAGGTTCGAATCCTTGACGGCCCACCAAGACAGAAGCCACCTGGTATCCCAGGTGGCTTTTTTCTTATAAGTGTGACTCCCATCGTTTCGATGGATCACGGGTTGCAGAGCCCCGCTTGGCCGTGGATCTGCAATGCAGCGGGACCGCAGTGCTGGTTTCAACGATGTTGAAAAAAGTACTTGCACCCACCGAGCGGATCGGGTCATAATTCGCGCCCCGATTTCGGGCTGTTAGCTCAGTTGGTAGAGCAGTTGACTCTTAATCAATAGGTCCAAGGTTCGAATCCTTGACAGCCCACCAGACGAAAGCCACTTGGTTCGCCAAGTGGCTTTTTTCTTGTCTGCGCGCCGGGTTGCGCTTCATCCACGCATGGTGTGGATCTGCTGAAACGGCGCATGGCGTGGATCTACTGAAGCGATGCTGAAATCAGGGGCATACGCGTCATCAGTGTTTTCAATGCTGTGCGCTGCTTCTCACCGCATCCTTCCTGCATCGCACCCAATGGATCTTCCGCGCCGAAGGCGCATGCACGAAGGAAGATGTTGATGGCTGATATCAATCGATTGCACCGCACGCTGTGGGTTCCCTTCGCGTTGATGGCGCTGGCTGCCTGCGCGCCGGCCAATGATCCCGCGAAGACCGTTGAACGCGATGCGGGCACGGAGAGCACTCCGGCGCGCCCGGTGGGTGACGCCATGCAGATGCAGCCGGCTCAGCCTGCGGAAGCGGAGGTCCTGCCTGACGCGGTGGATGTGCAGCGCAATGCGGACGGTTCGGTGGATGTGCGCAAGGCCATGCCGGAGTCGGTGGCCCTGCGCCGTACCGACGACGGGGGCGTGGAGATCCGCAAGGGGGAGGCGCCCGCCGAACATGCCGGCATGGCACCGGCCCGCGCTGTACCGCAGCAGTAAGCCGCAGTCGTCCTGGCGGGCGGTGCGCCCGCCGGGGCGGCAGCGATGCAGGGGGCGCGTCCATCGCGGCAGATTCAGTTTTGTGCAGGCCTTCCGCTTCCTGCCCCCGCCTGCGACAATGAACGCCTGAGCCGGCCACGCGAAAGTGGCGGAATTGGTAGACGCCCTGGATTTAGGTTCCAGTGAGGGTGACCTCGTGCGGGTTCGAGTCCCGCCTTTCGCACCATCTGGCCGAGCACAGATTGCCTAAGTGATTGAAAAATAAGCTGGCGACGGTCAGTTGTCCTATTGGATTCCCGCTTTGGCAATTGATCCCTGTCTCGGAACGTCACCTGTTCCGTTCGAGGCGGCTGGGAGGCGGAACTGCTCCAGTGCAGACATGCCTTGGAGCGATTGCTCGGCCAGTACCTTCGCGTAGACCGCTGAGGTGGTCTGGATGTCGCGGTGTCCGAGCCACTCCTGCACGAGCTTGATGTTGCCGGTCGCCAGCAGCAGCCGAGTGGCGCACGTATGGCGGAGCGCATGCGGTACGCACTCCTTCTCGGAAGCGAGATGTGTCCCCTTGATGGCCCATTGCCACAGCCGGTCGGCGCGCGTGCGATTGAGCATCGTGAAGGGGCCGTCCGATGTGGCCGCCAGGGCGTCCTTGCGCCGCTGTAGAACCTCGGCGACACGGGCGGTGCAGGGTAGGGTGCGGGGACGCCCCTTCTTGAGCGTAGCGTGCCGCCAGAAGCGGACGTGGAGCCTTCCGCCCTGATCGACTACTTCGGACCACCGGATGCCGATGGCCTGGCTCATGCGGCAGCCCAGGTCGGCGAGGCACACGAACAGGTCGCGGTAGTCCGCCCCGTCGCGCACCCGTGGGTGCCCTCCGGCAGGGCCGTTCGGGAGCGTGTCCCACTCCAGCAGCCGCGCCAGGATCAATTCCTCGTCCTCAACGTTCAGGACGAACGTGCGTGCGTTGTCCCTCTCGTCGGCCAAGCTGTACTCGGGCAGCTCTCCCAAGAACCGGCCGGCCTTCCTCTCGCGTTTCAGTAGGGCAAGGAGGCACTGCATCTTGCGGTTCACGGTGGCGGGAGCCGCCTTGTCGGCGAGCATGCGCTGCGCCATGTCGTTGACCGCGGCCTGCGTGATGTCGTTGATGGGCGTTTCCTCGCCCAGGTAGCTCTGGACCACCTTGCAGTTGGTACGCACGGTGTCGATGGACCGGAGCTTGCCCCAAAAGTTGCGGTCGTCCAGCGCGTCGTCCATCGCGTCCTTGAGGGTGCGCTGGCGGACCTTGGCCTTCGCCACGGCCATCTGCACCGACCGGGACTTGCCCCGAATCAGCTCCCGCAGCGCGTCCTCTGCAATCTCGGGGTCGTCGCGCAGGGCGTCGAGGACCGCCTGCTCCTTGCGCTCGGCTGCCACGCGGTCGCGGGTGCCGGTGGACAAGCGCACGCGCCGGTATCCCTCCTGCACGTCGAGCATGTAGTAGCGCTTATCGGGCGCACCCGGCTTGGGCGCGGTCCCTTTGAGGCGAAGGGCCATGTGTATCTCCAGAAATGAAAAAGGCCCGCACTAGGCGGGCCTCGGGGCACAACGGGGTGTTGGGGGTTAGGCGGCTGCGACGCGCGCCGTCACCTTGCGGTTGACACGTTCTGCGAGCGAAGCCAGCCAGTGCAGCGCCTTGGTCGTCGGGAAGATCAGGTTGCGCTTGCGGTAGGCGGGATCAGGGCGCTGCTCTAGGAAGTCAGGCCCCGGCTCGCGGTTACGCTTGATAGACGACAGGTCGAGCACATTGCGGCTCACTGCGGAGGGAGAGAGTCCGCCGAGGACGCGCTCAAGGTCCACCTGCTGAATGCCCGGCTCGTCCACAACGGCGAGTAGGGTGAGGATGCGGGTGGCGGTGATGTCCTCGTCGATCTCTTCCCGGAAGGCTGACAGTGCGGTTGTGAGAATGGCCGTCAGTTCTTTCTGCGAGAGATTCATGGTGCGCTCATTTTCCGTAAGGGGATGGTTCCCCCTTGGGAAACCATCAGGGTCTATCTTGGAGCCGCAATGTAAGGATTACAAGGCCCAAGCCAATGTTGATGGCATTCTTGCCAATTTTGTCCATCCAGAAACCACGCTGCCAAGGCGTGGGGGAGGGGTCGATTCCGATCTCATATCCAAAGGCTTTCACGAACAGGTCCAGGTACTTCTGCCCTGCGAAGGGGCCGTCCTGTCCCCTGCTCACGGCGTTGTAATGCGCCGCCACCCCCGGCTGCGCTCCACAAAAAGGTCTTACGTTTCAGTGTTTTAAGAACGGTAGTGCCAGCATCGCCGCCAGGGTCACAATGGCCCCGACCACGGATGCAAAAACAGTCCTTGCCCTACGCGGACTACCGCGCTGGCTATTGTCCGTCTCACCGTACTCATAGACTGAGAACGCCCCCCTGGTCGTCTGCGGATGCGCAGCCCGACAGCATGACGCTGCCGTCGGGCAGACTACAGGCCACAATGATGGCGCGTCCGTAGGAATCAAGTACCACGGGAGAGATTGATCCCGACTGGTGCAGTGAAGTCATGGCCGCGGGGTCTCCGTTGGGGCCGCGGGTGGGACCGGATACGACACCCGCCAGCCACAGTCCTCGGGGACGACCGAGAACTGGACGCGCTCGTTGAGTAGGCCGAGCATCGCGCGGAGAGCGCCGCGCTTCTCGTTATGGTCGAAATTGATGGTCCGAATCATTCGGGCACCTCGTAGGTCCGTTCATGCAGGACCAAAACCTCCCGCTCGAATACCAAGAACGGGCCGAACTGGTGGACGCGGAGGGCCACGTTGACGATCACCAGGGTCGAGTTTGCGGTGAAATCTGCGTTACGCATATGTAAGTCTCCTGTTATGCAAGTGCTACAAATGGAACAATGAGTGCCAAATATCGAGATTGGCCTTATGATTAGGGCTGAAGGGCGTGATCGCCACTCCCGACCCCAAGGACCGTTCGATGATTGACCCCCGCGTAGAAGTCGCCATTACGGCCCTTCACCTAGTCGTATGGGTGTGGACTAGCTCGGTGCCGGCGCATCGCACATACCTGTATTGGCGCAGGGTCTTGCGGAAGCGGCGTTAGCGGCTCCAGAAGTAGAAGCCGCTCACCTCAAACGCGTCACCGTTGAGCCGAATGTCGCGGCCATAGCTCTCGTAGTCGAAGTAGCGGGAGAGGGCGTCGGGCACGCCGTGGAGAAGCCCCGATTCGTCCACATAGTTCTCGGCAAAGTCGGCCCAGCTATCGAACTGGCCCACGTAGGCTTCGTGGAACTGCTCCACGGTCACATCGTCGAGGCCCTCGTGGTCGCAGAAGGCCGTGTAGGCAGCGCGTTCGGTGTCGTTGTGCAACTCGTCCAGCCGCTCTTGCAATGCGCACAGCTTGTCCAGGTCGGGGTGCTCGCCCCAGGTATCCCCGAACACGTCGTCGTAGTCGTGGACGGCCCACTCCTCGGCGCTGGCGACCTTGCCGCTTCCGCCACACGCCGTGCATTCCGCCCCGCCGAATACTCGGGGGACGTATGTGGTTCCAGTACCGCCGCAATCCGGGCAATCAACGGTCACGTTCGGGTGCGGCGACTCGCGCAGGATGCGGGCAATCTCATCGCGCACGTCGTCGGCGTCGCGTCCCTCCAAGTCGATCCACTCGCCGTGCAGGACGCCAGCGTTATATGAGGCAAGGCAGGCAACGTAGATTTGCATGGTGTGCTCCAGAAATGCGAAGGCCCGCACTAGGCGGGCCTCGGGATCAGGGGTGGTTATCGGTCAGTGCGCCCAATCGGGCTTGACGTTCAGCAGGTAGGCGGCGGCCACTGCGCGGGCGGTGTCCTCGTCGGCCACGTCGGCAATCCACCACCAGCGGTCCTTACCGGCCCAGCGGTAGACGCCCCAAAACTGCGCGGCCATCGGTGCGCAAGGCTCGACGCTCCCGTCGAACTCTTGGCGGGGACCGTAGGAGACCGATCGGTCGCCCAGGGTGACCAGCTTGTCACCGGCAGGTACAGCCAGCTCGTTGTCATTGCTCATTGCGACAGGCCCTTTGCGTGTTCGATGGCGCGATCCAGTGCGCCGGGGATGTTGTGAAAAATGCCGTGGCGTGTCGAGTGGGTGAGGCCGATTTTGTAGACCTCAAAATGGTTCGGCCCCTTGCGCAGCACCCATGCCTTTTCGGTCTCGAACAAGATGTCCTCCTCGCGGTAGCTCATCGCGCGGCTCCCATGCCCTCGGCGATCCATGCGCGGGCCTGCTGCTCGGCGCGGGCCACGCCATCGGCGGTCTCGTGGTTGATGCCGTTCCTCGACAGCCACCCGCCCAGCGGGTCGGCGATGTCGTAGGCCCAAACGCCGCTCCACTGCTCGCCGACCTCCTGCCAGAGGCGGTGCAGCATGCGCGCCACCTCGACAAGAAATTCGGAGTCCTCAATGCCCAGCGGCGCGGTGCTCATCGGCTCGGGCCACGTCCACCCGCTCGCCAGCTGCGCGAGGTCGATGGGGTCGAAGTCGGTATCCCTGATTGCGCGGTTGACCACGGTGGCGAACTCCTCGGCTTGCTGCGGCGTCATCGCGGTCGCCGCCAGTTGTTCGTGATAGCGCCCCGGCTGTGCCAGGAACACGTTGCGGGTTCCGTAGGTGCGCAGTTCCATCACAGCACCCCCAGCCCGCGCAGCACCGGCATCACCAGCGCGTTGGTCTCGTCGTTGTCGCTCCAGTCGCTCGCGGCGTCGTCCCCGTTCTCCCAAATCAGGAGCACAAACCCCGCCTTTGTTGCGTCCGGGCGGTAGAACCGCAGGTGATCGTGGTCGGTAGAGGCGAGGGCCTCCAACACTTCTTGCCGGTCGCGGCTGTGCCGCACCGTGGTTTCTTCGCCGTCGTAGACGCCGAGCGAGTAACCAGCGGCGAGGGCGGCATCCACCAGCGCCACGGCTATGCGCTTCGCGCTCTCGGGGGCGTAGTTGTCGAGGTTCATGGCTTTCTCCGGGCAACAAAAAAGCCGCCTTGCGGCGGCTGATGGGTTCGGGTTAAGCGCGGAGCGCGTCGCTGCACAGGGCTTCCGGGTATGACGAGTCGCGCATTGGCATGACGATCAAAGACGCGCACCTGATGCTCGGATCGGTGATGCCGCCAATACCGAACATGGCCGCCACGTCGCCGCCAGTCACCGGAATCAGTGAAGTGGCCTTGCCGCCGAATGCCTTGCAAATTACACCGGCCGCCTTCACTACGCCTTCGAGGACGGCAGGCGCGAATCCGGACAGCTTGAGTTCGTTCGGCTTGGACACCGCAGCACGCCAGTCCGGGTAGGTTCCATCAACGGCAGCAAACTCAATGGCCTGGCCTCCGCGCTCCGCCTTGAACCGGCTGGCATCGCCCACGGCGCTGAAATAGACATCGCCCTTCATCTTGGCGACCAGCTCGCACGCATTGCGCGGCACGATGATCTTGCCAATGTCCCACGGCAGGCTGGTACGCACCACAAGCATGCGGTGGCCGTCTGTAGCAACGATGATCGCACCATCGGCGTGCGACTCAATCAGCACGCCATTCAAGTAGAAGCGAACGTCATTCTTGGGGGCCACATGCAGAGCGGCGGCGATCAGGGCGGAAGGAATTTTGTTCATAGCTTTCTCCGGGCAACAAAAAAGCCGCCTTGCGGCGGCTTCGGGGGATTGGGGTAGGGCGCTGTTAGAGGAACAGCTTGGTCAGCGTGACGATGCCAGCCACAAAGGCCGTGGCGACCACCAGCGGATACCACCGGGTCTCCATCATCAGCTTGTCGCTCTCGCGGTTGATCTTGCGAATCTCAGCGGTGAGCTTGCGCACTTGCAAGTCCTCCAGTGGTCCATTGGTGCTCATGGTAGCTCCAAAAAAGACCCGCCGTCACACGTCGGCGGGGTGTGGAAAACCGGGTTGACGAAAGGGGATCAGATGACAACGGGGGATGGACAAGGCGCAACTTGGGTGCGGTTCTTGTGTGCCTGGCGCTCCCGCTCGTTGAGTCGGGCGCGGTGCTCGCGGATGCCGCGGCGGATGCAACCGGCCACGTAGTAGTCGCGGGCGGTCATATCAAACGGGATCATCGTCATGGGTTGCTCTCCAGTGAATCGGACCACCAAAACGCCCCATCACAACGGTAGGGGCGCTTTGGCGGTCAGACTCATGCTCGTAAGGCATGGAATCTGACCGTCGCCAGCTTCCGGGAGCGCCTCCAGCTCGCCTAGGAATCCCGTACAGATGGCCCCGCTCTTTCTGGCGGTGACCCGGTATCCGTGGCGGCCTTCATCGGCCCTTACACTTCCCGGCGCGGCTAGTGTTCCCAGCTCCCCGCGTTCTGCCGTGGGCGGCGCTCCTGCCTGCCCCTTTCCTACTGTCCCGACCGCACCCTGCGGCCGTTGTTCGATGGTGGGCATTATGCCCTTTTGCTCCCGATTTGTCAATCACTCCCGGTAGGGGGATGGTTGAGCCGGACGTTACCTGCGGTGCGCTTAGGGGCCTTTGGGGCTAGTCCTCAGTGCTGGCGGGATAAGCTCTAGGTGCTGTCGATCCATCGGTCGCACGTCTGTCGCCGCCTTTTCCGCTGCCGCCGTGTTGCTGGCGACGGGTATAGATTAGATCAATCCCCGCATGGCTGTCAATACCCCGATGGCAACGATTTTGGATGGTCGCAGGGAGCGCCTAGCGCGCGCGTGGGGAGCTTCTATAGGCGGGGCGGTAGGGGTGCCCGTGGCGGGCCTTGCGTGGGCCGTGGTGGCGCATTGGCTGGCCGTGGTGGGCGGCAGGTGGGCATAGGCCGGGCAGGGTGTGCCGAGGTGGTCGGCAGGTGTGCCGAGGTGGTGCCGAGGTGGGCGCGTGGCGGTCAGGGCAAAAAGACAGATAGGGACAGACAGGGGCGCGAACGTTTGAGCGCGGATGTCCGCAGGTTGCCCAGGTATCGCATGGGATTGCCTAGGCACTGGATACCTAATCCGGTGGTTCACCTTTGGAATCAGTAGGTTAGCCGAGGTGGTGACGCCGCAGGTGACGCGAAGGGGGCGCATCGTGCCTTACGCTACAGGGGGCGACCCCCTACGGGGGGTGATCGCGCCGTTCCAAGTAGTTGGATACTCCTTCGGAAATTTGCCGCAAACCTTTCGACCACCTCTGTCACTTCGAGGAGACGTTATGTACGCCCGCCGATACACGATAAGAACCGCTACCGCGATCACCGTCCTGGCCTTAGTGCTCGCAGGACTCCCTGCCGCGTACTTTCAGACCGGCGTAAGGAGCGCTGAGGAGTTGCGTTCCTGGAACGAGCAGATCATCGAGAACGACGCCTCGCCGCAGGTGTTGGTTGATGAGGCGGTGCGGACGTTTGACGCCGCGACGAATGACCTCATCAGCAACCGCAATTCCCGCAACCTGTTTCTCCAGCTCGCTTTGGGCATCCCGGCGCTCGCTTGGATTGGTGCGGGCGTGGTGCTATGGGTCATCAAGGATGGGACGGAGGTCTAGTCCGCCGCAGTGGCACCCAAGGAGGACAGAGGAACACCCCAGGAGTGCATAGGAGAACTGTAGCTCTACTTGATGGTGAATACCAATGAATAGAACTCTATAGTCCTGCTAGAGTAATACTTAGGTCTTACTATGATAGCACCCTTGTCAAGCCCTCCCAGTGCTCCGTGGTCGAATAAACTTAGCGGTTGGCATAGACATTACAACGAGCATCTATGGCATCGCTCAATACCCTCCTCATTCGCTTGGCGGCGCTGGTCACTGTCCTCTCGCTGGTCTGTGCTGGAGTGCCCGCCGCATATCAGCACGCGAAGCTTCGAGCAGCACGGGAGCTGGTCGAACGTACCCGCGAGGTCATAAACGATGACACGACCGCGTACAGCGTGGTGGCCGATGCGGTGCCAATTCTGGATTCTGCACTGACTGAGGCCGCGCAGCACGAGCACATGAGAGGCCTACTCGTGGAATTCACGATTGGCGTCCCGCTGATCGTTTGGTTTGTCGTCTTGGCTGTAATGTGGTGGTTCAAGGATGAAGAATTGGCGTGATAGCTGAACTGTTCACTTTCAGGTAGAGTCGTTTCCTGTCTTTTAACTGGCCGTCGTGTACGGTACGAACCGTTTGGGGAACGTAGGCGTGGGAGAACGCGCGATGGCTACGGATGCATACAGCCAGGGTCGGCTCGGCTCGTTGTTGGTCATGGAAGATGATCCTGACCTCTCAGGGATGTTGAAGGAAATCCTGGCGATGCAGGGTTACGAGGTCGATGTGGTCGCCTCCGCTGCCGATGCATTCGACCGCATAGAGGCGAAAGCATTTCACGCGGCGATCTTAGACATCCAGACGCAGGACGGAGCATCAATGTCCGTCGCCGATTACCTGCTGTCGCACCGAATTCCCTACATGTTCGCGTCCGGGGTGCCGAACCCGCAGCTCCCTGACGCTCACCAGTGGGCGACCTTTCTCCCGAAGCCGTACCGCATCAAAGAACTCATGAGCGCCCTTGATAGGACTCGCCAAATCGGCATTCCTGTTTAGGCGCGTCCATGCGCCAGTAGTTCAGGTCCGGCGTTTTAGGAAACGCTTTGTAACCGTGTCGTAGGTCTGCACCGGAGGACCGCTGTAGAGGTCCGTCGAGCAGGCCATGAGGACTGCTTCGGTCGCGTTGTGGCCTGCCTTCATGGCGGCCAGGGCAATCGCACCACCACTACCGGCGACGAGGAAGTCGCGCCGGAGGTCGAGAGGGAGACCGTCGTGGTAGAAGGCCACCGGGTTGTCCCGCAGGCCGACCACGAGGATCGTGTACTCGCCCTTGGTCAGTTCGTCGAATCCCTCCGACAGCTCGCGCACGGCTCGCTGGATGTGGGAAGTGGTGCCCGCGCCGAACACCACCAGGTCGCGCCCGGTGGTGTCGGTGGTGCGGTAGAACTTCTCCTCCTCGTACCGCAGATCACCAGCGGTGACCTGCGAGTCGATAGCAACGAGCCGGCCGTCAAAGGCCAGCGTGGTCACTGCTTGATGTGCTCCCGCCAGTAGCTCGGGGTGAACGCAGCCCACTCGATGTCGTTCACGTCATCCCACAGGCGCTCCGCGGCATTCCGCAGGTGCTCCCACAGGCCGCCGAGGACGACGTAGGGCAGCGCCAGGAACACGACGACGAACAGCCAGCCGGTGTAGGTGCGACGGGAGGTCTCGCGCAGGCGCTCCAGGAGCCACTGCGAGGCGAGGGCAATGCGTAGCGCTACGTACCCCTTAGCGCGCTCGTAGGCGCGCACCAGGCGCTCGCTGGCGCGGTTGTAGATGGTCTTGAAGTTCATGGGTTCCGGTTAGGTGTTGCGGATGGTTGCCAGGGCCTTCGCGTAGAGCGCGTCCCAGGTGTCACGGTGCGGCTTGCCCGGCCGCCAGTTGCGGACGTAGTAGTCCCATGCGGCCTGGGGGTTACCCAGGGCGGGCAGCGGACGCGGATCGGTGAACAGCAGCAGGCGAGCGAACGCACAGGCGAGCACGTCGTCGGAGGCGAGCGCCTCGTTGACCGCAGCGGTCGAGGGACGCTCCAGACGCGCGGAGACGAGCTGTGAGGCGCGTGCGGAGGTCGCCGGGTGACGGAGTACACCTGCGGTGCCGCCGCCCGCCTCGAACTGCCAGAAGCCGCGTGCGGGGCCTTTGATCTGCCTGCGGTGCTCGAAGCGAGATTCCTGGAGACCAATGGCGAGCAGCATGACCTTCGCTTCGGGAGTGAAGGCCACGCCGGGGAGCAGCCGGGCCGCCGCGGGGATCAGGTTGTCCCTGACCTCCACGAGGCTCGGCAGCTTTGCGTCGGTCATACCGGCGCGTAGGGGTTCGACTGGCCGCCCTGGGTGTGGCAGCAGGGAGCGTGGTTGCAGTCGCACGGCGTTACCGGCGCGGGTGCGCTCGGGCCGTCGTTGTCGTCGTCGTTCTTGCGGCGCAGGAACAGGTACAGCAGGCCAGCGGCGGCGAGCGCCATCAGCCACGCAGCGAGCGTGTTGGACATTGGGTCTCCTACAGGATGTCGAGGTAGTTGTCGGGTGACGGCATGCGGCCGGTCACGGACTGGATGAAGGAGGCGTACTCGCGGTCGAGCAGCTCCTCCAGGTAGCGCTGCTCCTCCTTGGACACGTCTCGGGAGAGCTGGTCGGCCCAATACTTCACGGCCATCGCCAGCGCTTCGAGGCGGTCGTCGTGGCGCAGTGCGCCGCGGTCGCGCGTGATGCGCGTCAGCTGGTAGCACAGCTGGTACTTCTGTTCGGACTTCTGATCGGCGCGGATGATCGAGGCATCGACCACCAGGCGGTGCTGGTTCAGCACCGGCTCCAGCACGTCGATGATTCGGTTCTCCTTCGAGGTGCCGTAGTGCTTCACCTCCTCGATGGAGCACGGGTACACGCGCGCCAGGACGCCGGAGAGCATCTTGGCGAACATGCCGTCACCGAAGTTCGCCTCAATGAGGACTGCGGAGACCTTCTCGGCGCGCGCGATGTGCGCCAGGGTCTCCAGCGTGTCGTCGTCGTAGCCGCCCTTGGTCGCACCAGCGCGGCGCGCGTAGAGCATGCCGCGAAGCATGCCGACGACCGCGTAGCCGGTTTCGTCGCCACCTCGGCCCGAGGGGTCGATGGCGAGTACCTTGCCGGTGAACTCCTCCATTTCCGAGGCGAGGTACATGGGCCGGTACAGGCGGTCGCCAGTGAAGCCCACGGACGGGATGTCGCTGACGATGTACTCCGGGCCGCTGCTGTAGACCACGCGGATCGGAGCGACCTCGCGGTCCACGTCCATCACGATCAGGTCGGACAGCTTGAGCGGGTACTTCTCGGCGTCGGACAGCGACGCATCGAGCATGAACTGGAGCATGAAGCCGGAGCGTCCGTAGGACGCCTCGCGCTCCATCAAGTCCTCATCGGAGAAGCGGACGCTCTCGCAGTTCTTCCAGGCGAGCTTGGGGTTCGCGTCGAACGCATCGGCGATCATCGGCGCGAGGCGGTCGCCGTACACCTGACGGTGCTTGGTGTCCTTCGGGTAGCGCGCAGGCCAGATGCGGATGACGTAGCCGCGCTCGGGCAGCTTGTTGTAGAGCGACTCCTCGGTCTGCGGAGTGCCGAGGTAGATGATCTCGCCGCCAGGCTTGAGCACCGCGTCGAACTCCTTGACCAGCTCGGCGAGCTTCTCGCGCTGCACGACGGTCATGGAGTTCTTTGGGACTTCGATGTCGTCCGCGATGATGGTGTCGGCGCGGGAGCCGGTGAGCTGGCCGTTGATGCCGACCGACTTCACCGAGGGCGACTGATCGGGCTGCGCGGGACCGACATCGAACGCCAGGTTCGAGTTGCGCTGGTCGGGACGCGGGCGCAGGTGTTGCAGCTCAGGCAGGGTTTCGATCAGGCGCTTGACGAACACCGAGAACGCATCGGCGCGTTCCTTCGATGCCGAGACCACCATGATCTTGTGCTGGGGGTCTTTCCAGAGGAGCCAGCAGACGTAGGCGGCCGTCACCCAGGACTTGCCGACGCCGCGGTACGCCATGATGACGCGACGGCGCGGGCCGGTTTTCAGGAACTCGCAGATGTCGTACTGGATCGGAGTGGGGCTTGGTAGCCCCAGCTCCTTCCAGACGTACCAGGCGAAGTTGCGGAAGTCCTCGAAAGGGTGACGAACGTGGAGGCTCGTCATGCCCTCCATCAGTTCAGCCGCCCATCCTCAGCGGGATCGAACGGGAACTCGGACACCTTGTCGGCCAGCTTGCCCAGCGGTGAGCCGGGCGGCGTGGCCGCAACGTCGATGCCGTTGTCCTTGAGAAACTGCCGGGCCACGTTGAGGATCGAGGCCAGGCCCTTCGCGTCCGACTCCATCGAGTCGATGGTGTCGGCGAGCTTGTCAGCGACTGCGGCGTGCAGTCGCTCCAAGGCATCCTTGGGGGCGGTCACTTGTTGACGACGCGGTTCAGTACGGTCTCCAGCGCGGACGTGCCGAGCGACGCCAGGATGCACGCGAGCGCGACCTGGGCGACGAAGGAGACGCCGGGGATGAAAATGACGATGGCACCAGCGGCAAGGCCGGTAGCGCCAGAGAGGATTGCGCGGCCGAGCGCCTGCTTCCAGGTGATCGGATCGTTCGACGTGAGCATCTTTGCGATGCCCACGATGAGGCCGACGCCCGCGAGAGCGCCGACCAGCTTCACTTCATCGTGCATTAGGTCTCTTGTAGGTGGTGGATGCGTTAGAGCGGACGACCGAAGCTGTACTCGTAGTTGCCGGTCAGGGTGATCTGCGTGACGCCATCGGTGACGACGACTGTGAACTGCCCCATGCGGGAGGTGTTCCGCCCAGAGGCGGTCACAGTGCCACCGAGGCCGCTGCCGGAGATCGACGCGCCGCCTGTGACGGAGCGGGAGACCACGGAGTAGTTGCCGGTGCCGCCCGAGCAATAAACGCTGAACGACTCGCTGACCGTGCCGTTGGTGGACTGAGGCCAGTTACCCATCAGGTAGCTCGGCGACAGCGATGCTTGGAACGGCGTCGCCTTGACCGCGTTGTAGAACTGCGAGGCGTAGATCGGGCCGCTCGTGGGGACGCCGTAGTTGGCCGGAACGTCGGGCACCAATCCACGTCCTCGGTAATACTGGTCCGCGTAGATCGGGTAGCCGCCGCCAAACTCGGCGCGGATCATTTCCCAGGAGATAGGGCCGGAGCCGGGGAGGGCCATCAGGCACCTCCCCCAAGGTCCGCGACGCGCTTACGCAGCGCCTGCACCTCAGCGATAAGGAAGGGAATAGCCTTCTCCCACTGGATCGTCTTGATGCCGTTTGCGTGCGTGGCGACCATCAACGAGTAGACCTCCTCGGCCTCCTGCGCGATGCCGCCGACCTCGTGATCCGCGCTCGGGTGGAACGTGGGATTCAGCTCGGCGATTGCCTTGGCATCCCAATCGAACTCGCGTACACGGAAGCGGTCGAAGAAGTCGGCCACCTTGGAGGCCGAGGCGTCCACGATGTTCTTCTTTAGACGCGCATCGGACGCATAGGCGACGATGTTGCCCGTGGCGACCCAATTGTTGCTGCCGTCGCGGTAGGCGCACCACGAGAAGGCGTTGCTGGCGAGGAAGCCGTGGTTGTTGTCGTTGCAATGGAGCCAGTGCGTGGTCCCGTTGTCGGAGTCGTAACAGGTGATGGTTGGCGAGTAGCTCTCCAAACGGAGGTCGCCACCGCTACCGCCTGGGCCAGCGATAAGGAATCCCTTGCCGCCGTAGGTGCGAACCCAGGTGCTGTCCTGCATCCAGATGCCGCCGCCGTGCGCTTCCGAGTACCAGCCGGTGCCGGACTGCTGGGAGCGGAACCAGCCAGCGTTGAGGTAAATCTGATCGCCGACCGTCAGGCGGCCCGCAATGTTCGCAGCACCGTTCCAGTACAGGTTGTACCAGCTGTTCGTGTTCACGCGGGTGATCGAGCAAACGTCATCGCCAGCGCCGTTCGTTCCGTGGATGTACGCGGTTCCCGCTGCACCCATGCCGGTCAACCGCAGCGGCGCGCCATAGGCCAGAGTGACCTGCCCGGTGAAGGTTGCGCCACCCAGGCTCGCCTTGCCGTCCAGTGCGGACTGGAGGCCGCTGACGTTTGCGATGGTGTGCGTGTGACCGGCGTCGGCCTTTCCTGCCGGGTTGAAGTTCGCCGAGGTCCAGACGGTGCCGCCAGCGTTGAGGGACGCGACGCCACCCGTGCCATCGCCGAATCGGAACTCCAGCGAGTTCGCAGCTGGCGGCACGTACACATAGCGATCCAGCGACCCCAGGTACATGACGCCGGACGTGGCCTCGCCGCCAAATCCCTGCACACGAATCTGCCCGGAGGCGAACGTCTTGACGCCACCGATGGACTGATCGTCGGTCACGTTGACGACGTTGGCGATCTCGGCGGCGGTATGCGTGTGGCCGATTGCCGACTTCCCGTCGAGCGCCGCTTGCAGCCCGGTTACGTTTGCGATGGTGTGCGAGTGGGACGCCGCCGCTTTGCCGTCGAGCGCGGACTGGAGGCCGGTCACGTTGGCGATGGTGTGCGTGTGCGTCGCCGCCGCCTTGCCGTCGAGCGCCGTCTGCGTCGCGGTGCTGATCGGCTTGTCGAGGTCGGCGGTATTGTCCACCTTGTCGAGGCCGACCTGCGCCTTGGTGTGCGTGTGGGTGCTCGGCGGGTAGGTCGTCGGCTTCCCGGTGACGTGGGTGTTGAAGTCCACGTCGTCGCGGGTCGCCAGCGCGCCCAGGCCGCCGATGTCGCCAGCCACGAGGGTCACGTCGCCCTGCTTACCGGCGACGCTGGTGACCTGATCGGTGTTGTCGATCTTCTCCCAGGTAGCGCCGTAGAGCGCCTGGTCGCCGACTCGCCAGTGGATGTCGCCCACAGTGCCTTCGCCGACCACCTTGTAGAAGTGACCCTTCACCGGGTTGGCCGGGAACGCACCAGTGCCGGCATCCCACGATCCCATGTAGACCAGCGAGCCAGTGACGGCAGCCTGCGCCTGGGCGGCCCAATGCTTCGCCGAGAACTCGCCCGGCGAGACCTCGGTGCCCTGCGGCGCGTTCGCGTACAGGCCAGCCTTGTCGCGGGCAGCCTCGGCAGCGGCCTTGGCCGACGATGCGGTCTGCGCCGAGATCGAGGCGGCAGACGCCGAGCCGGACGCAGCGGAGGCATGACCGGCTGCGGTGGTCGCCGAGCCAGCAGCCTCGCCAGCCTTGGTCGCCGCGGCGGACGCCTGGGCTTCCGCCCGGTTGGCCTGGGTGGTCGCCTGAGTGACCGAGGTCGCTGCGGCGGTCGCGCTGTCGGCGGCTGCGGCAGCCGATGCTGCGGCAGCGGTGGCGTCAGCTTCCGCGCGGTCGGCCGCGTCGGTCGCATAGCCCAGGATGGTCTGCGCCTGATCCCGTGACGTGGCGGCAGCAGTCGCCGCTGCTTGCGCGTCGGAACGCGCCTGACCCGCTGCGGTGGCCGACGTGCCCGCCTGGCTTGCGGAGCCAGCCGAAGCCAGCGCCGAGGTGGCCGAGGCCGTCGCCGAAGCGGCGGCGTCCACTGCGGAGCTTGCCGCCTCGGTCGCGCTGTCGGAAGCCTCGGCCGCCTTGGCAGCAGCGAAGGTCGCCGCGTCGGCGGTGGCCTGCACGTCGTCGTCGATGCTCGCGGCGGATTCCGCAGCGCGCACGGCGGATGCTTCGGCAGCGTCGGCGAAGCCAGAGGCGTCATCTGCGGACGCCTGCGCGGCGTTCGCCATGCCGGTTGCCACGGACACCAGGTCGCGCACCTGCACGACCGAGCCGGTCAGCTCGTCGGTCAGCCCGGCCACGTCCTTCTGGAGCTGCGGGAACGAGGGGAGGGTGTGGTTGTTGCCCAGGCCGTCCGTCACGACGACGGTGCCTTCCTCCTGAGTCAGCAGCGCGATCATCTGATTCTCGCGCCGGTTCCAGCGGTCTACCAGCGTCGAGAGGCGCGAGGCCAGCTCGGCGTTGGAGACGTAGCCGGGGGTAGTGCTCATGCGGTGCTTGGGTTCTCTCTGAGGGTTATCGGATGCCGAAGGCGAAGCCGCCAATCGACGTGATGAGGTAGTTCGGGTAGGCCGGGGCGTCGTAGCCGTGGACCTGCGGAGGCGGGCTGGATGCGCGGCACCGCACGCGGAATGCGCGGGCACCGCCTGTCCATGCGCCGGACGCCGAGAGCGTCACCGACTGCTCGTAGGTGTAGAAGTTGGACGCAGTGAAGGTGTTGCCGTCGCCGCCCATCTGCTGAATCAACGCGCGGTACATCGGCGGCTCGTGCGAGGCGATGACGACCCACACAGAGTCGCGCAGCTCCTCCAAGATGACGTGCAGCCCGTAGACGCGCGTGTTCGCGGTGACGGTCACCGACACGGAGGGCGTATGACCCTCGCCAGCCAGCACCGGAGCGCCGAGCCAGAACTCGTGGATCGCCACCCAATCGCCGAGCGGGATGAAGTTGTTGCCCGCCTGGTAGCAGAGGCTCGTTGCCCCGGTCCACCACACGCCGGTCGCCGACTGGAACTGCCCAACGATGTTGGGAGCATTGACGCGGCCTCGGAAGAACG
Source organism: Stenotrophomonas sp. SMYL86 (assembly GCF_036320025.1). NCBI lineage: Bacteria > Pseudomonadati > Pseudomonadota > Gammaproteobacteria > Lysobacterales > Lysobacteraceae > Stenotrophomonas > Stenotrophomonas sp. SMYL86. The sequence continues at coordinate 100,658 of NZ_JAWIRU010000009.1, forward strand.
CGCCGCCGTTGCGGTCCACGTAGAACACCGCGTTGTTGGCGTTCTTCGCGCCGGAGCCGACCCACAGGGGCCAGTCGCCGAGGTTGGAGATTTCCACGCGGAACTCGGCAGCGTTGACGATGTTGCCGTTGCCGTCGAGGGTGTGGGTCTTGAACGTGCCGCCGTTGATCGTGCCTGCGTTTGCCGTGAGCGCGGCCAGGGAGTTCACCCTGATCTTGTCCGCAGTGATCGTCCCGTCCACCACCAGCGCACCCTGGATGCCCACGGTGGACTGGCCGCCGACAGTGCCGATCACGAACGGATACTTGATGCTCGCCAAGGTGCCGCCCGAGGTGTACTGCGGGTGGACGAAGGCGAAGCGATCCGCGGTGACGATGAAGTCGCTGCCGGTCTGCGGGTTGGCGGAGAGGGCGATACCGGCGACCACGGGGACGCCGTTGATGGTGCCCGCGTTGATCTTGACCGAGTAGTTGGCCTGCCACTGACCGTACATGCCGGAGTGCTGCCCGGCGACCACGTTGAACTCCTGCCGGATGGTGGCGAAGTCGCCGTCCTTGAACGCCTGGACCTGCGTGGCCGCGATGGCCTGTGCCTGCTCGGCGGTGATCTTGGTGGTGTTGAGCTGCTGCACCAGCGCGCCGGTCGGAGAGGTGACATCCAGGTCGGCCTTGCGCCAGCCGGTGCCATCCCAAATCTGCGTCAGGTACGCGCCGGTCTGCACGGTCTTGACCCAAAAGGTCGGAACCTTGAAGCCGCCAGCGGGCGGGGAGGGCTGCGCGTCCGAGAAGATCGTCGGCGCGGTGCTGGTCTCCAGCGTGGATACCTGGGAAGCCAGGGCTTCGCGCGCGGACGCTTCGGTGTCGATGCGCTGCTCGAAGGCGGCCGAAACCGCCGACACCTGGCCGTCGATCTCATTGGCAATCCCCTGCGGCACGTTCGCGCCGTAGCTGGCCGCCATCTGCTGTCGGAATGCCGTGTTGGCACCCTCGGCGTCCGTCAGGGCTTCGGTGGTCTCGGCCAGGCCAGCGATGTTCTCGCCGTGGCGGACTACTGCCGTCTCAACGTCGGACACGCGGGCCTTGGTTGCGTCAACCTCGGCCATGACCGCGGTGCGGACCTGCGCCGCGCTGTCCTCGATCTCTGCGCCGAGGCGCTGCTCGGTGGCCGCACGCGCCGCTTCGGTGGTGCTCTCCACCTCGTCGATGCGCTGGTTGAGCGCTGCGGAGATCGTCTTGCCGTTCTCGACCACCTGGCCTTGCAGCTCGGTGATCGCCTCGACGCGCGCGGAGCGCTCGTCAGCGATGGCGCGATTGACCTCCAGGAATCGTGCCTGGCTACTTTGCTCGCCGTAGTCCACCCGCGCGAACAGGTCGATGATCTGCTGCGCGATGACCTTGTTGCCTTCGGTCAGCAGTCCGATCTCGTGGGTGGCCGTGCTGATCTTGTCGCCATAGTCGCGCTGCACGTCGAAGAACTCGTGCGAGCGCATGATTTCCTCCAGGATCGCCTCGGCGTTCACGTCGATAAGGTCGATGCGGGTCAGCAGGTCTTGCAGTGCTGGCGAGCGGAGGAGCTGCTCGATGATTGCGTTGAGGTCCGGGTCGCCACCGGGGTTACCGGGGCCGCCACCGGGGAGGCCGCTGCCACCACCGAACTCGGCGAGTTCCTGGTGTGCGTACAGCAGTTGGCGGAACGACTTGGACAAGTCGCGCGCCGGGAGGTTTGCGCCTTCCTTGTAGTTGACCAGGAGGGCGTCAATCGGCGTGAATCGCCGGATGGTCACAGTGTAGGGTGCGTCGAGCACGCCATCCTGCGACGGAATCTCGATGGTGCTGGCGTCCACCCACGACACGGAGACAGCGCGGGCCGCGTCCGGTTCACCGACGAACGCCCGGATGTGTTCGCGGGCGATGTACGGGAACGGCACGGTGAACCGCGTAGGGCCTCCCTCGTAGGTGTAGAGCACGAAGGAAAGGCCGCGCGATAGTTCGATCATGCGTCCTCAAAAAGGTGGAGGCCCCGAAGGGCCTCCTGGTTACGGTCGATCAGTCCCGTCCTTGCGGTCAGGGAACTGCTGTAGGGCTTGATCCGCGATGTTGCGGACGCCCGTCATGTTGTTGAACCACCAAATCTTCCAGAAGTCGCGCATCTGCTTCTCGGTGATCTCCTCATCGTCGCGGATGGCCGAACCGATCATCCGCGTGCTGCCGTAGACCTTGTTGAACAGGTCGATGGACGGGATGCCCATCACGCCGTTCTCCAGGCCGGTCGAGCGGTTGTTGGCGAACACCGGGTCGTTACCCAAGGCGTCCGCCCACACGGCGTCGGTGACCGCGGGGATCACGTTCGACCAGCTCGATTGCGCGACAGCGTTCTTGTAGAAGTTCTCCTGCGTCAGCTGCTTCTTCCGCTGTTCGGGGTTGCCCGCAGTGTTGATGTACGTGCGAGCCGCCCAGCCCATGCCTGCTGCCGAAGTGGACAGCACGACCATCGCGTAGGTGCGCCAGTCGTCGTAGTGGTGGACGGAGTTCAGGAAGTGGCGGGTGTAGCTGTTGACCATGAAGCTGCGGAACTGCGTGACGATGCGGCCGGTGGTGGAGTGCATCAGCTCGATGCTGTCCGAGGCGTCACCTTCGAGAACCTGGTGTCGCGTCACGCGGAACAGGAAGGCCGCCATGCGCTCGCGCGTCTGGAACGGCAGCTTGTCCGGGTCGATCTGCTCGATCTGCCGCTTGCCTTTGAGGTAGCCGAACACGTCGGCCTGGGCCTTCTCGTCGAGGCCCCAGGTGCGCAGGCGGGCCACTTCGGCGTCCGACAGCTTCTTGGCGTTCGCCATGTCCAGCAGCCGCAGCAGCGTGGCGCGACCGGCGATGCGTTGGAGCATCGTGTTGATCGGGGCCATGCCGGATGCGACCGAGGTGACGTGCGTCGCCATGTTCATCGCGTTGTCGATCTTCTCGCCGTGCTTGACGTTGAACGTCTGCGGCACTAGCGCATCCTCGTCCAGGCGCAGGAACGGCGGGTTGCGCAGCCAGTCGGTGCCGGGTGCGAACAGCCGCTCCATGACGCGCGCCTCCTGCGAGGACAGCTTGCCGTCAGCGCCGCGCACCAGGAAGTCGCGGGCGGCACCCACGGAGTTCCAGAAGTTGCGGAGACCGGCATGCGCGATGGTCGGGCCAAGCTCGGCGAACAGCGAGAAGCCGACCTGGTTCATCACGCGGGCGAAGTTCCAGTTGCGCAGGAACCGCGCGTAGCGTGCGCCTCGGCTGGCGGGATCGAGTTCGGTGCTGCGGCCGAAGGTGGACTTGAGGCCGATGTCGATCAGGCGCTCGATGTCCTTCACGTCGTCGCCGGACTTGCGGGCGTCGCTCTTGAGCTTCGACACGAAGCGGTCGAGCTGTGCGCGGTTCTTGATGCCAGCCTTCGACGACAGCGCCGACCAGCCGGTGATCTCGCGCATGTAGCGGGTCATCACCGAGTCCACGTCGTTGTCGAACAGGTCGGCCATCGAGACCTGCACGTCCTCGCCAGCCTCGTTGCGGATGGTGGTGGAGTAGGTCTCGTCGAGGTCGATGCGCTTCTTCGCGCGGTCGAGCTTGCCCGACTCGTAGGTCTTGCGCTCCAGCTTGGACAGTAGCTCTTGCGACCGCACGGGCGAGACGCCCGCCTCGGTCAGCATGTTGCCGATCTCCTCGACCGAATCGCTGTCCAGCGGGCGGACCAGCAGGTCCATCCCGTCGCCCTCGAAGTTCGCTTGGGCGCGCTTGAGGTAGGAGCGTGCAACCGCCCCGAGCAGCTCGTCGTCGATCTCGTCGCCTTCGTCGGTGGTGGCCTCCCAGGCGCGACGCATGGCGGGCTTGATGAGCTGCTCGATCACGTCGTCCTGGTGAAGCTGCATCTCGCCGAACAGGCGCTTGAAGCCCTTGCCACTCCAGTAGCGCGGCAGGTAGCTGCCGTTCTGCGCCACGTTGGCGAAGCCGTCGAGGTTGCTGTCCTGCGCCAGCTTGAGCGCATCGCGCATCGCCTTGGCGACGCTGCCGGCCGCCTTGGCGGCTTCCGGTGATACGTCAGGCGCACCGCGCACGGCACGGCCGACCTCCTCGTTGAACTTTGCGCGCTCGGAGAAGTTCCACCAATGGGTGCCTGTCCGTTGCTTGTAGGCGTCCCATGCGGCGTTCACTCCGCTCCGCCATTCCGTCTCCATGACGGCCAGGTGGCGCTTGGCGAACTCGCTGGTGGACTCCTGGACCGCGACGGAGCGATCGGTGTAGCCGACGCCATCGCGGAACAGCAGGCGGCCCGCCTCGCGCACCAGCGGCGACTTGGCGCTACCCATGCGGGCAGCAAGGTCGCGGCGGACGGTGGCGAAGTGGGGCGTGATGTGCGCGTTGACCAGCGCCTTGTCGGTGAACTCCTGCTCGAATGCGCTCTCGTTGCGCAGCGGGAGGACGCCTGGCGTGAGGTCGTTGGCGGCGGTGCCTGCCACGCGGGCGGCGGACAGCGAGTCGTCACCGGCCAGCCGCTTCACCACGTCAGGCTTCACCTCGCCGTCGAACAGGGCACCCCGGCGAGCGCCGAGGGCACCACCGAACGCGAACGACAGGGCGGCGCTCTGCACGCCATCCGCGAGCGTCTGCTCGGGGTCGTAGGTGGAGGTTGCGGCCGACATCAGCGCGGAGGTGCCCGCAGCCTGTAGACCGGAACGCACCGCGTTGGCGAGGCGTCCGGCCTTGGCTGCGTACCCCAGGCCGCCCGTGGCGAGATCGAGGCCGGTTGCCACCGGGTCGGTGAAGCCGAGGGCGATCTGTCCGCCCAGGCCGAACTGCGCCAGGTCGTCGTCCGCCATCTGATTCATAAAGGCCACGGATTCCAGATAGGAGAGGTGCTCGTCGGACGTGGCCCGGCCGAACAGCTCCCACTGCTCCGGGCGCAGGCCCATCGACTCCCAGCGCTTGCGCGCGTCTGCGGGAATGCGATAGCCCTGCTGCGGCTCGTAGCCCAGCTCGGTGATGAAGCGGTCGATGAAGCCGATGCCGCCCTTTGCCTGGGCAGCGCCCCATCCGTCCCATACGGTCGTCTGATCCTTCCGGCGCTCCGCGGCCTCTCGCTGCTCCTTGCGCTCGCGCACGGCTTGCACGATGGGCTGCTGGGTTGCCGGCTTGACGATGTTCTCGTCTGCGCCGGGTAGGGATTCAAACATGCGGTCTTACTTCCTCGTCAGGTACTCCAGGAAGTCCTCGGGGACTGCCGGGGTGGTGGTGGTTTGCTTGGTGCCCGCGTTGGGAACCAGCGGCTTGGTGAGGTCGAACTTGGGCAGCTCGAAGGCGGGAGCCTCGGCGGCGCTGGCGTCGCGCTTGGCGATGGCCGCAGGGACTTCCGTGGTCGCCGACTGCGAGCGCAGGTCGCGGATGTTCCGGGACTGGTCCGCCCAGGTGGTGCGCTGCTCGACCCGACGACGCGCCTGGGATTCCGCAAGGTCTCCCTTCCAGCGCTGGTGCTGTGCCGCGATGGCACGCGGGTCGAAACCGATGGCGCGGCCGGTGTCCGGGTCAGGGATCAGCCAGTTGTCGGGGCCGACGATCTGCCACTGCCCCGGATTGCGGGGATTGGGCAGGGCCGACAGCTCATCCGGGTCGCGGCCGAGCTTGCGCGCGACCGTCTGGATCAGCTCGTCTACCGCTGGCTCGGCACCCTGCGGCATGCCGATGTTTGGCACGCGGCGGCCGTTGACGGTCGTGCGCTGGGCGTCGATCTGACCGACCGCTGCACGGATGGCAGCTTCGCCGGACACTCCGCCACGCGAGGCGATGCGCTCGGCTTCCTGGCGGATGCGGTGCAGCTCACGCGGGTCACGCGGCTTGCCGTCGATCTCCAGGTAGTCCTTGATGCCGGACTTCCAGGTGTCGTTGATGACCGAGCGGGCCTCCTCGACTTCCCGCTTCGGTTGCGTCAGGACGCGAGCGGCCTCCTGGTGAGACTGACCGCTGCGCCGGGTGTCGTAGAGGTACTGGTCCAGCATTGCGGCAGCCTCGCCGCCAGCGACCGTATCGGCGTACTTGGGCGAGACCTTGCGGAGCTGTTCGTACAGCGTCGCGGCGTTCTGGAAGTTCTCCTGGAACGCCGGGTCAGCGCGCTTGAGGATGCGTTCGAGCTGGGGGATGACGATGCCCTGCCGTGCCCACTTCTGGAGCACCTGGCCGCGTGCGGCCTGCGGGGTTTCCTCCCACTCCTTACCGGCCTGCTTCTTGAGGTCGGCGTCGCTGATCTCGTAGGGATTGCCCCCGGCTACCAGCTTGCGGATGCGCTCCTCTCGGGCGCGCTCCTTCGCTTCCTGCTCCCAGCGGCGAAGCGTCTGCTCCTGCTGGTTGTTCCAGTATCGCTTGAAGGACTGGAGGTCGCCACCGCTCAGGCCGAATTTACTGGCCCAGGTGTCGATGGTCTTGTGGGTGAGCTGGCCGCGATCCGCGAGGCCCTGGAGCGTCCACTCTGCCTCGGCCATCGCCTGCTTGCGTGCCTCGTCCTCGCGGTGTGCGATCACGCGGGCACCAGCGGCAGCCGCCGCGCGCAGCTCGTCGCCGTGCTCGGTGTTCATCAAGCCGGGCTGGCCGTCGCCGCGGTCCTGCTCCAGGAACGCCAGGATCGACTGAGGATCGCGGTTGCCTGCGGCCAGCTCCTCCTTGGCGGCCTCGACGTAGAGTTCGTCCACGTCGCGCTTGTTGAGATAGGCGTACTCCTCCTGGTCCAGCATCGCGTACAGGCCGTTCATGCCCTCGGAAGTGAGGAACGTGCCGCCCTTGATGCCGTCGCGGATGATCGCGGTCAGCGACTCCTTCTGCCGGACCAGCATTTCCCGCATCGAGTCGGCCTGCCACTGCTGGCGGACCTGCTGCGCGGCGCGCATGGCGACCGGCATCAGGGCCTTGCGGACCTGCGGGTCTTGGAACTCGGGGTTCTGCGTCAGCGCAGCCATCCGCTCCTTGATGAGCGGCTCGATGTCGGTGCCGGGTTCGGCCTTGGCGATCTCTTTGGCCGCTTCGATCTGCCAGTCGCGGACGCGGATGATGCCGTCTGCCTTGAGGTAGCCGCGACGCCATGACTCCGACTGCTGGGCAACGAAGTCCTCGGCCTGCCGGGGCGTACCCTCGGCGTCCTCCTGCATACGTTGGGTCGCCGCGGCGCTGTACTGCTCGCGGCTGTTTGAGATCATCTGCGAGTTGACGGAATCCGAGACGCGCGTCAGCACCGCAGCGGCGGTGCGAGAGAGGACACCGGCACCAGCGGAGGACGCTTGGTCAGCCTGCACCGCCAGAACGGGGCGCTCGGCGAGACGCTGCGGCACCTGCGCGCGGCGGATGATCTCTTGGGGTTTCGTGCGAGCCACGGGTTACTCGTCTCCGGGAATGGAATAGCGCTTGTAGGTTTGGATGTTGCTGTAGGCATTCGCGCCTGACTGCATCACGCCGCCCAGCGCCTCGGCATTGCCGGTGCGGATACGAGCGCGTGCTTCGGAGCCGCTTTCGACGACTCCGTTCCTGCGGTTCTTCTCGATGAGGGCCACGTCACGGCCAGCCTGGGCCATGATGTCGTTCGCCAGCAGCTCGACCGAGTTGCCGGACACTGCCGCTTCTGCTGCGGAGGCGCGCATCGCGGATCGCAGTGCGCGGGCCTCCTCCATGCGCTGTTGGGTGCGCTCGGCGGCCTGGTCGTTGATCTGCTCCTGCTGACGCTCCGCGGCTTCCTCGATGGCCTTGTTGTTCTGATCCTGGCCGTACATGGTCGCCATCGCGCTGACTGCGGCGATACCGACCTGGACTGCTACGGGGTTGCACATGGGGTCTTGGTTACTCGGACGAAGGGTGTCTTGGCGAAGCCGTAGGCGGACTCGACGCCGCTCTCGCGGAAGCCAAGCCAGCCGAGCCATCGCCGCGTGGTGACGGCGTGGACATCGACGAAGTTGAAGATGGTGCCGAAGGTGGCCGACCACTCGTCGCTGATCCGCCGAGCTTCTCGGAGGAACGTGCGGCAGAACGTGGGAGCCACCAGGGCGTCGGTGCCCAGCAGCCAAACCGAGGCGATACCCTCGGCGTGCTGGCTGAAGCCGAAGATGCACACGGGGGAACCGTCGTGCATCGCGGCGAAACTGCGGTCGCTCGCGGTCACTGCAAATGCGAGCGCCTGGAGCGGGGTGTGACCATGCGAAGCCGCCACCTCCAGGATGTCCTCCTGCCGCATGTTCTCGGCGACGTGGAGGATGTCGCTGGCGGTGGGGCTTCGATAGGTCAGGGTCATACTCGGCTGCGGGAGACGAACATGCCGCGCCACTGTGCTGACTGGAACCAGCACTGGAACGGCAGGCGGTTGACGAGGTGCATGCGGACGCTGTTGGCGTCGCCCAGCACGGGGAACCGGCGAGAGCCGGAGTGGAACGTCGGGGCGCTGGTGCGGAACACCGAGTCGTTGAGGACGCGCGCGGTGTACGCACCGGAGTGCGACGCCACGTAGGTCTCGACGCGGCCATTGCCGTGCTGCTCGACCTCCAGCTCGAAGTACGCGCCATCCTTGTAGGCGACCTCGATGTCACGCACCTGCGTGCGGCCCACCAGCACGGCCTGGTTCTGCCCACCGCGAACGATGGGCTTGGTCAGGGTGAGGCGGTGCTCGTAGTCCATGCCGACGACCACGCGGCCCTCGGTGTGGTTACCGGGGAGCGCAAGGCGGGTGCGGGCGTTGTCCCAGCGCGCCTTGGTGATGTCCAGGTACGCGCCGGGGTCTTGCCAGTCGTCCGTCTTGAGGACGGTGACCGTCATGCCATCGGGCACGATGTAGGGCAGGTCGATCCAGGTCTCGTTGCCGAACTGCTGATAGGTGGGCTGCACCACCAGCATGCGGTCGAGCAGGAAGTTGTAGTCGCCCGTGGCATCCGTGTCGTGCTGGTTGAGCACCATGCGGAACTTGAGCAGCTCGCAGCCGCCGCCTGGGGCTTCCGCGACGGCGTACAGCACGTCGTTGATGGCGTGCATGTGGACGATGCGACCGACGCCGGAGATTGACCAGCGCGTCCATGCGGACTGCTGCTTCTCGTCGCCGATCCAGCGGACGAAGTAGACGTAGAGCTGCGCGTCGGTCGGCTCGTCAGGAGCGAAGAACACGCAGTCGGCACCACTTGCGCTCGCCATCGCTCGCATGCGGCCCGGCATCAGCTTGGGCACATGCGCCGTCACGTCGGCGGCGTCGCCGGTCACCGACAGGTCGTCGATGAAGTATTCGCGCACGCTGGCGTATGCGCCGCTGTCCTCGGTGAAGTACAGCGACTCGCCCATCAGCTTCGGCCGGATGTACGGCGAGCTGCTGTAGCTGTTGACCGGATCGCTCTTGACGTTCTTGGCGGCCAGGTACGGCTCGGCGGTCAGGAGGAACTGGCCGCCCGCAGCGGCAAGGAACAGGGCCGACTGGAACGGGACTGCGTGGTAGAGCGTGGTGACGCCGTTAGACCCGCTGACGCTCACGTCGATGGGGTCGGCGTCGAGCACCTGGGTCACCGAAGTGCGCCAGAGGTTGAACGGATCGGAGACCTCGGACATCAGCACGTTCTCCCCGGCCAGGAAGCCTAGGCGGTCCCGGTGCTTGAACACCTCGCGGATGCGCTGGCCGTCGATGGACGGGAACGGGTTGCTTTGCTCGTCACCCGCGAGGCGCGCGGTCCACTCCGGTCCACCGAAGGAGAACCAAAAGCCGTCCGCATGCACTGGATCGGGGATGCGCTTGAGGATGTGCGGCATCGTCTTGGCATCGAAGCGGTGCTTGATGCCCGGCCGGGCGACCTCCAGGTAGACCGAGGAGGACTGCTTCTGGACGTAGTAGTCGTCGAATTGCGATTCGGACGAGCCGATGATGTTGTAGATCGCGCCGGTCGGCACAACGGCCGAGCCTTTGTCGCCGGGCTTCGGCAGGTCGGACATCGTTTGCGCCGATCCGTACAGCGAACCGGGCGACAGCTCATCGCTCTGCTTCACGTCTACCAGCCGGTTGACGATGAAGGTGGTGTCGGAGAACGTCGCCAGCGCGAAGCACGACCACGCACGCTGTCCCTGGGTGTCCAGGTAGTTGAGCGCGTCGCCCGTGGCGTTGACGGTGTATTCCTTGCCGGTCTCGTGGTCGAACACGCGGATGCTGCGGTGACCCACGGCGACGATGTAGCGCTCGTTCTCATCGCGGACGATGGAGTGGAAGGCACAGTCGTGATCGAGGGTGACGCCAAGGCCAGCAACGAACTCGGCGGGCGGGCGCTTGCCAGCGCCCATTGCGGCATGCAGCCAGGCGTTGATCGCCTTGGTGAGCTGGTTCGGCGAGCGGACGGTATCGTCCTGCTGCGACTCGCCTCCCAGGAACGAGGGATAGTCCCCCGTGATTAGCGGCATCAGCGGTCCCAAATATCAGACACGTCCGTCGAGCCACTGAGGAAGTTGTGGCCGCGGGCGTAGGTGAAGTCGGCGTGCTCCTGCGCGAAGATGAGGTATGCCTCCTCCTCGTGCTTCTCGGTGAACACGTAGAGCTGGTCGCTACCCAGCACGCTCGTCTGGAACAGACGCGCAGCGCGCACGGCGATGTAGCGGCGGGCCGACTCGGGCAGCTCCTCGTAGGCGAGGAACCAGGTCACGAAGTCGGCGGTGGGGGCCGACGAGAACGTGTCGGCGAGGGTGAGCGGGTTGATGAGGCGCGTGCCTCGGATCACCAGCGGCTCGCTTCCGCGTGCGGGGACGAGCTTGAGGATCGACTGCGGCGGCAGCACCTTGCCTTCCGCGTTGAGCGTGAAGGTGAACGACTCGCTGGTGTTGAACCACCAGCCAGCGGTTTGGACCTCGCGGCTCACCGCGCGGAGGGTGTCGCGCGCCTGCGAGGCGTACAGGTTGCCGAGCGCTTCGAGGTCGCTGATCGGCGCTTCGCCGATAGCACCGAGCAGCACATTGACGGCTTCGAGTTCCGTGGTCGGAGTGAGTTCGAGGTTCATGGATTCGGGGCAAAAAAACGGGGGACACCCATGTGGATGTCCCCCGTAGATGGAGAGAGATTGAAGCGCCGCGGGATTTGCCCAACGGCGCGGTATTGCTTACGGGGCCTTCGACAGCTCGATGGCACCGCGCGGAGCCAGGATGCCGTGACCCAGCGCGTACTTCGCCAGCATCAGGGTGCCCTGCTTCTCGCCCTGGTACACGTCCTCCAGGGACAGGTCCAGCAGCTTGAGGGTGCCGACCGCCGAGCGGTGGAAGATCACGCCCACGGTGTCCGCGAAGTTGCCGCGGTACTTGGCCGGGATCGAGGCCAGGGCCGACTCATCGACACGCGGCATCGCGTTGATCTTCACCAGCGGGATGCGGGCGACCGAGGAAATGATCGCCTGGCCGTAGGAGCCGTTCGATTCCGCGTTGATGTCGCGGTCGATCAAGTCCTTGTTCTCGGTCAGCAGATACCACTGAGCCGGGGCCAGTGCGCCAGTGAACTCCTGCGGGTTGTCCGGCAGCAGCTTCTCGTCGAACAGCATGCGGGCGTTGCGGAACGCATCGGCCAGCACGGTCGGATCGGAGGCCATCGTGGCGGCCTTGATGATGGCACCACCCGGCTGGCCTTCGACCTTGCCTTCGGTGGTACGAGCGGCCAGGATCGCGCAGCGCAGCTCGTTCTGCATGCGCTTGAGCGCCAGCTCCGCACCCTGCTGACGGGTGTACTCGGAACGCACGTCGTAGTGGTTCATCGCCTCGTCGATGTTGGCGATGAAGGCGTGCGAGATCAGCATCGGATCGAGGGTGATGATGGTCTCGTTGTGCTCGACCACCAGGCCCTTGATCTCGGTGCCCGGCACATGGTACTCGGAGCCGATGGTGCCGACGTTCGGGAACGAGGCGGACTTGCCGCTCTCGATGTTGCGCACCGACACGCGGCCGTCCAGCTTGTAGTTCTCGACGAAGCTGGTGATGGTTTCAGCAGTGTAGTTCTGCTTGAACAGCGCCCAGGCGTCGCCGTTGGCCTGGGCTTGACCCAGGCGGGAGGGGATTGCGTCCGACATTTAGTCCTTGCTTGAGGTTGAGTGGATTACTTGAACAGCGGCGACACGGCCAGGCGGGCGGAGACTTCCGCGCGGTAAGCCGGATCACGGTGGTAGCGCACATCGCGCATCGCTTCGACGACCTGCGCCTGCGACTGGAACGGCTTGGGGCCTGCATCGGCGTTCGATGCGGTCTTGCCATTCAGAAGGCGGCCGTTGCCGCCACGGAGGGCGACGAGGCCCTGGACTGCCAGCGCTGCGCGGCCGGCGTCGCCGGACTGCACCGCTTCGTTGAACGCCCGCTTCTGCTCGGCGCTCAGGTTGGTCTTAGCCCACTGGACCAGGCCGTCGTAACCGGCCTTGCCACCTGCGGGCGAGTAGACGGCGTTCTCGTAGGTCTGCACGCGAGCGCGCAGGCCATCGACGTACACGTCCACCAGCTCCTTCGGATAGCCCGCGTCCTGGAGCTTCTTGTAGCTCTCCTCGGACAGCGAGCCGTTCGAGTTGAACTCGGTGGCGAAGTCGTCCAGGTTCAGGCCAGCCCGCGCCAAGGCGTCACGCGCGTCATCCGCGGTGGCGTCGTCGATGGTCGCGGGGCCGCCCTTGCCACCCTTGTCGTCGGCTGGCGTGCTCAGTTGTGCGTAGGCGGCTTCCAGCTCCTCCACGGTCTTGTACTTGCCGCCGAACAGGCGCTCGCCATCGGTGCCACCCTGCGCGCCCGGTGCGGGCTGCTGGGTGTCCTGGGAGTTCTGCGGCGGCTGCTGACCTGGGGTCGGCTGGCCGTTGATGCCGTCAAGGCTGACGGTCACTTCGGACTTGCCCGGCTGCGACATTACTTGTCCTCGGGCTTGTAGTTGACGATGACCAGGCCGTTCGTCTTGCGGGTGATCTCGGCCTTGCCCTTACGCTCGACGCTCGGAGCCTTCGGGGCTTCCTTGGTCGGCTTGGCGGGCTTCTCGGTGGTTTCGTTCGACATTGCGTCCTTCTCGGGGTTACGGGGTTTGGGTCATCGCTGAGGCGATATTCGGAGCGGCACGGACCATCGCCTCCTGCGCCGAGGCGTCCTGCTGCTCGGCAGCAAGCTCGTCGTCGGAGCGGATCAGGCCCTTGGTGGAAATGTCGGAAGCGGCGGCCAGTCGGGAGATCGCCTCGCCACTGTTGAGGCGGCGCGCCTTCTCCTCTGCGCCGACAAGCGCATCCACTGCCTGACCGAACTCGATCAGCTTGTTCAGGTCGTGGCCGCGGCCGAGGGCGGCGATGCCAACGGTGATGCGCGGCTTGATGAGTTCCTGCGGCAGCTCGGGCAGGCGACCCTGCTTCTGGAGCTTGTGCAGGCGGCGGCGGATCAGCGGCAGCAAGAGCTGCTCGCCCGACATCGCCATGAAGCCGCTGAGGGCGTCGTCGAGTTCCTGGGTGAGCACCCGGATTTCGTAGGCGGTCACGCGCTCGCCGGGGCGCTGCACGGCGGACTTCACGCCGAAGATCAGCTCCAGCGAGTTCGCCAGCCCTTCGGCCTCCTGACGCACGAAGTTCAGGTCGTAGGCTTTCTGGAGCTGGAGCGTGGTCACGTCGCTGGCCTCGCCACGCAGCACCGCGCCGGACTCGGCCTCGGTGAGCTGGCGCTCGCGGATCGTCGAGGTCGGCTTGAGGAACATGATGATCTTCGCCAGCGCGGCGGCACCCTTACGGATCGCCTTGCGCAGCGCCTCCAGCGACTCGAACGCGCCCACGTAGTCGTAGACCAAGCCCTCGCCGTAGTCGTCCACGAGGGACGGCGGCGCGCACAGGGGAATCCACGGGCAGGCGTCGATGGGGTAGGTGCCCACGGTCTCGGGGACTTCGACGCCCTCGACCTCCTGGACCACTTCCCACTCCTTGCCATCTTCCGAGCGACGCACCCAGGTGTAGAGGTTCACGTCGTCGTTCTTGGTCTTTTCGTCGCGTTCCTGGGCGAGCTTCTGCATCACCGCCGCGCGGATCGAGTCCGGCAGCATGGCCGGGGCGATCTTGTCGAGCGTGATGATCTCCAGCACGTTGCCCAGGCCGTCGCGGTCGGTCACGTAGGAGGTCAGCGGATACAGCTTAGGCTTGCCCTCGTCGGGGTCGTAGAGCAGGAAATTGCCGAGGACGATGGCGTGCTTGGCCGCCTCGCTGAGGACCGGGCGGACGCCGCTGGTCTCCAGGTCGTTGACGATGACCCGCTCCACGTCCACCAGCGCGGCCTCCAGTTCGGAGGTCTCCACGCCAGCCTGCTCGGCGATGTTCTCGGCGACTGCCTGGTCAGGCGCGAGCTTGAACACCGAGGCGTTCGGCGGGAGCCAGGCCAGCACGATCTTCGAGGCCAGGGCGTTGACGCACTTCGGGCCGGTGTCGATGTAGGCGGAACCGGGGGTACGCGATTTCGCGCCCTCGTCCACCCACAGGCGGGGCAGGGTAACCTTGGCGCAGCGCTTGGCGCGCGTCTCGGCTTCTTTGCGGTTGGACTTGAGATCGCCGTAGCGCTTCGCGGCCGTCTGCTTCTCGGCCGAGGTCTGCTTGGCGTCAGCCATTCGGAATGGTCAGTCCTTGGTACTGCGTTGCGTTGTTCAGGTCCAGTCGGACCTTGGACTTACGCCGCTGATCGGCCGCGTGGCCGGTCGGCTGGGTGTCCTGGCGGGTCAGCAGGATCGGGTCTTTCTCCTGCTGGTCCGGCATGTTGGGCTTGCTGCACATGATTAGCGGGCGCGGTGCTCCATCTGCTCGACCTTCCGCAGCGCCTTTAGCCGGAGGATCAGGCGGCGCTCGCCCTGCCGGAGCAGGAACTCCTCCTTCGGCTTGGCGGGGTCGTAGATCACTTCGGGGTGCAGTTCGTCCAGGAGGTCGATCAGGTCGTAGGAGTGCAGAGGGATTTGCATAGAACTCCTGGGTTATGAATAGGTGGGGAAACTGTCGTTTCCCCCGATGATGACCACTAAACCCTTAGAGTCGGGCCAGCGATTCCGCGACCATCCGCAGGCGGTGGATCGGGCCGTTGTTGTCGATCACGGTGTCGATCAGGTCGCCGTGGACGCCTGCCTCGGAGGCATGCGCCGAGACCGGGGCCGCGCTGTCGCGGAGCACCTGGACCACCTGGCCGCCCCACTCACGGATGAACTGCGCCTCGTTGTCGAAGCGAACGTCCGACACCACGACGCCAGCAGCGCCGTCGCGGCGGGCCTGACGGATCTTCTGCGCGACCACCTTGACCCACAGGTCGCGGTCGATCATTTCACGGCCCCACTCGGTGCCCACGGTCTGCATCAGGCGGCGCGGGGTCTGCCCGTTGAGCCAGTCGAGCGGCTCCTCCTTGAGCGGGCCGTCCTCCATCGCGGACACCGGCAGGCCGGTGATGTCCGCCACGAAGGCGCGGATCGGGGCCGCGAAGGACAGCTTCACGAAGCCGTGGTCGCTGACCAGGAACTCGGCCAGGGTGTCTTTGCCGCTGCGGGCGCGGCCGGTGATTCCGATGATCTTCATGGGGACTCCAAAAGAGAAACCCGGCCTTAGCCGGGTACAATTCGTGTTCGTTATGGAAGGAGACAGGTATGGCGAGTTCTACGCCGAGTAACACAAACGGAGCGGAAATCTCTGAGCTTGCACAGAAGCTCTATGGCCTACAGGAGGCGATGGATGCGCTCGTGGCATCAGGGCAAGCACAAGGAATTCAGCGAGAGCGCTACGATGCGGCCAAGCAGCTCATCACAGATAAGCTCACTGAGTTCAGCTGCACGTATGAAACGTTGACTACGCCGAAGGCGATCCAGCTTTGGGTTTTCAATAGCCGAGAACCCGTAAGTCGGAATCCGTCAGAGATTGCACACTGGAAGCAGTTCTACGTGGACGAGTTGCGGTAAGCAGGATCAGGTGGCTTGGTTGTCGTCAGGCGAAACACCGGGCGATCAGCCAAGCCGCGCCAGCAACGCCGACAGCGGCCGGCCACAGCTTGACGCTGCCAGCCGAGCGGTACAGGGTGCGTTCGAGGGTGTTGAGGCTGCGCCACCACAGCCAGGCAGCGCCGTAGGCGACGAAGGCGAACAGCACGGCCAGCACGGCGACGATGGTGATGAACAGGATCAGGGTTTCCACAGCTTCACTTCCTTGGTCTTGGGGTTGTAGTCGCCGTAGCGCAGGATTCGCGCGAGGCGTGCTTGGCGGATCGCATCGTGCTTCGACAGCGGCTCGGTGCCGCCGCGGGGGATGCGGGTGGTGTAGGTGGTGACGACGGTGTTCCACAGCGCGCCGAGGTGCTCCTCGACGGACGCATCGCGGTACGCCTCGTGGATGGGCATGAGCAGCTCGTCCGCGCCCTTGTGGCCGATGCCGGGGAAGCCGGGGTAGTTATCCACCTGGTCGCCCGTGAGCACCTGCTTCATCCAGAACAGGTCAGCGTCGTGAGCCGAGATCGGCCGGACGCCCACGTCGGGACGGTTGGGGTTGTAGAGACGGATGCCGGGGATCGTCTGCATGTCCTTGTCGATGGACACGACGATGCGGCTGCCTGGCGCGCGCTTCGGATTCGGGTGCGAGGCCAGCAGCCCCAGCACGTCGTCACCTTCCAGGTTCTCGATCTCCACGATCTTGTCGCCGAACTCGTCGTAGACGAACTCGTCGAGCACGTACCACAGGGCAGGCTTGTCCTTGCTGGCACGGTTGAGCTTGTAGGTTGGGTCGATGTCCTTGCGGAAGTTGTGCTTCTTGCAGGACAGGGCCAGCAGGTAATCACGCGCGCCGAACTTCTCGACGATCTCGTCGATGTAGTCCTCCAGCTTCGCCTTCGCGCGCTCGGGCTGGATCGCTTCGACCTTGTTGCCGTCGCCGTTCCAGTCGATGTTCGCGGTGTTCGAGAACGCGAGCTGGTAGCGCAGCACATCGGCGTCGATCAGTAGCAGGGGGCCGCGCTTGTTCATGCGTCCACCCACTGCCATCCCAGGAACGCCAGCGCGAACCAGCGGTGCAGCCAGTTCGGACGCTCCCGGACCTGCACGAAGAAGTTGCCGCCAATGACCCAGGAACCGGCCGCCTGCGGTGGCCGATAGGTGACGTAGGAAGTCATGGCCGCTTCTCCGGGTAGCGCTCATACCACGCCTGTAGCTCGGCGGCGTAGCGCTTCATTCCGGCCTGGTACTCCGGGCCGTCGCCGAGCGGGTACTCGTGCTCGTCGCACACGAAGTCGGTGGTCGGGATGGTGTACGGAATCTGCGTGCAGGAGTTCCCCGTACACATCGACTGCCACATGATGATGTAGGAGTTCTCGCTGTGCCCTTTCAGGCACGAGCCATAGTCCGCACTCGGCGGCCAGGGCTTCATATCGCACGCAGCGAGGCCAGCACACAGCGCCAGGATCAGGAGAGCGCGCTTCATACCATGCTCTCGTGTACGGCGACCCAGCACTTCTCGCTAACGCGGCGGATGAAGTAGGTCGCGGTGCTCCACTCCACGGGGCGCAGCATGCGCTCGGTGCAGCACGGGCACTTGGCGTTGTAGGCATGAACCTCGGGCTGGTGTTCGAGCACAGCCACGCGGTAGGTGGTACACGGATCGATCACGCGGACATCGCCGTCAGCGGGGCCGCCAATGAAATGCACGCGAAGCCGGTTCTCGTTCATCGGTTCGATTCCTTGAGGACTTCCAGGGCGCTCGCCTTGTCGGCGTTGCAACGCTGGAGGCCGTCCTCGGCGTTGCCGCCGAAGCGGTAGAGGTCGTAGGTGGTGGTGGTCGGGTCAGCCATCACGGCGTCGAGTGAGGAGTGCGTGCCCTCAATGACGGTCGGCTGGAGGAACTGCTCCGGCACGACTTTCGAGGTGTGCGCGGCGCAGCTCGTCAGGAATGCGGCGAGACAGGTAATCGCCAGTTTCCGGGTCAGCATTTGCTGCAATCTCCACAGAGCGGTTGGTGGTGGCGCGGGCGTTCCGCAGCGCTGCATCGAAGGCAGAGCGGCGCACGGCTTCGCGGTTGAGGGTCTCGACGGTCTGCTTGAGGTCGGCCAGTTCCTTTGCCGACTCCTCCAGCTCCGTCACGCGCTGGGCCATTGCGGTGTACTTCCAGGCTGCGAAGCCGCCTGCCGCGAGCGCGGCAACGACCAGCAGCGCCGCGAGGGCGCGCAGGATGTTGGTTGGGTTCATCGGTTCTCTTGGACGTAACAGGCGACTCGCAGAAGCTCCGAGGGAGTCGCGTCGGACTTGATCTGATTCGCGCGTGCGGAGATCACGCGCACGTTGCCCCGGACGTAGCCGAGGTCAGGTTCGATGCGGTCGAGCGTGGGTGAGTTGGGGCCTTGGGCCTTGCGCCCGACAGCGCGGTACAGCGGGATGCCCAGTGCCGGGCAGAAGTCGGGGACCACGATGTCGTCCGACGTGAGGTCGAACGGCAGTCCCTTCCTAGCTGCCCGGCGTTTCGCTTGGCGCACCAGGGCGAGTGCAATGTCCCGCTTGCCGCGGGTCAGTGCGTCTCGGCCCAATTCCTTCCGATCTTGAACTCGCCATCGAGCGGACAGCGGAAGCCGAAGTAATCGCCAGCCTTGCGGATGGCAGCCTGGGCGGTCTTGCCCACGAACTCGGCCTTGTCCTCGTCCACTTCGATTTGCCACTCGTCATGGACGTTGGCGAGGAACTCGTAGTGGACGCCCGGCACCAACCCTGCGGCTTGCAGGTCGGCGTCGAGGATCACCAGGGCTTTCTTCATCACCAGCGCACCGGCCGACTGGAGCAGGGTATTGAGCGCGGCGTGGTCGCTGCGGATGTGCAGCTTCCGGCCGTCGAGACCGATCAGGTATCCCTTCTCGGCCGCGCGCTTCTTGACCCCGCGTACCAGCTTCTCCAGCGCAGGCAGCCCGGCCAGGAACTTCGAGCGGAGCTTCGCCCCGGCCTGGCGACCCTTGCCAACGATGGAGCCGAGCTTCGCGTCGCCTGCCCCATAGAGGAAGGCGTAGATGAAGGTCTTGGCGTTGTCGCGGGTTGGCAGTCCTGCCGCCGATTGGTTGACGGAGTGGATGTCGCCTTCGAGGATGACCTTGGCGTACTCGCCGCCGTCGTGCTTTGCCATGAAGTGCGCCAGGCAGCGCAGCTCCAATCCCGAGGCGTCCGCGCCGACCTGGAGCTTCCCTGTTGGGACGCAGAACAACGAGCGGCACTCGAATCCGTAGCCGCCTTCCTGGCCCTTGAGGATTCCCTTCTCCTTCGAGTGCTGGACCTTCGGCACCTGAGCGATGTTCGGCTTCGAGTGCGTCATGCGGCCGGTCACCGCTGCGTTCTGATTCACGCTGCCGTGGATGCGGCCGTCCTTCTTGATGGCCTTGAGCCACGCCTCGTCGCCTTCGGCGAGCTGGCCGAGGCGCTTGTTGACGATGAAGTGCTCCAGCAGGAGCGGGATGATCGGGAACTTGAGCGCGCCCAGGACTTCTTCGTCGATCTTCGGCTGGCCCTTCTCGGTGAACTCCTGGGGCTGCCAGCCGTACATTGCAGTCAAGCGGTCAGCAATGTGCTGGCGGCTTGCCGGGTTGAACACCACGTCCTTGTAGGTCGTGACCTCCACGCCCTTGACGTAACCGCGGCGCTTGTCGTCGCGCTTCGGTACGAACTTGCGCTTCACCACCTTCCACGGCGGAATGACCTTGCGCAGCTCGGCCTCCAGCGCAGTGCGCCGGGACACGAGGATGCACTCCAGCTCACGCGCCTTCTCCTGATCGAACAGGTAGCCGTAGCGCTGCTGACGCGAGAGGATCGGCGCGACGGCCTGCTCCAGCTCGATGGCCTCGGTAGGGAGGCCCTTGCTCATCAGCAACGCGAACAGCGCTTGCGTGACCGCAACGTCCTGGTCGCAGTAGTCGTCCATTTCCTGAGACCACTGTGCCCAGGGATCGAGGCCGCGTGCGGCCATCTGCGCCGCGTAGTCGCCTTTCCAGCGACCGAGGCGGTAGCCCCACGCTTCGAGGGCGTGGCGGCCGATCAGCTTGCCCGGCAACACCGGGTTCGCTCCCTGCTTCTTGCGGGCCTTGAAGTCGCGGTCCTTGAGGTCCGGGTAGACCAGCGTGGACATCAGCAACGTGTCGAAGTACGCCTGGACCTTGAAGTCCGGGAACACCTTGGCGATAGCCGGAATGTCGAATCCGGCGATGTTGTGGCCGACAACGCGCTTGGCCTTCTTGAGCCTCTCGACGGCCTGACGGACTGTCATTTCGCCCGTGCCGTGATCGTTGGCGGACAGGATGGGACCGCGCGGTGCGCCGGTCTCATCTACCTCTTGGAGGGAAATGCAGTGGATCGTGTCAAGTTCGTCGAGGAGGCCATTGGTCTCGCAGTCGAATACGAGGATCAACGGCGGTCCTCCTTACGGGTAGCCGTGGTTGGTTACGGGGATTGCGCGGACGCGGCGGCGGGCGCGGAGGATGTACTCCGGCTCGGGGGCCTTCGGCGGCGTGTGGACGCCCTGCGGCGCGTGGCCGGGGAAGTCGTCGTCCTCGAACAGTTCGTCCTGCTCGGGCTGGTCGGGATGCAGCGTGTAGCCGTAATCCTCGACGTAGTGCGTGATGCGGCGGATGGTGCGCTCGGTGCCGTTGTTGTTCAGCACGAACAGCAGCTTCTCCGATGCGTCGGCAACCGCGCCTTCGAGGGATACGACCACCACCTCGTCGGTGCTGGGTTCGTAGATGGCGACGTGGGCGCAGCACCGCAGATCGAACCGGGCGCAGTGCTCGTGCGGCGTACCGAACTCGAAGCCGATCAGGCTCACGAGGTGACCCTCGGGCGAGCGGAAGTTGCGGATGCCGTTCGGAGCGGCCTCGCTGGTCCAGTCGTTACGGCCGCTCAGGTACGCGGCCACGTAGGTGTAGCTCGCCAGTGACACGAAGAAGCAGTCGATGTCCTTGATTTCGGTCCCGTCGTAGAACGCGCGCAGGCTTCCGCCACCCAGGATCACCAGGTGGCGGACTTCGGCCGGCAACACGTCGAACAGGGACCGAGCGTGTTGCTCGGCAGTCATGGTTGGTCCCTTAGCGGATCAGGTTGGTGAAGCGCTCGGCGACGCGCAGGGCGCGCTCGGCTTCTTCCTCGTGCTCGTCGGCCTGCGAGTGCAGGACATCGGCCTTGTCGCGCAGCGTCGATGCGGTGGCGATGCGGTCGGCGCTGATCTTGAACAGCTTGTCCACCTGGCCCTCCAGCACCTTCACCACGTCGGTCACGGTGTCCTTGCGGAACGGAGCGGTCAGCAGGTCGATTGCGATGGCGACGATCTCTTTCATTGGGGTAGTTCCTCGGCTTTGATGTGGATGACCACGCGCCGCCCAGGCTTGCCGTACATGACACGGCAGGCTTGGTCGGAGCGCGGGAGTTGGTAGGGGAGAACGAGGCTCTCAGCGAAGGAGAGCGGCGCATCAGCTGGGATGAAGCCGACGACCGAGCGGCCGTCAGTAGTCGGAGGTGGATACATCGGATGACTCGTCGGCGAAGTCGCCGTATTCGCCCGGAGCATCTGCATTGAGCAGGCGGCCGGATGCGTGGTCGTAGCTGTAGTAGAGAACCTGGCCGTTCGACTGGCCGGTGAAGCGATCCTTTAGGACGCGGAAGGTCGTGCAGTTGCGCTCGGCCTCGTTCTCGGCCTGCGTGTTGCGCTCCAGGCCGAACGCGAAGTGCGTCCAGAAGCCAATCGCGCGGCTGCCCTTGAAGTGGCGGAGCATCACGCGCCCGCCTTCCTCGTGTGGCTTGCCTTCCGGCGTGGCGAGGTGCGAGACCAGGTAGATGCAGATGAGGTGGCGCTGCGCGAACTGCGCGATCTTCGCCATCGTGTCCTCCAGCATCTTCCGCTCGTCCTCGGCACCGGCCGCAAACGACGTGAGGTTGTCGAGGACGATGTGCTTGACGCCCTCGGCGACGACCATGTGGGCCATCTTGGCTTCGATCACGTCCCACTCGGACGAGCCGAAGTGGTCGTAGATGAACACCTGGCCCTTGTCGAGAATCTCGAACGCGGCTTCCAGCTCCTCCTGCGTCCAGCTCCCATCGGGGACGTGGAAGCGGCGGCCAGCAACCTTGCCTGCCATGCGCTTCGCCGTCTCGACCGGCTGCTGCTCCAGGAAGAACAGGCCAACGCGGTCGCCGGTTTCCTGCGCGATGAAGGCTGCTTCCTCCATCAGCCAGTCGGTCTTGCCGATGCCGGTGCCCGCGCCGAAGGTGTAGACCTCGCCGTACCGCTTGCCGTAGGTCAGCGCGGTGAGGCGCGGGTCGTGCCAAGGCATGCCCATCGAGACCGGCTTGAGTGCCTTCTCCTTGAGGGAGCCGAACGTCACCACTCCATCGGGGCGCTTGGTCTGCGCTTCGTAGATGGCGCGGGTGATCGCCTCGGCATCGCCACGCTGGAGCAGCTCGTTCGGGTCTTTCGCCGGGAGCTGTGCGATCTTGGCCTTGCCGGGAGTCAGCAGCAGCGCCACTTCCTGCGCGGCGGCTTGGCCCGGTTCGTCCATGTCGAACATGAGCACAACCTCGTCGAAGCCGTTGACCCACTCCAGCTCGCGCTTGATGGACTTGGCCGCGCCTTGCGCTCCGTTCGGAACGGACACCACCGGCCAGCGGAGGCCGAGTGCCTGCGCCACGGAGAGCGCGTCGATCTCGCCTTCGGTGATGACGAGGCGTCGCCCCGGTTCGTAGAGGTGCTGGCCGAACAGCCCGCACGCCTTCGAGTCGCCGATGAATGAGAACTTCTTGTCGGGGTAGCGGAGCTTCTGCGCGACGATGCCGCCATCGCGCTTGTAGTTGGCGATCTGCACGGTCTTGCCGTGCTTGTCCTTGCCGATCCAGTAGCCGTACTTACGGCATGCTTCCTCAGTGATACCGCGCTTCGCCAGGGCTTGCGGTTCACCCTTCGCAAAGTCGCTCATGGTTTTCCTGCTGGTGGGTTGAGAGACCTCCTCGCCTTCGGCTGGCTCGTAGTGACCGCAGCCGAAGCAGTAGCCGTGCCCGTCGCTGTAGCGCGCAAGGTTGTCCTTGCTGCCGCAGTTCGGGCACGGCTCTTTGTGGAGGTATTCGGAGTCAGCGCTTTGCACGCTCCACGGACCACATGCGCTTGCGGTAGGAAATGCCGAGGCGACGATTCAGCGCACCCTTGACGGTGCGGCCCAGGCCGCGGAACGGCTTGTCGGCGCGCGCCCATGCGCGCTCGAAAGCCAGGCGCATCGCGGACGGAATGACGGTGGTAGCGGTGTTGGTCATGCGTTCTTCTCCAGCAGGAACTTGGTGAATGCGGCGACTTCTTCGGTCGCATCGTTGGCGTCGAGGCCCAGCTCGTCGGTGCAGTAGTTGCGATACAGCTGGAGCAGCGCATCGACGCGGTACTGCTTCGGAGCGCGGCGCGCTTCCAGGAGCGGAGCCTTGCTGCGGCGCTGACGGCGCGACAGGCGATAGCGCGTGTACCGCTGCCCCGAGGCGTCCTCGCAGGTCTGCGTTTCGATCTCGAAGCCAGCAGCGCGCAGCTCATCGACGCGCGAGGCGAGGCGGCGGATGCGGTAGACGCCTTCGGCCTGCCACGAGGTCAGGTGCGAGTGGCGACGCAGGTGATCCAGGACGACCTGGGTTTGCGGGGGCAGCGGTTTCACGTTGGGTTCTCCTATCGAGGGAAGTCAGGTGCCCACACGACGGGCTTGCCGTAGGCGGCGAGCAGGCGTCGCAGCGCGGCGTGTTGGGCTTCGGTGAAGTTGTCCTCGGGCTGCATGGCGTCGTTGACGCCGCCCAGGAGGCAGACTTGGTATGCGGATTGGTTGTGCTTACCGGCGAGAGCGCCGGGCTGATTCAGCGGGCGACCGTCGTAGATCGAGCCGTCACGTTCGATGACGAAGTGGACGGCGATCTTCGAGTAGCCCTGCGAGCGGTGCAGGCGTGCGAGTTCTTCGCCGGTCGTGACCTGCTCGGGGCGGGTCATGCTGGCGAGGACGAACAGCGCCTCTACCGATTCCAGAGGTTTGAGGCGCACTTAGAGTTTGTAGAGGTGGACTTCGGTGCGTGGTTCTTCGTCCGGCTGCGCCCAGCGCTTACCGGAGAGCAGCCACATGACTTGCTTGTCGTCGGCCCAATAGCCGGTGGCTTTGGTCACAACGTCCATCGGCCCCTTGGCGAGGTTGTCCACGTCGCCCTTGGGAAACGCGGCCTTCGAGGTCTTGGCGCGTTTGCATACCGCGATGATGACCACTAAAACCGGATCGGTCGGCGACAGGTCCAGATCACCGGCTGGCAGATGCTTCTCTGCGGCTTCCTTCCAGGTCTTGTAGGTCTTGCCGTAGTAGACGCCCCAGCGCGAAACCTTCGGGCGCGAGGCGGGCACCGGGTCAAACGGGAACGTGAGGGAGGCCAAATGCTTGGCCCCCCTCGCGGTGTTCACGATGACCGACAGCGGATCAGTAGTCGCCGTCATCGCCCTCGTCGTCGGAGTCGCTGTCGTCGTCCGAGTCGTCATCGCTGTCGCTGAACGGCGCGCTGTCGGCGGCCTCGTAGCCGTCCTCCTCGCCGAAGCCGTAGTCCTTGGCGTTGCGCTGGCCGAACTCGACCAGCTCGATCACCTGGACGGCGACCATGTAGCAGGTCAGGTAGAACTTCTTGGCCGATTCGACGAACGAGCCGCCGATCTCGTAGGAGACCTTGAGTTCGCTGCCGCCGCCGATCTGCGGCGGGTTGTCGATCTTCTTGCCGCGGGCGTCGAAGATGTCCGGGCGCATGGTGAACTTCTTGCCGGTGCGCTTGCTGACGCCGCTGGCCTTCATCTTGAACTTCACCAGCACGCGGCCGGTGTCATCGCCGTTCTCGTCGGTTTCTTCGGTGAACACCGGGGCCACTTCGGCACCCTTCTTCTTCTTCGGGTTCTCGCTCAGGAACTCCTGGAACAGCTCGTCGCGCCGGGTTTCCAGCTTCTTCGCCAGCGCCTTGAAGTCCTTGTCGTTCGGGTCGAACGCCAGGCTCACGGTGTATTCGCCTTCCGGCTTGAACTTGGTGTCCGGTTCGTTCAGGCGCGGCCACACGGCGGTGCCCTTGGGGGAGACGAATCGTTCGCGCTTCTTGGTTGCCATCAGTTGTCGGTCTCGTAGTTGGTCGGGAGATAGATGCCCGCGCGCCACAGGTCAGCGGCGGCGGTCAACGGGGTGTCGGCGGAAATGCCGAAGGCTTCGTCGATGTCGAAGCCGATGAGCGCCTCGTCGATGAAGGCGTCGGTGATCGGGTCACGCATCACGGGTAGTGCGGTTTCAGCTCGCGCTCCGCGTAGCGGCGCACGGCGTTGAGGGTGTTGACCTGCCGGTAGCGGCAGTCCTGCTCCATGCGCGAGACGACCCGCAGCACTTCCATCGGATCGAGGCCGAGCACTTCGCAGAAGTTCTTGAAGGCGCACGCCAAGCCGATCACCTGATCGGCCGGGTGGCCGAGGGACTGCACGCTGTCGATCACTACGAAAGCGCCGCGTGCGGCGCTCTCGGCAGAACGTGAGTGCAGTCCGTCGATGACGCGATCACGCACCTGCGTGCAGCTCCGTCATGCGGTGCTTGAACTCCTCGACCGTGCCGTGTTCGGCCGGGTTGTAGATGCCGAGGACCACACCGAAGTGGTCCTGGGCAACGTAGGTGTTCAGTGCGTGCTGGTAGTTGATGCTCATGTTGATGTTCTCGCTTGGGGTATCAATTGCCAAAGGGGGATGGACTAGGCAAAGAAATAGCGCGACTCCAGCACCAGGCTGAGGTCCAGGTCGCCATGCGGCGGGAGGGGTGGGAGTTTCTCTGCCGCTTCTGGCGGGAGCTGCTCGACGAGTTGCTGTCGGAAGTCGGCCAGTACGTCGCCGCTGTATTGATCGACGAACGCCTGCCGGAGTGCGGCGGCGAGGATTGCTGCCTGGCCCGCGTGCGTACCGTAGGAGTCGTGGATCATGGCGAACGACTCGATGCCGTTCTCTGCCGCGAGGCAGGTGGTCAGCATCATGTGGCTGGCGTCGCAGGAGTGGACGAAGTTCGGACTGATCCCGAGGGTCTGCCTGCGACGGTCGAGCTTAGTACCGCCGATGTTGACCACTAAATTCACCTCGCGGCCTCCGACGTGCGGCCGGATGCGGACGCCTTCCTCCTCGCGGTACTCCTGGAGGACCGGGAAGCCAGCGGGGGTCGTCCAGCTCACCGGCAGGTCGGCCGACGAGGCGACCTTGGAGGCGTCACGCAGCCAGTCCATCGCCGCGCGGGCTGCGATCACGACCTCGCCGATGCACTCCCACAGCAGGGTCGCCAGGTACTCGGCGGTCTCCCAATCGTCCTCCATGCCCAGCTTCTTGAACTTGGAGAGCACCTGGGCGCGCATGCCCGACTTCGTGACGCCGTAGGGCAGCGTCATCACCGGCTGCTTCACGATGTCGCGGGTGAGCTGGCCGTCCAGCTTGATCGCCAGCGGGTCGCCGCTCTCGGCACGGGCGCGCAGCTTCTCCTGGGCCACGTCTTTCACGCGCGAATAGATGTCGGCGGGCTTCGGCTGCGGGATCAGGTTGGTGGCTGCACCGCCCACGGAGTCGCGGAGCATGGCCGAGAAGTTCTGGAGGCCGTTACAGGAGCCGTCGAGCGCGATGGGCAGATGGGAGACGTGATCGCGGCCGTTGAGGCTGTAGCCGAGCCACTCGAAGCACGCTGCCAGCGCGCAGAACGGGCTGTCGGCGTCCATCCAGAAGCGTTGGCCGTCCAGCGGATCGAGGGCGCTGTCGAGAATCTGCTCCTCGTGCTCGCGCACCCAGGCCACGCGCTCCTCGAACGACACCTTGTCCACGCCGAAGCAGTTGGCGACGTGGATGGCGAGCCAGTAGGCACCGTCCTCGCCGAGCGGCACGCCTTGGGCGAACGTCAGCAGGCCCTTGGCCGCATCATCACCCTGCGGGGTCAGCGTCGGGGGCAGGGGGTAGCACCGGCCGCGGAAGTCGAGGTTGTGAGGGAAGTAGATCGCGGGGTACTCGGCGAACTTCTCCGCCAAGGCGATCTTCTGCGCGGCGGCGAGGCGGGTGGACACGCTGCGCGCGTTGGCCTCGTAGACCTTGGCGCGGTCGCGCTTCCATTCCTTGAACTCGTCGGCGTGGTGCTCCTTGAAGTAGTCCGGGTCGGTCTCCAGCAGGGCAGGGCGGCTCGGCAGGTCCATCAGTTCACGCTCCGGCAGCCCGGCGACACCGCCGCCTGCGTTCCACAGCTCGCGCATGACCTCTAGGACGGGCACGTTCACCTTCCAGGCGGTTGCCTGGATGGCGTTGAGGGCCTGGTAGACGTTGGGCATATCGACCAGCGCCAGCTCGCGCTTGTAGGCGCGGTTGCGGGTACGCACGAGGTCAGCCCGGCCGCCGATGTCGGTCAGGTAGCCGCCGTCGCGGGGCGTGGTCCACGGACGGGGCGGGACGACCATCGGCATCAGCACCGGCTGGTACAGGGCGGCGCTGTCGTGGGCCTTGGTCAGCCAGTCGAGCACCTTCTGATTCCCGGCGATGAGCAGGTGGCGCTTGCCGCGCTCGGCGACGGTGACCAGCTCGACCAGCCCGGTCGCCTCGACGAACAGCTCGATGAGCTTCATGCCCACCAGCAGCGCGTCCTTGTCGGACAGGTAGAGGCGCTTGTCGTCCTCGGGGGCGAACTCGGCGTCGGCGATGACGTGCCGCATGACGGCGGTGGAGTGCCGGGCCGAGGTGGACTTCTTGAGCTGCTCCTGGACGACCCGGTACAGGCCGGGGTGCTTCTCGCGGAGCAGGGAGAAGTTGATCTCGTTGGCGACCTCGTGGCCCAGGGTGATCGCCACGGACACCGCCTTGCGGTGATCGGCGACCAGCGCGTTGACGCAGGTGAAGCTGGTCAGATAGGCGAGGGCGTGGGGGTTCAGGTGGCGGATGAATTTGAGGGCGGCGTGGCGCTTGCCCGGCTTGCCGGTGTCGGCTTCGGCCACGAACGCCATGATCGCGGCGGCGGTGGCGTCGATGCTCTCCATGACCAGCTTGCGGCCGGGGCCGGTCTCGGCCTCCTGGCGCTGCTCCCTGATCTTCTCGTAGCGGGCAATGCCCAGGCTGGTGCTTTCCTTCTCCAGTTCGAGCTGGGCGGCGTGCAGGTCGTTCTCTTGCCAAGTCGTCATCGTTTGCCCTCGGGGGATGCAAAAGTCAAAACGGGAGGACCGCACCGGGGGCTGCCCGGTACGGTCCTGAGTGGTTCGGTTGTTGGTCCTGGGTGGACCTATGTGGAACTGTAGTAGTCCTCGGTGGTGAACAGCAATGAGTAGTTCTGAATGGTTGTCCTAGGAGGAGGTCCGCCGAAGATGACCACTTTATTCGGCGTCACCTGGTGTCACCTGTCGCGGCACCCGGCGTCACCTATATGTCACCCGAAGCGTCACCTGATAGACTGGAACGCTGTAAGTAGTTGAGTGGTCAGCACTAATCGGCAGGGGCTTCGGGATTTAGGTTCCAGTGCCGCAAGGCGTGGGGGTTCGAGTCCCCCCTTTCGCACCAGTGCCGGCCTGTCCCCGCCCTGATCGGGCCATCTGCGCCCCCTTGACCGGCACGCGCTGGCAGTGCAGGCCGAATTGGGCGAAACTAAAGGGCTGCGGCAAGCAGGCGCGTCCCAGACGTCGTGTCCTTACAACCGTTTCATCCCAATCATCGAGCCGGGGGCGTGGGCCACCGGTGGCAGGAGTCAACATGCAAGCTTCGATCGAATCCACCGGCAACCTGGAACGCCGCCTGAGCTTCTCGCTGCCGGAAGAGCGTCTGCAGAGCCACATCGTCGGCCGCCTGGGCGAAATCGCCCGTACCACCCGCATCAAGGGTTTCCGTCCGGGCAAGGTGCCGGCCAAGGTGATCGAGCAGCGCTTCGGCGCGCAGGTCCGTGGCGAGGCGCTGGACGGCCTGCTGCGCGAAACCTTCGATGCCGCCGTGCGTGAGCACGACCTGCGCATCGTCGGCAGCCCGCGCATCGACAAGGGCGACGAGGGTGAATTCTCCTTCGTGGCCACCGTGGAAGTGGTGCCGGACTTCGGCGACATCGACGTCAGCAAGCTGACCGTCGTGCGCCACAGCGCCGAGATCACCGACGCCGACATCGACCAGATGATCGAGAACCTGCAGAACCAGCGTCGTACCTGGGCCCCGGTCAGCCGTGGCGCGCAGGACGGTGACCTGGTCGCGGTGGAAACCTGGTCGCAGGCCGGCGAAGAGCGCCTGCCGGCCGAGGGCACCGAGAAGGGTTCGATCGTGCTCGGCCAGGGCATGATGTTCGATACCATCGAAAAGGGCCTGGTCGGCCTGGCCAAGGGCGAAGAAAAGACCCTGGACGTCGAGTTCCCGGCTGACTGGCGCGTGCCGGTGCTGGCCGGCAAGACCGTGCAGGTCACCGTCAAGGTCGCGGAAGTGTCCGAGCCGGTCGTGCCGGCGGTCGACGAAGCCTTCATCAAGAGCTTCGGCGTGAAGGGCGGCGACGTCGAGCAGTTCCGCAGCGACATCCGCGCCAACCTGGAGCGCGAGCTGAAGGGCGCTCTGATGAACCGCCTGCGCCGCGAAGTGGGCGAGCAGCTGATCGCCGCCTACTCGTCGGTGGAAATGCCGCCGCGCCTGGTCGAGAACGAAGCCCGCGCCATGCTGGCCCAGCAGGTCGAGCAGATCCGCCGCAACGGCCAGAACGTCGGCGAGATCCCGGCCGATGCCCACGAAGGCTTCAAGGAAGCGGCCGCCAAGCGCGTGCTGGTCGGCCTGCTGGTCGGTGAAGTGGCCCGCATCAACGACCTGCGCCTGGAAGCCAAGCGCCTGAACGAAACGATGCGTCTGATCGCTTCGACCTACGAAGAGCCGGAACAGGTCATTGAGATGTACCGCAACGACCCCCAGCTGATGTCTGGCCTGCAGAACCGTGTGATGGAAGAGCAGGTGATCGACTGGATCGCCGAGCGTGCCCAGCACACCGAAGAGAAGCTGTCGTTCCAGGACGCGATCCGCCAGTAAGCCCGGGCGGATCACCGGATGCCCCGCGCCTTTGCCGGCGCGGGGTTGTTGCCCCCCAAGATAGGTACCTCACGTAATGGACAACCGAACCAAAGCCCTGAACCTGGTTCCGATGGTGGTCGAGCAGACCAGCCGCGGCGAGCGTGCCTACGACATCTATTCGCGCCTGTTGAAGGAGCGCCTGATCTTCCTCGTGGGCCCGATCGACGATCACATGGCCAACGTGGTGGTGGCGCAGTTGCTGTTCCTGGAGTCGGAGAACCCGGAAAAGGACATCAACATCTACATCAACTCGCCGGGTGGCGTGGTCACCGCCGGCATGGCGATCTACGACACCATGCAGTACATCAAGCCGAATGTGAGCACCACCTGCATCGGCCAGGCCGCCTCGATGGGCGCCCTGCTGCTGGCCGCGGGCGAAGCTGGCAAGCGCTATGCGCTGCCGAACTCGCGCGTGATGATCCACCAGCCGCTGGGTGGCTACCAGGGCCAGGCCACCGACATCGACATCCACGCGCGTGAGATCCTGACCCTGCGTTCGCGCCTGAACGAGGTGCTGGCCAAGCACACCGGCCAGTCGCTGGAGACGATCGCCCGCGACACCGAGCGCGACAACTTCAAGAGCGCCTTCGAGGCGCAGGCCTATGGTCTGGTCGACCAGGTCCTGGAGCGTCGTCCGGACGAGTCGATCCAGGCCGGCTGACCGGCCATCACGGGGCCATGGAGGCCCCGTTCCTGCAGGGTCGGGCGGGACTGGTGTCCCCTCGGCCCTGTGCTATTCTCGAATCGAACCCCCGTTCAGCGGGTGGGGTAACTGGGTAAGCGAAGCATGAGCGAAGACCGCCAAGGTCGTTCCACGGACACCGGCAAGATCCTCTACTGCTCTTTCTGCGGCAAGAGCCAGCATGAAGTGCGCAAGCTGATTGCGGGTCCGAGCGTATTCATCTGCGATGAGTGCGTGGAGCTGTGCAACGACATCATCCGTGAGGAACTTGAGGAAAAGGCGCAGTCGGCGCGCAGTTCGCTGCCCAAGCCGCGCGAGATCCTCGAGGTCCTCGACCAGTACGTGATCGGCCAGAACCGCGCCAAGCGCACGCTGGCCGTGGCCGTGTACAACCACTACAAGCGCATCGAGAGCCGGCAGAAGAACGACGACGTCGAACTGGCGAAGTCGAACATCCTGCTGGTCGGCCCGACCGGTTCGGGCAAGACGCTGCTGGCCGAGACCCTGGCCCGCCTGCTCAACGTGCCGTTCACCATGGCCGACGCAACCACGCTGACCGAAGCCGGTTACGTGGGCGAGGATGTGGAGAACATCATCCAGAAGCTGCTGCAGAAGTGCGACTACGACGTCGAGAAGGCGCAGCAGGGCATCGTCTACATCGATGAAATCGACAAGATCTCGCGCAAGAGCGAGAACCCGTCGATCACCCGCGATGTGTCCGGCGAAGGCGTGCAGCAGGCCCTGCTGAAGCTGATCGAAGGCACCGTGGCCAGCGTTCCGCCGCAGGGTGGCCGCAAGCACCCGCAGCAGGAATTCCTGCAGGTGGACACCAAGAACATCCTGTTCATCTGCGGCGGCGCGTTCGCCGGGCTGGACAAGGTGATCCAGGCCCGTTCCACCGACGTCGGCAGCATCGGCTTCGGCGCCAAGGTGAAGAGCAGCGAGCGCAAGCAGGAAGTGGGCAAGGTGCTGGCCGAAGTCGAGCCGGAAGACCTGATCAAGTTCGGCCTGATCCCCGAGTTCGTCGGCCGCCTGCCGGTGGTGGCGACCCTGGAGGAGCTGGACGAGCCGGCCCTGATCAGGATCCTGACCGAGCCGAAGAACGCCATCACCAAGCAGTTCAAGAAGCTGTTCGAGATGGAGAACGTCGAGCTGGAGTTCCGTCCGGACGCGTTGTCGGCCATCGCCAGGAAGGCGCTCAAGCGCAAGACCGGTGCACGCGGCCTGCGCACCATCGTCGAATCGGTCCTGCTGGACACCATGTACGACCTGCCGTCGCAGGAAAACGTCAGCAAGGTGGTGGTGGACGAGTCGGTGATCGAGCACAAGTCCGAGCCGTACCTGATCTACCAGACCCCGGCGGCCCCTGAACAGAAGGCCGCAGGCGCCGAGTGATCCTTCCAGGTTGTTGATTGGAAAGGATTTTCAAGGAATGCCTTGCATCTGAAAGCCGATGGCCCCATAACGGGGCCATCGGCTTTTTTTGTCTCCGGAAGATGCCCTCCCGGAGGCGGTTTTCCCCTTCCCTGGAGCCCCCATGGCCCGTTCCCCAAGTGAAACCCTCGACCTGCCGGTCCTGCCGCTGCGCGACGTAGTGGTGTTCCCGCACATGGTCATCCCGCTGTTCGTCGGCCGTGACAAGTCCATGCACGCGCTCGAACAGGCAATGGAGTCGGACAAGCGCATCCTGCTGCTGGCGCAGAAGTCGGCCGAGACCGACGACCCGCATGCGGCCGACCTCTACCAGGTCGGTACGATGGCGCAGGTGCTGCAGCTGCTGAAGCTGCCCGACGGCACCATCAAGGTGCTGGTCGAAGGCCTGTCGCGCGTGCAGGTCACCCACGTCGATGAGCGTAACGGCTCGCTGCACGGCCAGGCCGTGGAGATCGACGCCACCGACGAGCGCGAAGCACGCGAGGTGGAGGCGATCGCCCGCTCGCTGATGTCGCTGTTCGAGCAGTACGTGAAGACCAATCGCAAGCTGCCGCCGGAGCTGCTGCAGACGTTGTCGGGCATCGATGAGCCGGCCCGCCTGGCCGACACCATCGCCGCGCACATCAGCGTGCGCCTGGCCGACAAGCAGCGCCTGCTGGAAACGCTGGCCGTCGGTGACCGCCTGGAGATGCTGGTCGGCCTGGTCGATGGCGAGATCGACGTGCAGCAGATGGAAAAGCGCATCCGCGGCCGCGTGAAGTCGCAGATGGAAAAGAGCCAGCGCGAGTACTACCTCAACGAGCAGATGAAGGCCATCCAGAAGGAACTGGGTGACCTGGACGATGCACCAGGCGAGCTGGAAGAGCTGGCCCGCAAGATCGCCGAAGCCGGCATGCCGAAGGCGGTTGAAGCCAAGGCACGCAATGAACTGAACAAGCTCAAGCAGATGTCGCCGATGTCGGCCGAAGCGGCGGTCGTGCGCAACTACCTGGAGTGGTTGCTGGGCGTGCCGTGGAAGAAGCGCAGCAAGGTGCGCAAGGACCTGAAGGCCGCACAGGACACCCTCGACGCCGACCACTACGGCCTGGAGAAGGTCAAGGAGCGCATCCTTGAATACCTGGCGGTGCAGTCGCGCGTGAAGCAGATGAAGGGCCCGATCCTGTGCCTGGTCGGGCCGCCGGGCGTGGGCAAGACCTCGCTCGGCCAGTCCATCGCCAAGGCTACCAACCGCAAGTTCGTGCGCATGTCGCTGGGCGGCGTTCGCGATGAAGCCGAGATCCGTGGCCACCGTCGTACCTACGTTGGTTCGATGCCGGGCCGCATCGTGCAGAACCTCAACAAGGTCGGCAGCAAGAACCCGCTGTTCGTGCTCGACGAGATCGACAAGATGTCGATGGACTTCCGTGGCGATCCGTCGTCGGCGCTGCTGGAAGTGCTCGACCCGGAGCAGAACAACGCGTTCAACGACCACTACCTGGAAGTGGACCTGGACCTGTCCGAAGTGATGTTCGTGGCCACCTCGAACTCGCTCAATATTCCCGGCCCGCTGCTGGACCGTATGGAAGTGATCCGCATCCCCGGCTACACCGAGGACGAGAAGCTCAACATCGCCACCCGCTACCTGGTGCCGAAGCAGATCAAGGCCAACGGCCTGCAGCCGGAAGAACTGGAGATCGGCAGCGATGCGATCCAGGACATCGTGCGCTACTACACGCGCGAATCGGGCGTGCGCAACCTGGAACGCGAGATCGCCAAGATCTGCCGCAAGGTGGTGAAGGAGATCGCGCTGGCCGGCCCGCAGCCGGTGAAGGCGAAGAAGGGCGCGAAGAAGTCCAAGGCGCTGGTGAGCGTGTCCAGCAAGAACCTGGACAAGTACCTGGGTGTGCGTCGCTTCGATTTCGGCCGCGCCGAGGAAGAGAACGAGATCGGCCTGGTCACCGGCCTGGCGTGGACCGAAGTCGGTGGCGATCTGCTGCAGATCGAATCGACGCTGGTGCCGGGCAAGGGCCAGCTGATCCTGACCGGCCAGCTCGGCAACGTGATGAAGGAATCGGCGTCGGCGGCGTTGTCGGTGGTGCGTTCGCGCGCGGTCGGCTTCGGCATCGACAGCGACTTCCTGCAGAAGCACGACGTGCACCTGCATGTGCCCGATGGTGCCACGCCGAAGGACGGACCGAGTGCCGGTGCGGCAATGGTCACCTCGCTGGTGTCGATGCTGACCAAGGTGCCGGTGCGTGCCGACGTGGCGATGACCGGTGAGATCACCCTGCGTGGTCGTGTCACCGCCATCGGTGGCTTGAAGGAGAAACTGCTGGCCGCACTGCGCGGTGGTATCCGCACGGTCATCATTCCGGAAGAGAACCGCAAGGACCTTGCAGACATTCCGGCCAACGTCACCCGCGATCTGGAGATCGTGCCGGTGAAGTACATCGAAGAAGTCCTGGACCTGGCGCTGGAGCGCCCGCTGGCACCGAAGAAGGCGCGCAAGAGTGCGCAGCGTGTCACGGTGCGCAGCAAGGCCAAACCGAGTGGAAGCGCGCGCGTCAAGCATTGACGCGCGCTGTCCGATGGCCCGAAACCCGCGTCGTTGCTGGCTTTCCAGCTTGCGTGGGGGTAGGGCCACTGGTATAAAAGCAGCACTCGCGAATGAGTGATCGCTGTCAGCGATGACTGAATCGGCGAACCGTTTCCACATGGCGGCCGCATGCAGAAGGCGTGCGGTTGCTTCCCTGTCGAATAAGCGGAACCCACCGCCAAAGGAGTTGTAGAGAATGAACAAGACCGAATTGATCGATGCCGTTGCTGAAGCTGCCGACCTGACCAAGGCCGAGTCCAGCCGCGCTGTCGATGCCGTCGTTGCTGCCGTCACCAAGGCGCTGAAGGACGGCGATGCGGTCACCCTGGTTGGCTTCGGTACCTTCCAGGTCCGCGACCGTGCTGCCCGCACCGGCCGCAACCCGAAGACCGGCGACACCATCAAGATCGCTGCTTCGAAGAATCCGTCGTTCAAGGCTGGTAAGGCCCTGAAGGATGCTGTAAACTAAGCGGCTCGCTGGGGTGCTTAGCTCAGCGGTAGAGCGTCTCCTTTACACGGAGAGGGTCGGGGGTTCGAAACCCTCAGCACCCACCACAGCACCGCGGTAAAAGTTTGAGTGTGGAGCGGTAGTTCAGCTGGTTAGAATGCTGGCCTGTCACGCCGGAGGTCGCGGGTTCGAGTCCCGTCCGCTCCGCCATTCAACGAGGCCTCCGGCCAAAAGCTGGAGGCTTTGTTTTCTCCCCGGTCCAGGCCGGTGGGAAAACAGGAAATAGCAACAATGCGGAGCGGTAGTTCAGCTGGTTAGAATGCTGGCCTGTCACGCCGGAGGTCGCGGGTTCGAGTCCCGTCCGCTCCGCCACTACATCGAGGCCCCCGGCCTAAAGCTGGGGGCCTTGTCTTCTCACCGACAGGTTCGGAAGGAAGGCGAAAAGGTTTTTGCAAGAACGGAGCGGTAGTTCAGCTGGTTAGAATGCTGGCCTGTCACGCCGGAGGTCGCGGGTTCGAGTCCCGTCCGCTCCGCCATTGCAGAATTCTTAAGTCCCTGTGAAAAAACTTTGAAAAAAGTGTTCATCGGGCTGGGTTTCCAGGGAGTCTTCGGATATACTGGGCGCCTGCAAAGTTTCAGCGCGGAGCGGTAGTTCAGCTGGTTAGAATGCTGGCCTGTCACGCCGGAGGTCGCGGGTTCGAGTCCCGTCCGCTCCGCCAACTTTAAAAGCCCTCGGCGCAAGCCGGGGGCTTTTTCTTTGTGCCCTGCGGCAGGCCTGTCGAGGTGCTGACGGCACAGGTCCGCGGAGATCGGCGCAGGCCACGCCGGCGCTGCTTTTGGTCCCTGCGACGAAGCGGGTTACACTGCCGGGCTCGCCAATCAGGCCTTGTGATTCCTCACCATGCTGCAGAAACTCCGCGACAAGACCTCAGGCTGGATCGTCACCGTGATCCTGGGGCTGCTGATGATTCCGTTCCTGTTCGTGATCGACAACAGCTACCTGGGTGGCGTTGGCGCACAGAACGTGGCCAAGGTTTCCGCGCCTCCGACCTGGTGGCGTTCGGCACCGTCGTGGTGGCCGGTGCGCATGCTGTGGCAGCACCACGAGATCAGCGCGCAGGATTTCCGCACCCGCTTCGAGCAGGAGCGCATGCGTGAGCGCCAGCAGCAGGGCGAGAACTTCGACCCGCGCGCGTTCGAAAGCACTGAAAACAAGATGGCCGTGCTCGATCAGCTGATCGACGAGCAGGTCGTGCGCCTGGTGGGCGAGCAGGCCGGTGTTGTGATCGGCGATGGCGCGGTGCGCGAGTACATCGCCACCATCCCGGCCTTCCTCGATTCGAACGGCAAGTTCAACGAGAACAACTACCGCCTGGCTCTGGCCGGTGGCAATCCGCCGCGTACCCCCACGCAGTTCCAGGAGCTGGTGCGCGAGAGCCTGCAGCAGTCGGTGATCCCGTCGGGCCTGCAGAATTCGGG
Organism: Stenotrophomonas sp. SMYL86; assembly: GCF_036320025.1. Classification (NCBI taxonomy): domain Bacteria; kingdom Pseudomonadati; phylum Pseudomonadota; class Gammaproteobacteria; order Lysobacterales; family Lysobacteraceae; genus Stenotrophomonas; species Stenotrophomonas sp. SMYL86. The sequence goes on from NZ_JAWIRU010000009.1 coordinate 137,334, forward strand.
CTTCGTCACCCAGGCCGAGACCGAGCGCCTGCTGAAGCTGCTGGGTGAGACCCGCGACGTCGAACTGGCCGCGCTGCCGGAGGTTCCGGCCGATACCGCGCCGGTCACCGATGAGCAGATCAAGCAGTGGTACGACAGCCACGGCAAGGATTTCCGCCAGGCCGAAAGCGTGTCGCTGGAATACGTCGAGATCAATGGCGCCAACCTGCCGGCACCGACCGCGGCCGACGAAGCGACCCTGCGCAAGCGCTATGAGGACGAGAAGGCGAAGTTCACTTCGCCGGAACAGCGCCAGGCCGCGCACATCCTGATCACCGGTGACGGTGCCGAAGCCAAGGCGAACAAGATCGCCACCGAAGCCAAGGCGGCGGGTGCCGACTTCGCTGCACTGGCCAAGGCCAATTCGGAAGACCCGGGTTCGAAGGACCAGGGCGGTGATCTGGGCTGGGTCGAGCGTGGCGCGATGGTCAAGCCGTTCGAAGACGCCCTGTTCGCCGCCAAGGCGGGTGACGTGATCGGCCCGGTCAAGACCGACTTCGGCTACCACGTCATCAAGGTCGCCGCGATGCGTGGCGGCGAAGGCAAGTCGTTCGAGGAAGTGCGTGACACGCTGGCCGCCGAGCAGCTGAAGGCCGACGGCGAGCGCGGCTTCAACGAGCTGGCCGGCCACCTGGTCGATGCGATCAACAAGAGCCCGAGTGATCTGGCTGCTGCGGCCAAGGAAGTGAACCTGCCGCTGCAGACCCTGGGCCCGATCACCCGCGCAACCGCCAGTGGCATCGCCACCGATCCGGCCGTGCTGCGTGCGGCCTTCTCCGAAGTGCTGGTGCAGGATGGTACTGCCAGCGACCCGATCGCCCTGGGTGGTGCCACCAACCACAGCGTGGTCATCCGCGTTGCCGCGCATACCCCGGAACAGGCAACGCCGCTGGACAAGGCGCGTGAACAGGTGATCGCCGCGATCCGCGCCGACCGCCAGCGCCAAGCCAGCGACAAGGCCGCCGACGCCGTGCTGGCCAAGCTGAAGGCGGGCGCCACCCTGCAGTCGCTGGCCGCCAGCGAGAAGCTGCAGGTGAGCCCGATGCCGGGCCTGCCGCGCAGCCAGCCGGTGCCGACCCCGGAAATCAACCGCGCGATCTTCAGTGCACCGGTGCCGGCGGAAGGCAAGCCGAGCTACGGCAAGGTCGACGTCAACGGCCACGCGCTGCTGTTCGCCGTGAACAAGGTCAACCCGGGCGACATCAAGGAAGTGACCGCCGAGCAGCAGAAGCAGCTCAAGGATCAGCTGAGCCAGATCGACGGCATGGCCGCAGCCAAGGCCTACGTCGAGGCGATGCGCAGGAAGTTCGTGATCCAGACCACCGAAGAGAACCTGTAAGCCTCGCGGCGAGCAGGATAGAAGAAGGCCCGGCATTGCCGGGCCTTTTTTTGTGCCTTCGCGTCGTCTGTGGCGCGCTTGAGCTTTGGTAGTGGTCGAGCTTGCTCGACCGCCTTTTGTAGAGTCGTGCAGATGCAGTCGAGCATCGCTCGACTCTACAAAGAGCAGATACAGCGGGGTTGGAGCGCGTCAGTCCTCGACGCGCAGCACTGCGCCGGGCTTCAGCACGCTGCTGCCACTCAGGCCGTTCAGCGACAGCAGGGCCTTTACCGGCATGCCGTAGCGGCGGGCGATGGTCCAGGCCGACTCGCCATCACGCACGGTGTGGCGGCGGCTGCGCGGGCGGTCGGCGATCGCGGCCACGGTCTTGGCCACCTGCGGCGTCGGCGTGGTCGTGGCAACCGGTGCGGTGCTGGCCACCAGCGTGGTCGCGGCTTCCGTCACCGTCGCATTGGCGGCCGAGACCGGGGCCAGGACCCGGGTGGTTCCCGAGGCGCGGTTGCCGGCGGCCAGGGCCGGGTTGAGGCGGGCGATCCTGGCAGGGTCCAGGGCGCGCTGTGCGGCCCACTGCTGGACGCTGGTGCCGGCCGGCAGGGTGTGGTCCTTCAACACCGGCACGGTGCGGTCCAGCGAGGCCATCACGCGAGGCTGGTCCTCCACGTCTTCCAGCACGCAGGCCAGGGCATGCAGCTTCTCGACATAGGCATGGGTAACCGGCGACAGCCCCGGCAGGGCTGCCGGCTTGGCATTCTGCGCGTTCATGCCGGCCTTGCGCATGGACTGCAGCACCCGGTACTCGCCGGCGTTGTAGGCCATGGTGGCCAGTCGCCAGTCGCCGCCGAACATGCCGTGCAGGGTTTTCAGGTAGCGCACCGCGGCCTGGGTGGAATCAACCGCCGACAGGCGACCGTCGTAGCCGTTGGCCATGGGCACGCGGTGGTTGCGCGCCGTGGTGGCGATGAACTGCCACAGGCCGGTCGGGCCGCTGCCGTTGCGGGCATTGGGCCGATAGCCGCTTTCCACGAATGGGATCAGCGCGAATTCGGTGGGCAGGTTCGCCTTGCGCAGCTCTTCGACCACATAGCCGAACAGCACCAGCGCATCGTCATCCTGGTTGGCCAGGCGCGAGGGGGCGTGGGCGAACTGCTTCTGCCAGCGCGGGCTGGTAGCCTCGGCATCGCAGCTGGGCTCGGCCAGGCCGTCGCGGAAGCTGGTGAAGATCTCCTGGCCATTGCGCACCGAGGGCGCAGGCAGCGCGGACGGATCCAGCGGCAGCGCCGCAGCGGCGGTCAGGTTCTGGCTGATGCCGGCGCCCAGCGACTGTGCGCCCGCGGTTCCGGCCAGCCCCAGGGCAAGGCCCAGGGCCAACGGCAGACTTCGGCGCATCATGCGCGGACGCCGTCTTTCCAGTGCCGGAGACCGGCCATCACGTCGACGTCGTCCACGACGTCACGGCCCAGGTGTGCCGACACCGACGCACGGATCGGTGCAGCGTGCACACGCAGGAAGGGATTGCAGTCGAATTCGTTGGCCAGGGTTACCGGCAGGGTGGAACGGTCATCGCGGCGCATGGCCAAAGCCTCCTCTTGGCGCTGCCACAAGGCAGCGTTGGCGGGGTCGACATGCCGCGCGAAGACGGCATTTGACACGGTGTACTCATGAGCGCAACAAAGCAGCAGTTGCGCGGGCAGGGCACCCAGCTTGCGCATCGACGCCAGCAGCTGGGACGGCGTACCTTCGAACAGGCGTCCACAGCCCAGGCTGAACAACGAATCTCCGCTGAAAAGATGTTCAGCAGTGTGAAACGCGATGTGGCTGCGGGTATGCCCGGGCACGGATAGTACGTGGAACGTCCGGCCCAGTGCCTGAACGCGTTCACCTTCGCCGACCCGCTCGGTGGCCGTGGGAATGCGTTCCTCGACCGGCGCGATGACCCGCACGCCGGGGAAACGCGCCTGCAATGCCGGCACGCCACCGATGTGGTCGTCGTGGTGATGGGTGAGCAGGATCGTGTCCACGCGCAGGCCCTGATCGGCCAGTGCGAGCACTGGCGCGGCATCGCCGGGGTCGACGACCACGGCAGCGCCCTCGTTGTCGATCAGCGTCCAGATGTAGTTATCCGCAAATGCGGGCAGGGCAGTCAGTCGCATAGAATTGGACCATGCCCGCGCTGCAGAGCACCCGTCAAGCGAGCCAGACCCCGTGGTTCGACAGCGAACCGGCGGAGGCCTTGCGTGTGCTGGAGCGGCAATTGCTGCTGCCGCAGCTGTCGGTGCTGCCGGCGCAGCCCTGGCTGTGGATCGCACCAAGTGCGGCCTGGCTGGACGATGCACAGCTGGGCGGACGCGGTCTGCGCCTGTATCGGCAGGGGCAGGGCTATGCCGGCGACACCCGTTGTGCGCTGCCGCTGCCGCTGGCCAATGAAAGCGTAAATGCGATCGTGCTGCAGCATGTCACCGCGGCCGATGCCGACCGGCTGCTCGACGAGTGCGAGCGCGTACTGATGCCGGGCGGCCATCTGTGGCTGAGCAGCCTCAATCCGTTCAGTCCGTATCGCACGCGCTGGCGCCAGCATGGGCTGGTGGTGCGCACGCCGCAGCGGATCCGCCTGCTGCTCGGCCGTCATGGGCTGGAATGCGACGATATGCGTTACCTGGGCCCGCTCTGGCGCGGTGCGGGCAGCCGTCGTCCCGGAGGTTGGGCACCGCTGCGCGCGGCCTGCCTGTTCCATGCGGAAAAACGTACGCTGGCCCTGCCTGGGCCGAAACCGCTGCCGGTGCGCTGGCACGGCACCGTAGCTACCTGATTCTGGAGTTGTATTGAAAACCATCGAAATCCACACCGACGGTTCCTGCCTTGGCAATCCCGGCCCCGGCGGCTGGGCTGCGCTGCTGCGCTACAAGGGCCACGAGCGCGAACTGAGCGGTGGCGAGGCGCACACCACCAACAACCGGATGGAGCTGATGGCGGCCATTTCCGGGCTGGAGTCGCTGACCGAGCCGTGCAACATCGTGCTCTATACCGATTCGCAGTATGTGCGGCAGGGTCTGACCCAGTGGATGCCGGGCTGGATCCGCAAGAACTGGAAGACGGCTGGCGGCGATCCGGTAAAGAACCGCGAGCTGTGGGAGCGCCTGCAGGCGGCCACGCTGCGGCATCAGATCGACTGGCGCTGGGTGAAGGGTCACTCCGGCGACCCGGACAATGAGCGGGTGGATACGCTGGCCCGCAACGCGGCGATCCAGATCCGTGACGCCAGCCCGGTAAACTGAGCCCATGCGTCAGATCATCCTCGATACCGAAACCACCGGCCTGGAGTGGAAGAAGGGCAACCGCATCGTCGAAATCGGCTGCGTGGAGCTGTTCAAGCGCCGCCCGACCGGCAACAACTATCACCAGTACATCAAGCCGGACTGCGAGTTCGAACAGGGCGCGCAGGAAGTCACCGGCCTGACCCTGGAGTTCCTCGATGACAAGCCGGACTTCGCGCAGATCGCCGACGAGTTCCTGGCCTTCATCGATGGCGCCGAGCTGATCATCCACAACGCGGCGTTCGACCTCGGCTTCCTCGACAACGAGTTGTCGCTGCTGGGGCCGCAGTACGGGAAGATCACCGACCGCTGCACGGTGATCGATACCCTAGTGATGGCGCGCGAGCGCTTCCCGGGCCAGCGCAATTCGCTGGATGCGCTGTGCAAGCGGCTGGGCGTGGACAACTCGCACCGTGCGCTGCATGGCGGCCTGCTCGATGCGCAGATCCTGGGCGACGTCTATATCGCGTTGACCTCGGGCCAGGAAGAAATTGGCTTTGGTCTGGGCGATGACGATGGCGGTGCTGCCGGTGCGGCGCTGCAGGCCTTCGACACCAGCAAGCTGCTGCCGCGCCCGCGCGTGGTTGCCACGCCGTCGGAGCTGGAAGCGCATGCGGCGCGACTGGAGCGGCTGCGCAAGAAGGCTGGCCACGCGCTGTGGGATGGCCCGAAGGTGGAAGAGCCCGCCAGCGCGTAATGCCTGGAGTGGGGTAGTGCCGGCCGCTGGCCGGCAGCGTCGCATCCACGCATGGCGTGGATCTACCGGTTAGTGGCAGCGCACCAGGATCACGCTGATGTTGTCGCGGCCGCCGCCGTCGAGCGCGGCGGCAACCAGCGTGTCCACGCATTCCTGTGCGCTGGCATCCTCGAAGGCGAGGGTGCGGGCAATGCTGCGGTCGTCCACTTCTTCGGTCAGGCCGTCACTGCACAGCAGCAGCTGCATGCCCGGACGCAGTTCGCCGCTGGTGGTGGCCACGTTCAGATGCGCCGGATCGGTCACGCCCAGCGCCTGGGTGACCACGTTGCGGTGCGGATGCGCACGCGCCTGTTCGGCGGTCAGGTTGCCCTGCGCGACCAGCTCCTGCACCACGCTGTGGTCCTGGCTGAGCTGGGCCAGCTGTCCGTCGCGCCACAGGTAGGCACGGCTGTCGCCGACCCACGCCACTTCATAGCGGTTGCCCTGTACCCGTGCGGCGACCACGGTAGTGCCCATCGGCAACGTGTCGTTGCGCCGGCGCGAGGCGCGGATGATCTCTTCGTCGGCTGTGCGGATGGCCTGCGCCAGCGGTGCGCCGCGGCGGATCTCGCGCACGATGGTCTCGCGCGCCAGCGCGCTGGCCACTTCACCGCAGGCGTGCCCGCCCATGCCATCGGCCACCAGCCACAGGGCCAGCTCACTGTCACCGTAGTAGGTGTCCTCGTTGAGCTCGCGGCGCATGCCGGGGTGGGTGAGGTGTCCGAATTCGATCATGGGCGCTGGGGCGGGGTGTTGCTGGGGAGACAGGCATCATCGGGTGGCTGCGCGCATCCGGCAAGGCGTGCGCTCAGGAAATTTTCACTTCGTTGGCCGGAATGACTTGTCGTCGGCCTCACTTCCTCGTATGATGCGCGTCCCCGGTCCGCCGGGGACCACCCGGAGAGGTGGCAGAGTGGTTGAATGTACCTGACTCGAAATCAGGCAGGCGTTTATAGCGCCTCGGGGGTTCGAATCCCCCCCTCTCCGCCAGATTAAAGAAAAAGGGCTGCCGAAAGGCAGCCCTTTTTCTTTAATCTGGCGCGGGATGCGCCGCGCGTTTCGCGCGGCGCCCCACACGTTGCTGCGCAACCTGTGGGCCCCTCCCTTTGCCGGCCTCTCCCCGCTGCTGTCGGGGCAGGTGCATCAGTAGATCCACGCCATGCGTGGATGCTGTTCCTGCTGGCAGGCTCATCCACGCATGGCGTGGATCTACCCATTCCATCGCGAGCTGCGGGTTAAACTGCCTGCATCACCTGTTGGAGCTTTCCCCATGACCGCTGAAATCCTCGTTCCCGTTTCTTTCGGCGAGCTGCTGGACAAGATCTCGATCCTGCAGATCAAGTCCGAGCGCATCAGTGACGAGGGCAAGCTGGCCAATGTGCGCAAAGAGCTGTCGGCGCTGGAGCAGACCTGGATGGCACACCCGGCGGCGGTGAAGGACATCGCCAAGCTGCGTGCCGAGCTGAAGGCGGTCAACGAGCAGCTGTGGGACATCGAGGACGACATCCGCCTGAAAGAGAAGGCGCAGGCGTTCGACCAGGGTTTCATCGACCTGGCGCGCAGCGTCTACCTGCGCAATGACGAACGCGCGCGCATCAAGAAGGCGATCAACCTGGCGCTGGGTTCGGCGTACGTGGAAGAGAAGTCCTACCAGGATTACGCGCAGCGCGCGTAATCCGGGGCAGCCTGCTGCTCACCCCAGGTGGTCGGCGACGTAGCGTTCGAACGCAGCGATACCGTCTTCCACGGTGATCAGTTCCATCACATCGTCGAACTCGATCTTGGTGCCCCACTTCAGATCCGAGGCCTGCTTGGCCAGGTACTTGCGCGCGGCATCGTCGTAGCGGTCCACGCAGTAGCGGCGGTCGGAATAGGGACCGCTGCGGTTCGGGTTGCTGGCTGCATGCAGGCCCAATACCTTGGCGCCCATCGCGTTGGCGATGTGCATCGGGCCCGAGTCCGGGGTCATCACCAGATTGGCGCGGGCCAGCAGCGCCGGCAGCTGCTTCAAGGTGTCCTTGCCGACCAGGTCAAGCGCCGGTGTGTGCAGCTGTGCCTGGATGGCATCGGCCATGCTGCGCTCCAGTTCGCTGCGGCCTCCGCACAGCACCACCTGCCAACCGCGCTGTGCGGCGTGGTTGGCCACGGCGGCGTAGCGGTCTGCATACCAGTTGCGGCGCACGTGACTGGAACAGGGCGAGATCATCAACACCGGGCGGCCATCGTCCTGCCATTGCGCGGCGGACCACTCATATGCGGACTGCGGCACCGCCAGGTCCCAGCTGACCTCGGTCTGGCGCAGGCCAAGGGGTTCACAGAAACTGCCGATGGCATCCAGCACATGGATGCCGGGGCGGTCGGGGATGCGTTCGTTGATGAAGAGACCATGCAGGTCCTTCGAGCGGCTGCGGTCATAGCCGATGCGACGCTCTGCGGGAATGAAGGCCGACAGCAGGTTGGCGCGGAACGCCACCTGCATCTGCAACAGCGCTTCGAAGCGCCCCGGCGGCAGCTGCCTGCGCAGTTCCTTGACCCCGGCCATGCCGCTCTTCTTGTCGTAGGCATGGAAGGTGACACCGGGCAGGCCGTCGAGCAGCTTGTGGCCGGCCTTGTCGATGATCCAGTGGATCGGCGTATCCGGGCGCGCAGCCTGCAGGGTGCGCACCAGGGGCACCACGTGGGTGACATCGCCAAGTGCGGACAGGCGCAGGAGGCACAAGGAGGAGGACGCTGATGCCATGTGTTGTTAGACTCAATGAAATGGTCGCATTCGACGCCAATGAAGCGCTGACGCCATGCCGCGAGGGTCGCGGCAGCGGGGCCATTCTGTTCGACCGCGAGCGGCTGCGGCAAGCCGAGATCGGCCTGTTCTCGCCCCAGCACTGGGGCAGCAGGGCTCGGCCGGTGGGCGAGGGCGGTCGTGGCAGCGCCTGGTTCGTCGATGCGCCGTTCGGCGCCAGCGTGCTGCGCCACTACCTGCGCGGTGGCCTGGCGGCGAAGATCAGCCATGACCAGTACCTCTGGCGCGGCGCGGACCGGACGCGCAGCTTCGCCGAATTCCGGCTGATGCGCGCGCTGCGCGAGAAAAAGCTGCCGGTGCCCCGGCCACTGGCGGCGTTCTACATGCGCGAGGGCCTGCGCTACCGGGCTGCGATCCTGATGGAGCGGATCGAGGGTGTCCGTTCGCTGGCCGACCGCGCGCTGGTCGCGGGCCGGGGCGCACCGTGGGAGGAGACCGGGCGGCTGATCGCCCGCTTCCATCGTGCCGGCCTGGACCATGCCGACCTCAATGCGCACAACATCCTGTTCGACGGCAACGGCCACGGCTGGTTGATCGACTTCGACCGCGGGGTGATCCGCATCCCGGCGACCGCCTGGCGCGAACGCAATCTCAAGCGCCTGCTGCGCTCGCTGATCAAGCTGCGCGGCGAGCGCAGCATGGAAGACGTGCAGAAGGATTACGCGCGGCTGCGCCGCGCCTATGACATGGCCTGGAACCGGGGCACCTGATGGACTGGTCGTTGCGTTTCCTCGGCGTCGGCAATGCGTCGGCGGTCGAGCTGGGGTCGCCGATGTCGGTGATCGAACGGGACGGTCGGCCGTGGCTGACCATCGACTGTGGCGGCGAAGGCCTGACCGCGTTCAAGGCGCACTACGGCCACATGCCGCAGGCGTTGTTCGTCACCCATGTGCACCTGGACCACGTAGCGGGCTTCGAGCGCCTGTTCGTCGATACCTTCTTCAACGCGCACCGGCGCGGCAAGGTGCGCCTGTATGTGCCTGCCACCGTGGTGCCGCTGCTGCACAAGCGCATCGGGGACTACCCGAACGTGCTGGCCGAGGGCGGTGCCAACTTCTGGGATGCGTTCCAGCTGGTCGTGGTGGGCGAGGCGTTCTGGCACGAGGGCGTGCGCCTGGAAGTGTTCCCGGTGCGCCACCACTGGCCGGAGACGGCCTATGGCCTGCGCCTGCAGGGCGCGCTGACCTGGAGCGGCGATACCCGGCCGATTCCGGAGATGCTGGCCCGCTTCGCCAACGACAATGAACTGATCGCGCACGACTGCGGCCTGCACGGCAACCCGTCGCACACCGGCGTGGACGACCTGGAACGTGAGTACAGTGCCGAACTGCAGGCGCGGATGATGCTCTACCACTACGCCAGCGAGGCCGACGGCCAGGCGCTGGCCGCGCGGGGGCACCGCGTGGCGCAGCCGGGGCAGTGCGTGCCGCTGGCCAACCCCACTGCAGCGCACGTGCTGGTGCAGGATCCGCCGTGAGCGGTGCTGGCCAGCCCGCCGACACGGCGCTGGCTGCCGAGCTGGAGGCGCTGGAACGCGCGCTGCATGCGCCGCAGGTGCGGGCCGATCGCGAGCAACTGGCGGCACTTCTGGACGAGGATTTCAGCGAGATCGGCAGTTCCGGGCGATGCTACGGCCGTGATGCGGCGTTGCAGGAGATCCCGCTGGAGCGCGCTCAGGTGCTGATCGAATCGGAACAGTACGCGGTGTGGCTGTTGGCCGAGGATCTGGCCCAGGTGCGCTACCGCAGCCGCTATCACGTTGATGGCCAGGCCCAGGGCTGGGTGTTGCGCAGTTCGCTGTGGCGACGGCATGCGCAGGAATGGAGGGTGGTGTTTCACCAGGGCACGCCCGCGGCGGGGTAGTGGTGGGCGATGCCCGGTGAAGGGCGCCAGCCAAGGCTGGCAGCTACCAGAAGTGGGGCCACGCCCGAAAAGGCGATGGCCCCGCCGGCTGACCTCGGCGCCCGCGTCGATCGATACCGTTGCTGCCTTCCGGCCCTGGCGGGATTTTCGACCTAGCGTCGCGAGGGGCCGACGGGGCCACCATAGAGACGTTGGCCGCCCAGTGGGCGGCCGGTTCACGGATCAGGGGAAGCAGCGCGCGATGCGCCGGAGACCACAGCCGGACTACACATCGGCTGGCCGATGGCAGACGGCAACTATAGCGCAGGCAGGTACATCGACGCCAGCTTCGTGCACTGAATCGGCTGTAACCCGCGTCTGCCGGCAACGCCCCGCGCCGACCGGTGTTGCTAGAATGCCGGCCAGGAGGAACGACCTCCCCCACATCGGGAATCAATGACCAGGACGGCCTGGCCCTACCAAGAGGAGGGCTGTCATGGCCTGGATCTATCTGTTGTTCGCCGGCCTGCTGGAAATCGTCTGGGCCGTGTCCATGAAGCAGTCCGAAGGCTTCACCAAGCTCACCCCTACCGTGGTCACCATCATCGGCATGATCGCCAGCTTCTGGCTGCTGGCGGTGGCCATGCGCAGCCTGCCGCTGGGCACCGCCTACACGATCTGGACCGGCATCGGCGCGGTCGGTGCGTTCGTGGTCGGCATCGTCTTCCTCGGTGAGCAGGTCAGCCCGATGCGGATCGGTGCGGCGGTGCTGATCGTTTCCGGCCTGGTGCTGATGAAACTCTCGAGCAGCTGAATGCATTTATTTGGGCGGAGAAAGGAATTTCCGCCTGCTGCAGGTATATGCATTTTCGGCAAAACCATTTTGTCCGCCCGTTTTATTTGACGTGCGTCATGAAAATAACGCGCGTGATTCACATGCCGCTGGCGCCATCGGCCGCACAGTGCCGCCATTCGTCATGCGAAATCGGGGAGTTTTCGCCTTGGCGGACACGTTGGCCTGCCTGTCCCAGGTGCGGTCGCGTGAAGATGTGAAGATTTTCAGAAGTTAATGACGCCAGGCCTTGTTCCCGTGTCGGGAGCCGGGGTGGGCCGCATTGTCTTCAAAAAAACCTGCCTGCAGTGCCATCCGGTCTTTTCATGGAGATTTACCGATGAACCGCATTTACCGTCTGGTTTTCAATCGCGCCCTCGGCGTAATGCAGGTTGCTTCGGAGGTCACCCAGAATCCCGGCGGAAGCGCGGTCTGCGCAGGGTGGGTGCCGCGATTGCGGGCGCACCAGTTGGCGGTGGCATTGGCGGCCACGCTGGCCAGTGGTTCGGCGTTCGCGGCGTGCACTACCGCAGGCACCACGGTGACCTGCGCGACTGGCTCTAATACCAATTCGCTGGCCAACAGCATCAATGGCGTGACGCTGGATATCCAGACCGGCGCTGTGCTCAGCGTGCCGCCGATCGTTGGCGGAAGTGCCGTGAATTTGAGCGGTAACGGCATCACCGTGAACAACCAGGGCACGATCGATCCCACCCTCAACGGTGGCCTGAGCCTGGCGGCGTCGGGCATGGTGCTGGGTAACAACACCGTCGGTGGAAACACCATCAACGTCAACAACCAGGCGGGCGGGGCGATCAAAGGCCTGGTCAATATCGGCTCCATTCTCGGTTTCGGTGGACAGGCGCTGGTGATGCAGAACGCTTCCGGCGGTGTCAGCAACATCATCAACGCCGGCAATGTGGACATGTCGATCCTTGGCGCAGGCCTGTTGACCACGGCCGATGCGGCATCGATCGTCAGCTACGGTGGTGCGCAGACCAATCTCAACAACACCGGCACCATTACCGGCCGCATAGGGTTCCAAGGCTCGGCCACGGCGGGGGCCGGCAATACCTTCCTCAATGCGGGAACCATCAACGGCAGCGTGAACCTGGGTAGTTCGGTCACCGGCAACACCTTCACCGCCGTGTCTGGTTCCAGCGTCAATACCGCCGGTATCGGCGTCGCTGGACAGGTCGGCGTGCTTGCGGTGAATCTGGCCGCGGCCGGCATCGTCGACGGTGGTTCGGCGTCCAACAACAGGCTGGTGCTGCAGAACAGCCCAACCGGCCCGGGCAGCGGTACCGGTGGGGCGGTGACCACGCTGGGCTGGAACCAGTACATCAACTTCCAGAGGCTCACCGTCAACAGCGGTACCTGGAACCTGCAGGGTGCGTGGGCTGGTGCAGGTACGACCACACTCAATGATGGTCTGATCAATTTCAACAATGCCGGTTCCTTCGGCACAGGGCTGTTCACCGCCAGCGGCGGTGCCATCGCGTCCTCCACGGCCGGTCTGAACCTGGCCAACGCTTTCAGCCTCGGTGGCAATCTGTCTCTGTCCGGAACCAATGCATTCGGTCTGGGCGGAGTGCTTTCAGGCGCTGGTGGGCTGACGGTCAACAACACCGGCATCGTCACCCTGGGCGGTGCGAACCTGTTCAGCGGTGGCGTCAACCTCAATGCTGGCGGCCTGGTGCTCGGCAATGCCGGTGCGCTCGGCAGCGGCAATCTGACCGTCGGTGGCAACGCTTCGCTGGATACCTCGGCCAACTTCAATCTGGGCAACAACCTCGTCATCAACGGTGGCGGCACGCTCAACCTGCTGGGCAGCAACGCGCTGGGCCTGAATGGTTCGATCTCCGGCGCTGGCGACCTGGTCAAGGCGGGTCCGGGTACCCTCACCTTGAATGGTGCCAACCTGCTTACGGGCTCCTTCGCGGTCACCGGTGGTGCGCTGGCATTGGGCGCCGGTGGCAGTCTGTCGCCGACAAGTGCGATCTCGCTGAGCGCAGGTACCAACCTCGATCTCTCGGTTGCGGCCAGCCAGACCATCGGCTCACTCGCCGGATCCGGTGCGCTCAACCTTGGCGCGCGCAGCCTCACGTTGGGTGGCTTGAACACCAGCACCAGCTTCTCCGGCGTCATCGGCGGTGTCGGCGGCGCGCTGGTCAAGGTCGGCACGGGTACCCAGACCCTGTCGGGCGCCAATACCTTCACAGATGGCGTCACGCTCAACGGCGGTGGCCTGCTGCTGGGCAATGCAGGCGCGCTGGGTACTGGAACACTTAGTGTTGGCGGCAACGTGTCTCTCGATGGCACCGGGGCGCTCGCTCTCACCAACGCGGTCAATCTGGGCGCGGGCAGCATCCTCAATCTGTCCGGGAACCAGGCATTGACCTTCAACGGCGTGATCGGTGGCTCCGGCAGCCTGGTCAAGAACGGCGCGGCCACCCTGACCCTCAACAACGCCAACACGTTTGGTGGAGGGCTGTCGCTCACGGCTGGAGGACTGGTGCTCGGCAACGGCGGTGCGCTGGGAACCGGCGCATTGAATGTCGGTGGCGCGGTGACGCTTGATGCCAGCTCGGCACTGACCGTGGGCAACGGCATCAACCTGGGGGTGGGTGGTTCGCTCAACGTGCTGGGCTCCAACGCGCTGACGCTGGGCGGCGTGATCGGTGGTACCGGCAGCCTGGTCAAGAACGGCGCCTCCACGCTTACGCTGGGTGGGGCCAACGCATTCACCGGCGGTCTGAACGTAAACGCAGGAAAGGTGGCACTGGCCAGTGGCGGCAGTCTGGCGGCCACCGGGGCGGTGAGCCTGGCGGGAGCCGGCGCCGAACTGGACATCTCGCTCGGCGCCAACCAGACCATCGGTGCGCTGTCCGGTGCGGCAGGCAGCATCCTCTCGCTGGGCGGCAGCACGCTCACCTTCGGTGATGCCACCAACCAGGCATTCGGCGGCGTGATCGGCGGTACCGGTGGCCTGGTCAAGCAGGGAACGGGCACGCAGACGCTCAGCGGCACCAACACCTTCAGCGGCGGCGTGAATCTGACGGCGGGCGGCCTGCTACTGGGCAACAACAGTGCAATCGGCAGCGGGGCGTTGACGGTCAGCGGCAACAGTTCGCTCGATGGCAGCGCTGCATTGAACTTGGCCAATGCCATCAATCTGGGGGCGGCGTTGACGTTGCCGGGCAGCCAGAACCTCACCCTGGGCGGCAACATCACCGGCACCGGCAGCCTGACCAAGAACGGTGCCTCGCTGCTGACCTTGAACGGCACCAATGCATTCAGCGGCGGCCTGAACCTCAATGCCGGCAGCCTGCTGCTGGGCAACAGCGGTGCACTCGGGACGGGCGCATTGAGCGTGGGTGGCAATGCATCGCTCGATGGCAGCACGGCGTTGAACCTGGTCAACAATGTCACTCTGGGCAGTGGGGCCGTGTTGTCGCTGCCGGGTTCGCAGGCGATCACGCTTGGCGGGGTGGTTTCCGGAGCCGGTGGCCTGGTCAAGAACGGCGCCAGCACGCTCACGCTCAACGGCGCCAACAACTTCGCCGGTGGGCTGACGCTCAACGGCAGTGGCCTGATGCTGGGCAACGCTGGCGCGCTGGGAACCGGGCTGCTTGCCGTGGGCGCGAACGCGACCCTGGGCAGTACGGTGGCATTGAACCTGGGCAATGCCATCGATCTCGATGCCGGTGCGCAGCTGAGCCTGACCAGCAATGAGAATGTTGCTCTGGGCGGACTGATCACCGGCACCGGTGGCCTGATCAAGACCGGCACTGGCGTGCTGTCGTTGAACAACAGCAACACCTTCAGTGGTGGTCTGGCGCTGAACGCGGGCGGTCTGTCGGTCGGCGCCAACGGTGCGTTGGGTACCGGTGCACTGAACATCGGCGGCAATGTTTCTCTGGATGCGAGCGCCTCGGTTTCGCTGGTCAATGCAGTGAACCTGGGCGCCAATACGCTGACCCTGCCGGGCAGCAGCAATCTCACTCTGAGCGGTGTGGTGAGTGGTGCCGGTGGCCTGATCAAGGACGGCGCCTCGACGCTGACCTTGTCCGGTGCCAATACCTTCCTCGGTGGCGCCACGGTCAACGCAGGTACGCTGGCACTCGGCGCGGGTGGCAGTCTTGCCGCCATCGGTGCGGTGGACCTCGCCGGTGCCGGCGCGACGCTGGACATCTCCGCAGCGGGTGCCGGGCAGACCATTGGCGCGTTGAACGGCGTGGCAGGCAGCCATGTGGCATTGGGCACGCAGACCCTTACTTTCGGTGGCGCCAGCAATGGCAGCTTTGCCGGTGTCATCGATGGCAGCGGTGGGCTGATCAAGGTCGGTGCTGGCGTGCAGACGCTGTCCGGTGCCAATACCTTCAGTGGCGGTGTCGCGCTTGATGCAGGTGGCCTGATCCTCGGGAATTCGGGGGCGCTGGGCACGGGCACGCTGGGCATCGGCGGCAACGTCAGCCTGGACGGAACGACGGCACTGAATCTGGCCAACGCCGTGAACTTCGGTGGGGGTACGCAGCTGACGCTGGGCGGCAGCAGCGATCTCACCCTTGCAGGCGTGGTGGCCGGCAGCGGCAGCCTGATCAAGAACGGTGCAGGCCTGCTGACGCTCAACAACACCAATACCTTCGGTGGCGGCCTGACCTTGAACGGTGGTGGCCTGGTGGTCGGCGCGAACGGCGCACTCGGTTCCGGCACGCTGGCGGTGAATGCCAGCACCACGCTGGATGCAGGTGCTGCAGCGACGCTCGGCAATGCGGTCACGCTGGGCTCGGGTGTTGCACTGACATTGCCGGGCAGCAATGCGCTGACGCTGTCGGGTGTGATCGATGGCAACGGCAGCCTGATCAAGAACGGTGCCACCACGCTGACGCTGTCTGGTGCCAACACCTATACCGGCGGTACCACCATCAACGCCGGTACGCTGGCACTGGGAACAGGTGGCAGCCTTGCCGCGGCGGGTGATGTCACGCTGGGCGCAGGCGCTGGCTTCGATATCTCCGGTGCCGGCAGCAGCCAGACCATCGGCGCGCTCAACGGTGCGGGCGGAAGCACGCTGGCGCTGGGCGGAAACTCATTGACGTTCGGAACCGCCAGCAACGCTGCGTTCGATGGCGTGATCAGTGGCGGCGGCGGCCTGGTGAAAGTGGGCGCCGGCGTACAGACGCTGTCCGGTGCCAACACGTTTGGCGGCGGCGTGACGCTCAATGCAGGCGGGCTGGTGCTCGGCGATGACGCGGCGCTGGGCTCTGGCGCGCTCACCGTCGGCGGGGCCGCCACGCTGGACACCACCGGCCTGGCAGCACTGACCAACAACATCGCGCTCAACGCAGGCCTGACCGTACTGGGCACCAATGCGCTGACGCTCAACGGGGTGATTTCCGGTACCGGCAGCCTGACCAAGGATGGTGGCGCAACGCTGACCTTGAACGGTATCAACTCCTATACCGGTGGTACCAACATCAACGCCGGCACACTGGCGCTGGGTGCCGGTGCCAGCCTGGCGGCGAGCGGTACCGTGAACCTCGCCACCGGCGCGACGCTGGATCTGTCGGCCGGCAGTGGCACGCAGGTGTTCGGCACCCTGGTCGGCAACGGTACGGTCAACCTGGGCGCCAATTCGATCGAAGTCGGCGGGGCGACCAATGGCACCTTCAGTGGCTCTATCGCAGGTACGGGTGGCCTGACCAAGGTCGGTGCGGGCATCGAGACGTTGACCGGTGCCAACACCTACACCGGCGGCACCTTCATCAATGCCGGCACACTGGCGATCGGTCCGGGCGGCAGCCTGGCGGCCACCGGTGCAGTGACACTTACCGCAGCGGGAACCGGCTTCGACATCTCGACGTCCGGTGCCAGCCAGACCATTGGTTCGTTGGCCGGCGTGACCGGCTCCACGGTCACTCTGGGCGCGCAGTCGCTGATCCTCGGCGGCAACGGCAACAGCGTGTTCGACGGCGCGATTTCCGGCACCGGTGGCCTGGTCAAGAACGGCACCGGCATCCTCACGCTGGGCGGCGCCAACCTGTTCAGTGGCGGCCTGGCGCTCAATGGCGGCGGCCTGGTGGTCGGCAACAGCGCCGCGCTCGGCACCGGTGCGCTGACGGTGGGGGCCAGCGCTACGCTGGATGCTTCGACCGCGGCCAACCTGGCCAACAACATCACGCTGGCATCAGGTGCCAACCTCAACCTGCTGGGCAGCAATGCACTGACCCTGGGCGGCATCGTTTCCGGTACCGGTGGCCTGATCAAGAACGGTGCGGCCACCGTGACCCTGACCGGTGCGAATACCTACACCGGAGGCACCACCATCAACAGCGGCACGCTGGCGATCGGTGCCGGTGGCAGCCTCGCCGCAACCGGCGCGGTGAACCTGGCCGGTACCGGTACGCTCGACATCTCTGCGGGCAACCAGAGCATCGGTTCGCTTGCCGGTGTGGCCGGCAGCACCGTGGCGCTGGGGGGCAGTGCGCTGACCCTGGGCGGTACGGTAGACAGCACGTTCAACGGTGCGATCACCGGCAATGGTGGCCTCGTCAAGAACGGCGCAGGCGTGCAGACCCTCAACGGCGCCAGCACCTTCAGTGGCGGTGTAACGCTCAATGCAGGCGGCCTGGTGGTCGGCAACGATGCCGCTCTCGGCACCGGGGCGGTAACGGTGGGTGGCAACGGTACGCTCGATTCGAACACTGCGGTGACGTTGGCCAACAACTTCGTCCTCAACGCCGGGCTGACCGTACTCGGCAGCAACAACCTCACCCTCAACGGCAGCCTGAGTGGCACCGGCTCGCTGACCAAGGAGGGCGCGGCAACGCTGACCTTGAACGGTGCCAATACCTATACCGGTGGCACCTTCATCAATGCCGGTACGTTGGCATTGGGTGCCGGCGCGAGCTTGAATGCCAGTGGCATCGTCAACCTGGCCAGTGGTGCGACCTTCGATCTGTCGGCGGGCAGCGGCACGCAGCAGTTCGGTACCCTGATCGGCAACGGCACGGTGAACCTGGGCGGCAACACCTTGACCATTGGTGGTCCCGTCAATGGCACGTTCAGTGGTTCGGTGGGGGGTACCGGTGGGCTGATCAAGGAAGGCACCGGCACCCAGACCCTGACCGGTGCCAATACCTTCACTGGTGGCACCACCATCAATGCGGGCACGCTGGCGATTGGCGCCGGAGGAAGCCTGGCAGCGAATGGCGCGGTGACACTGGCCAACGCCGGAACAGCGTTCGATATTTCTGCCGGTGGCGCGCAGAGCATCGGATCACTGGCGGGTGTTACCGGCAGTACGGTTGCGCTCGGCGGCAGCACGCTGACCCTCAATGGCGTAGGAAACACGACCTTCGCTGGTGACATTACCGGTACCGGTGGCCTGGTGAAGAATGGTGCAGGCATCCAGGGCCTGACCGGCAGCAATACCTTCAGCGGTGGCGTGGCACTCAACGCCGGTGGCCTTGCCTTGGGTAACAACAATGCACTGGGAACCGGCACGCTGACCGTGGGCGGCAATGCCAGCCTGGACGGCACCAGCGCGCTGACCCTGGCCAATACCGTGCAGCTGGCCAGCGGCACGCTGACCCTTGCCGGCAGCAACGCGCTGACCTTGAACGGCCCTATCAGCGGCGCTGGCGGCCTGCTCAAGGATGGCGCAGCAACGGTCACCCTGGGCGGTGCCAGCACCTACACCGGTAACACCACCATCAACAGCGGCACGCTGGCGGTGGCGGCCGGTGGCAGCCTGTCGGGTGCGAGCACGGTCAATCTGACCGGTGCCGGTACGCTGGACATCAGTGCCGGTGGCAACCAGAGCATTGGTGGCCTGGCCGGTGTAGCCGGATCCAGCGTGGTGCTGGGTGGTGCGACCCTGACCACCGGCGGCAACAACGGCAGCACCACCTTCGGCGGTGTGCTCAGTGGCACCGGTGGCCTGGTGCAAAGCGGCACCGGCACGCTGACCCTGAGCGGTGACAACGTCTATACCGGCGGCACCACCATCAATGGTGGCAGCACGCTGCAGATCGGCAACGGCGGCAGCACCGGTTCGGTGCTGGGCGACATCACCAACAACGGCAGCCTGGTCTACAACCTGGGCACCACCGCAACCGTAGGCGGTGTGGTCAGCGGTGGCGGTGGCCTGACCCAGGCTGGCAGCGGAACGCTGGTGCTGACCGGCAACAACACCTATACCGGCGGTACCACCATCAATGCCGGCGGCACGTTGCAGGTGGGCAACGGTGGTGCGACCGGCGCGATCGTCGGCGACATCACCAACAACGGCGCGCTGGTGTCCAACGTGGCGGGCAACACCACGCTGGGCGGCACCATCAGCGGCAGTGGTGGCCTGACCCAGGCCGGCGCTGGCACGCTGGTGCTGACCGGCAACAACACCTATACCGGCGGCACCACCATCAATGCCGGTGGCACGCTGCAGGTCGGCAATGGCGGTGCGACCGGTGCGATCACCGGTAATGTCGCCAACAACGGCAGCCTGGTGTTCGACGTGGCGGGCAACACCACGGTCGGCGGCGCGATCAGTGGCAGCGGTGGCCTGACCCAGGCCGGTGCCGGCGTGCTGACGCTGGTCGGCAACAACACCTACACCGGCGGCACCATCATCAATACCGGTGGCACGCTGCAGGTGGGCAATGGTGGAGCGACCGGTTCGATCGCTGGCGACATCACCAACAATGGTTCGCTGATCTCCAACGTCGCGGGCAACACCCTGCTGGGAGGCACCATCAGTGGTGCGGGTGGCCTGACCCAGGCGGGCAGTGGCTCGCTGGTGCTGACCGGCACCAACACCTACACCGGCGGTACCACCATCAATGCCGGCGGCACGCTGCAGCTGGGCAATGGTGGTGCGACCGGCTCGATCGTCGGCGACATCACCAACAACGGCACGCTTGTGTCCAACGTCGCGGGCAACACCACGCTGGGCGGCACCATCAGCGGCAGCGGTGGCCTGACCCAGGCCGGCAGCGGCACACTGACCGTGACCGGCAACAACACCTACACCGGCCCGACCACCATCACTGCCGGTGGCACCCTGCAGGTGGGCAATGGCGGCGCGACCGGTGCGATTGGCGGCAGCGTCACCAACAACGGCAGCCTGATCTTCAACGTGGGTGGCAACACCACCGTCGGCGGCGCCATCAGCGGCAGCGGTGGCCTGACCCAGGCCGGCAGCGGCACGCTGATCCTGGGCGGCAACAACACCTATACCGGCGGCACCACCATCAACACCGGCGGCACGCTGCAGGTCGGCAACGGCGGCGCGAGCGGATCGATTGCCGGCAACGTCAGCAACAACGGCAGCCTGGTGTTCAACGTCGGTGGCAATACCACCGTTGGCGGCACCATCAGCGGCAGCGGTGGCCTGACCCAGGCCGGCGCTGGCACCATCACCCTGACCGGCAACAACACCTACACCGGCGGCACCACCATCAACGCCGGTGGCACGGTGCAGGTTGGCAATGGCGGCGCCAGTGGCTCGATCACCGGCAACATCACCAACAACGGTGGGCTGATCATCAACACCGGTGGCAGCACCACGCTGGGTGGCACCATCAGCGGAGGTGGCAGCATCGTGCAGGCCGGCCCGGGCGGGCTGAATCTCGGCGGCAACAGTGGTGGTTTCAGCGGCACCGGCCAGGTCACCGGCGGTGGCCTGAATGTCACCGGCAACATCGGCGGCCAGTGGACCATCGGCAGCGGTACCACGCTGTCCGGCACCGGCACCATCGGGGGTACCGGTGGTGGCGTGACGGTATCCAGTGGCGGTGTGCTGTCGCCGGGTAATGGCCCAGGCAATGGCAGCGGTGCGGGCAATGGCACCGGCACGATCACGGTGGGTGGCAACCTGACCTTGGCGCCGGGCAGCACGCTGGGCATCGATCTGGGTGCCACCGGCAGCGACACGGTGCAGGTGGGCGGCAGTGCCAACGTGGGTGGCAGCAACGTGCAGGTGAACACCATCTCGCCGAGCACCAGCTATCAGCAGGGCCAGCAGTACACCGTGGTCAACGCGGCCGGTGGCGTGAGCGGGCAGTTCGCTTCGGCGAAGACGCCGTCGGCCTTCCTGACCATCACCCCGGTCTACACGGCGAACACGGCCAACCTGCAGATCGATGTGGCGCAGACCGCAGCCTTCACCACGGCGGCGAAGACGCGCAACCAGTACAACACCGCTGCGGCGCTGGACAGCCTGCCGCAGAGTGGCTCGGCACTGGGGCTGTACAACACGGTGTTGATCTATGACGCGGGTACCGCGCGCGCGGCCTTCGACCAGCTGTCCGGTGAAGTG
This sequence comes from Stenotrophomonas sp. SMYL86, assembly GCF_036320025.1. Lineage (NCBI taxonomy): Bacteria > Pseudomonadati > Pseudomonadota > Gammaproteobacteria > Lysobacterales > Lysobacteraceae > Stenotrophomonas > Stenotrophomonas sp. SMYL86. The sequence continues at coordinate 158,554 of NZ_JAWIRU010000009.1, forward strand.
CATGCGGCCAGCCGTGCGGTGCTGTTGTACGACAATTACCTGGAAGAGGGTATCCGCCAGCGCCTGGGCAGTGAGCTGCCGACCGTGCGCGGTGAGCGTGCCTCGGCCTGGCTGGCCGGCAGCGGCAAGGTGTTCAGGCAGGATGGTGATGGCAACGGCGACGACATCCGCTCCAACCGCAATGCGCTGATGGCCGGCGTGGACTGGCAGCTGGGCGAGCACGTGGTGCTGGGTGCAGCGGCCGGCAACGAACGGCTGGATACGCGCCTGTACGATCGCAGCTCGCGCGCCCGCCTGCGTGGCAACACCTTCGGCCTGTATGCGCAGGGCCAGTGGAACAACGGCTTTGCGGTCGGTGGCAGCGTGTCGCGCGGCGACTACCGCACGCGCACCACACGTGAGGTGCCGCTGCTGGGCCAGACCCTGTACAGCCGCCAGGACTCGGATGTGACCATCGCCCAGGTGGAGGGCAGCTGGACCTGGACCCACGGCAGGACCCAGCTGCAGCCGTACGTGCAGTTCACCAAGCACTGGGTCGACAGTGATCGCGCGGTGGAGCAGGGCGGCACTGCTGCGCTGGAGCTGGAAGGCGGCAAGGACACGCTCAATGTCAGCACCGTGGGTGTGCGCGGCCGCTGGGACGTGGGCAGCGGCGAGCGCTTCCCTGCACAGCTGACGGTCGGCCTCGGCTGGCAGCATGCTTCGGGTGACACCGACGTGGCCAGCCGCAACCGCTTCGCGGTCGGCGGCAATGCGTTCGATGTGTACAGCGCGGTGATGGCACGCAACGCGCTGGTCAGCCAGCTGGGCGTGGCGGTTGGGCTCGGCCGCAACAGCCAGCTGTCGATGTTCGTGCAGGGCCAGCACGGCGACGGTCGCCGCGATGTCGGCGGGCAGATCAACCTGCGCGTGGGCTTCTGAGGGGAGCGGGCCAGCGGTAGAACCACGGCGGGCGTGGATGGCACCGGGGCGGGAGCGCTAGAGCTCCCGCTCCATTTCCACAGCGTCGATCCCGGCGCCGTGGCCATCGGGCACCACACGTGTCACCTGGAAGCCGAGACCGGAATAGAAGCCTTGGGTGTGTTGGCTGGTACTGAGCGTGACGCGATTGATCGAGGGATCCACTTCGGCCTGGCGCAGGCGCGCCAGCGCCAGTTCGCGGCCCAGTCCATGCCGGTGCAGCGCGCGCTGCACCATGCCCCAACAGAAACCGGCGCTGCCATCGCCGCGGCGCGACAGGCCACCACAGGCAACGACGCAGTGGTCGCGCTCGATCACCTGGAAGGCGCAGTCCATGGCCTGCTCACGCAGGAAGCGTTCAAAGTCGCTGCGCTCTTCGGGCGCGAAGTAGGTGGGCACGTTGCTGTCGAAAATCGACAGGCAGGCGCTGGCATCTGCGGGGCGGTAGAGGCGGAGGTTCATGGGCCCACGATAGACGATCGTCAGTAGATCCACGCTACACGTGGATTCATGGGCCGGATGCCGTGCGTGTATCCCTCAGGCCGAGATTCCCGCCAGCACCGCATACATCACCACGAAGCTCACCAGGAACAGGTAGACGCCGCCGATGGCAAGGTAGCGCAACACGGTCAGCGCCTTGTTGCCGCCATACACGCGTTGCTGCATCCACAGCAGATAGACCGGGACCGCCAGCCACAGCAGGGCATACAGCCATTGGCTGGCGGCGGCGAAGGCGGGGGATGCGAGCGCGCTGCTGATGCCGGCGATGAGGAAGGTTGCCAGCAGCACCATCATCAGCCAGCAGTGGCTGTACAGCGCCACCACCAGATGTTCCAGATACCCCATCTGCCGTGGCACGTAGGCGATGCGCAGAACCAGCGCGAACACCGGCATCAGGAAGAACAGGGCACCGGGCAATGCGGTCAGGATCGCCTGCATGTACAGATCGGTCTTGCCCCCCATGCGCTGGATGTTGGCGTTGCCGTTGTGCAGGCGCTTGTTGAGCCAGTTGTTGGCGAACCGGGGCCAGCCGGCCACCACGATGGGGTTGGTGTCAGCGTCCCACGGTTTGCCGTTGACGGTGTGGTTGAAGAAGGTGCCGGGCTCGGTCGTGGCGACCTCCTTGCTGGTGCCGGTGAGCTCGGCTTTACGCTGTGCGGCTGCCGCATTCACCGCCGCTCTGGCCATGGCGAAGCCGGCGTTGCCGGTAGCAGGTGAGCTGGCCTGCTGTTGATCGATCATCGTCAGCTGTTTCGCGCGTGCGGCCTCGACCTGTTCAACGGTGATGGACTTGGCATACAGCGAATCGCCTCCGCCCATGCGGATGTCGTCGACGTGCACGAACAGTTTGCCGATGAAGAACGTAAACAGGGTGAGGATGACGAACAGCCGCAAAGGCTGCACGTATCCGACCCGGCGGCCCTTGAGGTAGTTCTGCGTGATGCGGCCGGGAACCCAGAGATCGCGCAGCGTGCGGAAGATGCGCCCGTCCAGGTGCCAGAAGGATTCGAACACTTCTTCAATGGCGTGGCCCACGTGCTTGAGCGGGTTGTGCGCCGATTGCCCGCAGCGATGGCAGTAGTGGCCCTGCAGGGCGGTGTTGCAGTTCTCGCAGTCGGCGTGAGCGCTGTCGGTCGAACTCATGGGCAAAGGGCCAGGCGTCGGATGAAGGCGCCTACGATAGCGAATTTTCAGGTTTCGTTCAGCTTTGTTTTGGAGTGCCAACGAGCGTGCGTAAGGCGATCAAAAGCATCCACGCGTGGCGTGGATCTACTGATGGATCTGGAGGAACAAGTCCCTCTGTTGAGGGGCTGCCCCAACAGGGGCGGAGAGAGGGGGACTGTCGTGTGCATCCATGCACCCGATCCCGATGCGCGTTGCGCCTCGGGACCCGCCTGCGGTGATCTGTCCGTGCATGTCGCGCATCTGGAGGAACAAGCCCCTCTGTTGAGGGGCTGCCCCCGACAGGGGCGGGGAGAGGCTGGCAAAGGGAGGGGCCCAAAGGTTGCGCAGCAACGTTTGGGGCGAAGCGCGCGCAGCGCACTTCGCGTCCCGCGCCAGATAACTGAAAAAGGCCGCCCCTGGGGGCAGCCTTTTTCAGTTATCTGGCGGAGAGAGGGGGATTGTCGTGTGCATCCATGCACCCGATCCCGATGCGCGTTGCGCCTCGGGACCCGCCTGCGGCGGTCCGGTTCTGCTCCTGCAGAACCGTCGAACCCCGGCGTGGCTTCTCACCACCCATCCCATCCGCCAGACAAACGCAAAAGGGCCACCCTGTGGGCGGCCCTTTTGCGTTTGTCTGGCGGAGAGAGGGGGATTCGAACCCCCGAAGCGCGGTTTAGACGCTTACACACTTTCCAGGCGTGCTCCTTCAACCACTCGGACACCTCTCCGGATCCCTGCCATCGGCAAACGCCTCAGCAGGGGCGCAGATTCTAGCGGGCTGCGCGACACTTCACAAGCACCCCGGTCAGGAACCTGCGAAGGACGTGCCGGAGGCGAGGGGGCTGGACAGGCATGGCACAATGGAACATCCGATGGAAAACGGTGGCCTGATGTCCTATCTCGTCCTTGCCCGCAAGTGGCGTCCGAAGCGTTTTGCCGAGCTGGTGGGCCAGGAACACGTGGTCCGTGCGCTCAGCAACGCGCTGGACAGCGGCCGGGTCCACCACGCGTTCCTGTTCACCGGCACCCGCGGCGTGGGCAAGACCACCATCGCGCGCATCTTCGCCAAGTCGCTGAACTGCGAGCAGGGCACCAGCGCAGACCCATGCGGCCAGTGCGCGGCCTGCCTGGACATCGACGCTGGCCGCTACATCGACCTGCTGGAAATCGACGCCGCGTCCAACACCGGTGTGGATGACGTGCGCGAGGTGATCGAGAACGCGCAGTACATGCCCTCGCGTGGCAAGTACAAGGTCTACCTGATCGACGAAGTGCACATGCTGTCCAAGGCGGCGTTCAACGCGCTGCTGAAGACGCTGGAAGAGCCGCCGGAGCACGTGAAGTTCCTGCTGGCCACCACCGACCCGCAGAAGCTGCCGGTCACCGTGCTCAGCCGCTGCCTGCAGTTCAACCTCAAGCGCCTGGACGAGGATCAGATCCAGGGCCAGATGACCCGCATCCTGGCGGCTGAGGAAATCGAGGCCGACGGCAGCGCCATCGTGCAGCTGGCCAAGGCCGCCGACGGCAGCCTGCGTGACGGCCTGTCGCTGCTGGACCAGGCGATCGCCTACGCCGGCGGCGCGCTGCGCGAGGACGTAGTGCGCACCATGCTGGGCACGGTCGACCGCACCCAGGTGGCAGCGATGCTCGATGCGCTGGCCGAAGGCGATGGTCCGCGCCTGTTGCAGGTAGTGGCTGCGCTGGCGGAGTTCTCGCCGGACTGGAGCGGCGTGCTGGAAGCGCTGGCCGAAGGCCTGCATCGCATCCAGGTGCAGCAGCTGGTACCGGGTGCCGCAGCGGCTGCCGAAGGCCTGGATGCGACGGTGTTCGCCGAACGCCTGCGTCCGGAAGTGGTGCAGCTCTGGTATCAGATGGCCTTGAACGGCCGTCGCGACCTGCCGCTGGCGCCTAGCCCGCGCGCGGGCTTTGAAATGGCTGTGCTGCGCATGCTGGCGTTCCGCCCGGCCGCGGCGGTCCCGCCGGTGCCGAAGTCGGTGGATGGTGCAGGCAATGCGCCGGGTGGCAATGCTGCCGGTGGTGGCAGCGGTACGGGTACCCACGAAGCGACACCGGCGGCTGCCGCCACTTCGGCAAGCCCGGCCGTAGTAGCGCAGGTGGCCGCTCCGGCGCAGGCCGCGCCGCGCGAACCTGAACCCGAACCTGAGCCGGCCCCACGACCCGAACCGGACCCGACCCCGGAGCCCGAGCCGGTTCCGGTGGAAGAGCCCGTGTCACCGCCGCCGGTGAAGGCCGAAGCAGCGGCACCGGCATCCGTTGAAGCCGAAGCGGGCGACGACCTGCCGCCGTGGGCCACCGACGAAGCCGAGGCGCGTGACGAGGCGCTGGCGGCCGAGATGGCTGGGCCGGACGCCGCCATGGTGGCGCCCTGGCATGAACCGCCAGCTCCCGTCGCGGCTCCCAGCGAGCCTGCGCCGCCCGAGCGCCCGTTCCGCACTGAAGGCATTGCCATCGCGCCGGCCGAGCCGGCCCCGGCACGTGATGCCGTGCCGCAGGAAGGTGTCAGCGATCTGGCCAGCGCCGAGGATTGGCTGGATCTGGTCGCCAACAGTGGCCTGAGCGGCCCGTCGCGGCAGTTGGCCGCCAACGCCGCCTTCATCAGTTGCCAGCACGGGACCTTGAAACTGGGTCTTTCGCCCGGATTTGAATATCTGCGCTCGGAGCGCGCGCTGGCCGCCCTGGGCGAGATGCTGGAGAAGGCCCTCGGCCAAGCGCCGAAGATCGTGGTCGAGACCGTGGAAACCGAACACGTTCCGGCCGAGACCCTGCACCAGCGTGCCGATCGCCAGCGTGGCGAGCGGCAGCAGGTGGCAGAGGCTGTTTTCATGGACGATCCGGAAGTGCAGGTGCTGATCCAACAGCACGGCGCCCGGGTTGTTTCCGATTCCATCCGTTCTTTTGACGAGTAAGACACTATGCGCGGCAACATCGCCCAACTGATGCAGCAGGCCCAGAAGATGCAGGAAAACCTGCAGAAGGCCCAGGAAGAAATCGCCAAGATCGAAGTGACCGGCAGCGCCGGTGGCGGCATGGTCAGCGTGACCCTGACCGGCGCCAAGGAATGCCGCAAGGTGCGCATCGACCCGTCGCTGGCCAGCGACCCGGAGATGCTGGAAGACCTGATCGCCGCCGCCTTCAACGATGCCTCGAACAAGATCGATGCCGAGTCGAAGTCGAAGATGGGTTCGGCCACCGCCGGCATGCAGCTGCCGCCGGGCATGAAGCTGCCGTTCTGATTTTCAGCGTGGCACCCGTGTAACCGGGTGCCACGGATCCCGTAGAGTCGAGCTTGCTCGACTGCTCCAACCTTCAGTCGAGCATGGCTCGACTCTACAAACAGCCGTCGAGCCTGCTCGACGCAATGAAAGCCTGCCGCCGTGTCCGCACCCCTGCTTGAACAATTGATCGACGCACTGCGGGTGCTGCCTGGCGTGGGCCAGAAGACGGCGCAGCGCATGGCCTACCACCTGCTCGAGCGCGAGCGCGAAGGTGGCCAGCGCCTGGCCGAAACCCTGGCGCTGGCGGTGGAGCGCATCGGCCACTGCGCGCAATGCCGCGATTTCAGCGAAACCGAGTTGTGCCCGACCTGTGCCAACAGCAGCCGCGAGCGCAGCCAGCTGTGCGTGGTCGAATCACCGGCCGACCGCCTGGCCATCGAGAACGCCACCGGCTTCCGCGGTGTCTACTTCGTGCTGCAGGGCCGGCTGTCGCCGCTCGATGGCATCGGCCCGCGCGAGCTGGGCCTGGAGCAGCTGGAGCGGCGGCTGGCCGAAGGCGAGGTGCAGGAGCTGATCATCGCCACCAGCGCCACTGTGGAGGGGGAGGCCACCGCGCATTACCTGGCGCAGCTGGCGCGCGCGCGCAAGGTGCAGCCCAGCCGCCTGGCGCAGGGCCTGCCGCTGGGCGGTGAACTGGAATACGTCGATCGTGGCACGCTGTCGCACGCGTTCGGGACGCGCAGCGAATTCCGCGATTGAGCAACGGCCGGCATGGCCGGGCGCGGGCGGCCTACAATGCGGGAGACATCCCCGCCGAGGCCGACCATGAGCAACGAAACCCTCTTCAGCAAGATCATCCGTCGCGAGATCCCGGCCACCATCGTCTACGAGGATGACGAGGTGCTGGGCTTCAAGGACATCGCACCGCAGGCGCCGGTGCACGTGCTGTTCATTCCGAAGAACGAGATCATTCCGACCCTGGATGACCTGCAGCCGTCGCAGGCGCACCTGATCGGCAAGCTGGCGCTGGCTGCCGCCGAGTACGCGCGCCGCGAGGGCTTTGCTCAGGACGGCTACCGCATCGTGATGAACTGCCGCGAGGATGCCGGGCAGACCGTGTTCCATATCCACATGCACCTGCTGGCCGGTGCGCCGCTGGGGCACTTCGGTACCCCGGGGCGTTGAAGCCCCTATCCACGCATGGCGTGGATCTACCGTATCCCGGCGTGGATGGAAAAGGCCGCCCGAGGGCGGCCTTTTCCGTCATGCCTGTGCGCTGATGATCACCACCAGCCCCAGCGACCATAGCCGCCCCAGTACGGGCCATACGGGCTCGGGCCCCACGGGCCATAGGGATAGGGCACCACGTCGACCTGACGCTGTTCCGGCCACAGGTAGATCACATCAGCCGACAGCTTCGGCAGGCGGTAGTCGTATTCGCCGATGCGGGTGTTCTGGTAGCCGTCGATCTTGCCGATGAAGGTCACGTCACGACCGGCTTCGAACACCGCCGGGTCGTAGAAGCCGGCACGGCAGGCGATGAAACGACCGTCGCTGGCATCGGACGAAGTGGTGTTCGGGCGGCCACTGCCATTGAGCGGGCGCGAGATGATCTGGAAGCAGGTCTCGCCCTGGCCGGGCTTGGTTTCGATGATGCGACCGCCCCAACGGACCGGCGTGCCGACCTGCTGGGTAGCGACTGAATCGCGAGGGGAGACCAGGCTGAACTGTCCCTGCAGCGGCTTGGGGGCCGTGGCGCAGGCCGACAGGGCCAGCGTGGCCACAGCGGTGAGAAGGAACTTGGTGTTCATGGGGAGGCTCCGGAAGTCGGGCGATGCCTGCGCAGGTCCCGCAATAATGAAGCGAGGTCGGTGCAAGTTCCAGCGTAACGCGCATCAGCGAAACGCTGGCTGAGCGCGAGCAGGGCCGGGTCAGGACGCTGCCGGTGTACGCGCTGTGCCCAGTCCTGGGCGGTTTCGTGCGGTTCACGGGCCAGGCCGAGGCGGGCGTAGCGCCGTCCGAGCCGGTGCCAGGCGCGCAGCAGAGGGTCGCGTTCGCGCTCGCCACGGGCCAGCAGCCAGGCCATCCACGCCAGCGCCAGCAGTGCGGCCACCACGAAGCCAGCGACCAGCTGCCCGGGGCCCAGATCGTCCAGCCCGAACGGCTTGAGCAGCTGTTGCTGGCGGCGCGCATCGAACGACAGCACCAGGTCGTTCCAGCCGCGGCGCAGCCAGTCGCCCAGCTGGCCCAGCTGCAGCCAACGCTGCTGCAGTGGCGTGTCCGTGCCGGCCTGCAGGCGGTCATCCAGTGTGTCCAGGATGCGTTCCGGTGCCACGGCTGCGGTCGGGTCGACCCGGACCCAGCCGCGCTGCGGCAGCCACACCTCGGCCCAGGCGTGGGCATCCATTCGCCGCACTACCCAGTAGTCGCCGATGCGGTTGCGGGTGCCGCCGGCGAAACCGGTCACCACCCGCGCCGGGACGCCGGCGTTGCGCATCAGCACCACGAAGGCCGAGCTGAAGTGTTCACAGAAGCCGGCCTTGTAGCCGAACAGGAACTCGTCGATCGGGTCGCGTCCCGCCGCAGGGGTGTCCAGCGTGTACGAGAAGTCGGTGGTGATCCACTGCAGCGCGCGGCGCACGATGGCCTCGTCATCGCTGCCAGCCTCCTGTCGCCATTGCTGCGCCAACGTGGCGGTGCGCGGGTTGAAGCCGGTTGGCAGCTGCAGCGTCGCGCGGCGCAGATAGGGCGACAGCGTGCTGTCGAAACGCAGGGGAGGGGCCGAATGCAACCGCCAGCGGCTGAGCGAGGCCAGCGGGCGTTCGCTGCTCAGGCTCATGTCCGCATCCAGCATGCTGCCTGCAGGCGCGCGGCTGGGCAGGTCCAGCGCCACCAGCTGGCGGCGGTCGGTCGGCTCGTAGTCGATCTGGTAATCCCAGCCCTGTGTACTTGCTTCAACCACCGCAGCAGGCCGCCGCGCGCTGGCGCGGTCGCGTGTCCAGCGCCGTCCATCGAAGGCTGTCAGTACAGGGCCGCGCCAGTAACGCTGCGCCGGCTCGGGTGGAGTGCCGAAGAACTGCACGCGCAGCGCGGGGCTGTCGTCGGCCATCAGGTCCAACCACTGGCCGGGCTCCATGCTGTCGGACAACCCCGGTGTACCCACGGCGCGCTCGGGAACACCCCACAGTGGTGTGGCCAGGCGCGGGAACAGCCAGAAGCAGGCCAATGCCAGCGGCAGGCCGATCGCCAACAGGCGGCCGACACCATGCAGCTGCCCGCGCAGTGGCAGGCGGCCGGCATGACCTTCATCCTGGGCCAGGCGTTGCAGCGCGATCAGTGCGCTGCCCCCGGCCAGCGCGGCCAGCGCGGTTGTCAGCGGCCCCTGGTCGAGCAGGAATGCTGCAAAGGGCGAGAACAGCGCGAAGCCGAGCAGGCTGCGGGCATCACGCAGGCTGCGCAGCTCGCTGGACTTGATCGCCAGCATCGCGGCCAGCAGTGCGCAACCGGTATCGCGCCCGGGGCGCACCATGCCCATCTGCCAGACGATGGCGCCGAGCATGCCCAGCACCAGCAGCAGGCGTACCGGCATCGGCAACACTGTCCGCCACGACAGGGCGGCGGTGATGATCGCCGCCAGCGCGATCACACCAGCCAGCAGTGGCGGCAGCTGCAGCAGCAACGGCAACAAGGCCAGCGCCGCGCTGGCCAGGGTCCAGTTGCGGGCATTGCGGTCGAGCAGGGCCGGGGTCTCAGTCATGCGGCATCAGCGCCAGCGCGCGCAGGCACAGGTGATGGTGGCTGGCGCCCTGACCGGGCCCGAACGGCGGGTGTGCAGGCAGCAGCAGGGTGTAGCGGCGGCCCTCGCGCTCTGCCACATCCACCCAGCGCGCCAATCGAGCGATGCGTGCTTCATGGCCCAACGGCGCCAACGAGCGCCAGTCGAGGATCACTTCGATGCCGACCGGCTTTTCGTACTCGCGCACCAGCAGGCTGTCGCGGCGTGCCGAGTGCTTCCAGGAAATGCTGCGCGGCGCATCGCCGGCCCGGTAGGGGCGCAGCTGATGCAGTTCCTCGCCGCTGGCATGGGCGCGGGTGTGCAGCGGATCGCTGCCGCTCTCCGGCAGTGCAGGCGCCACGGCTTCGGCCAGCGGGTAGACCAGCAGCGGCTGTTCCGGCCACACCCACGACCACGCCCGCACCAGGCCCAGCGGCTGGGTGGTGGACAGTCGGATGCGCGGCAGTTCCAGCCAGCCACGGCGTTCGCTGGGAACGTCCAGTTCCACTTCGCCACGGCCGTGCGCAGGCAGCGAGGTCCAGGCGTTGCTGTCACCCAGCTGCAGATGAAGGCCGTGCCGCGCACGCGGGTCACGCAGTGAGAGGTCCACGCGCAGACGCAATGGTTGCCCGGCCGCTACCGGCTCGGCGGAGATCGCATCGATCTGCACGCCGGACAACTGGAGATGCGCGGCAATGGCACTGGCGATTGCTGCTGCCGCGAGCAGCAGGGCCAGCAGCAGCGCCGGGTTGTTGTTGTAGTTCAGTGCGCCCAGCAGCATGGCCGCCAGCAGGGTGGCAACGAACAGGCCGAAGCGGGTGGGCAGCACATAGATGCGATGGCGGTCCAGCCGCCTCGGCAAGGCTTCGGGCCTGCGTGGCCGAGCCAGCAGCTGCATGCGTGCCCAGCGTGTGGCCACGCTCAGTCCACCGCGACGGTCTGCAGGATCGCGCGCGCCAGTGCCGGACCCGAACTGGATTCGGCTTCCGCCACCAGTCGGTGACCGGCCACCGCCACGAACAGGGTCTGCACGTCTTCGGGCACCACATGGCCGCGCCCCAGCAGCAGTGCATGTGCCTTGGCCGCGCGCAGCAGCGCCAGGCCCGCACGTGGCGACAGGCCCACGCGCACACCGGCATGCTGGCGGCTGCGGGTCAGCAGCGCCTGCACATAGTCGATCAGCGCGTCGCTGGCATGCACCTGGTTCACTGCGTCGCGCAGCGCGCGCACCTGGGTGTCATCCAGTTTCGGTACGGCACGCGCGATCAGGTCGCGGCGATCGCTGCCGCGCAGCAGCTCGCGCTCGGCCTGCGCGCTGGGGTAACCCATCGCCAGTCGCAGCAGGAAGCGGTCCAGCTGCGAATCCGGCAGCGGGAACGTGCCGGACAGATCCACCGGGTTCTGCGTAGCGATCACGAAGAAAGGATCGGGCAGGGCATGGGTCTGTCCATCCAGGGTGACCTGTTGCTCGGCCATCGCTTCCAGCAACGCGCTCTGCGTGCGCGGTGGTGCGCGGTTGATCTCGTCGGCCAGCAGTACGTGGGTGAACACCGGGCCGGGGTGGAACTGGAACTGACGGCTGCCGGCTTCATACACCGACACGCCCAGCACATCGGCGGGCAACAGATCGGAGGTGAACTGCACGCGCTGGAAGCTGAGGCCGAGGCTGCTGGCCAGCGCATGCGCCAGCGTGGTCTTGCCCAGGCCGGGCAGATCTTCGATCAGCAGGTGACCGCCGGACAGCAATGCGACGAACGCCAGCCTGACTTCCGGCACCTTGCCCAGTACCAGTGCGTTCACCTGATCCTGTGCCTCCCGCAGGGCCTGACGCAATTGATCGGTTAGCATGCTGGGGTTGGGGGACGAAGCTGGCATGATCGTCTCAGATCTGGAATCCACTCGATTATCCATAGAGCAATGCAAGGCGAACAGCGCGCACGGACGATATTTCTCTGGTTATGGACGCTGGTCACAGCGGCCAAGCTGATCGTTGCCGCGCGCTTGCCGCTGTTCGTCGACGAAGCGTTCTATTGGCAGGAAGGCCAGCATCTGGCCGCGGCCTATTCGGATCTGCCCGGGTTGACCGCCTGGCTGGCCCGCCTGGGCGTGGAGCTCGGCGGTCATCACGTGCTTGCGCTGCGCCTGCCGTTCCTGGCCATCGGTGCGCTGTTGCCGCTGCTGGTGGTGCGCACGGCCACGCGCTGGTTCGGCAATGTGGCGGGTTGGCAGGCGGGCAGCCTCACGCTGTTGATGCCGTTGTCGGCGACGCTGGGCCTGCTGGCGGTACCCGACGTGCCGATGGCGCTGGCGGCGGTGATCTGCCTGCACGCCGGTGCGCGCCTGCTGCACAACGTGGATGCCTCCTCGGCGATGAAGCTGGCGCTGGGCCTGCTGATCGGTGCGCTCAGCCACTACCGTTTCATCGGTGTCATCGGCGTCGGTTTCATCGCGCTGCTGGCATTGCCGCAGGGGCGGCGCATGCTGGCCGATCCGCGCGTGTGGGTCGCACTGGCGGTGGGCGTGCTGGCATGGCTGCCACTGCTGGCGTGGAATGCGGACAACCACGATGCCGGTCTGAAATTCCAGGTGGTCGAGCGTCATCCCTGGGCCTTTGAATGGGGCGGGCTGTGGTTCCTGGTGATCCAGCCGATGCTGGTGACGCCGATCCTGTGCATGGCGATGTGGAAGGTGGCGCTGGCAGGAACCCGGAGCGGTGGCGGTGCGCGCGTGCAGTGGCGCTATTTCGGCCTGGTGGGCGGCGTATCCACGCTGGGCATTTTCGTGCTTGGCTTCTTCACTGACGTCGAGCGGATCAGTTTCCATTGGCCGCTGCCGGGCTACCTCGCACTGCTGGTGGCGGTGCCGGTAGTGCTCAACGGCTGGCCGCGCTGGCTGCGCCGCACCGGCTGGTGGCTGGCAGGCGCGGGCATGGTGCTGGCGTTCGGCTACTACCTGATGGCATCCACGCCGGCACTGCGCGAGCAGATGGCCGGCAGCAAGTACTACCCGCGCAATTTCGCTGGCTGGCAACCACTGGCCGTAGCGGTCCATGAAGAGCTGCGGCAGATGCCGGAAGGGACGCGCGTGCTGGCCGGCAACTTCAAGGTTGGCGCCGAGCTGGGCTTCCAGCTGGGCAATGGCAACATCGAGGTGCTGCCGCATCCGCTCAATGACAAGCATGGCCGCACCGCGCAGCTGGCACAGTGGGGCCTGCTGCATGAGGGCGAGCGCACGGCGCCGATGCTGCTGGTGCTGTCACCCAGCGACCAGCGCTATCGCGAACTGCTGGAGCGCTATCACGCCATCTGCGATCAGGTGGGGCCGATGCCGGCGCCACGCGTGGTCAGCAGTGATCACGGGTTCCAGCGCTTCCTGTTGTTCCGCCTGCCGGTGCAGCGCGCGGAAGGGCCGTGCGTGACGCCGGCGATGGCGTGGCTGGATGCACCGTCCAATGGCGAGAAGGTGTCCGGCACGTTCGCGATCAAGGGCTGGGCGTTCAAGGATGGCGTCGGCCTGGCACGCGTCGAAGTGCTGGTCGATGGCCGTTCCATCGGTGACGCCCGCTATGGGCGTGTGTTCGACGTGCGCCCCGTGTGGCCGGACAGCACCGATCCGCAGCACCCGGCGGTGGGCTTCGACGCATCGCTGGATACCACCACGCTGGCGCCGGGCAGGCATTGGCTGGGCCTGCGCCTGTATGGCCGCGATGGCAGCGTGGAGCAATGGCAGGAGCAGCCGTTCGAGGTCCGTTGAGGCCTCTGCTTTTGTAGGGTCGAGCCATGCTCGACTGCTTTTTCCGGGCCGCCTGCCGTCTACAGCAGAAGCAGTCGGGCAGGGCTCGACGCTACAGTTCAGGGCACCGTGAAACCGGCCCTGCGCAGCAATCCGCATACCGCGATCAGCGGCAGGCCGACCAACGCGGTCGGGTCGCGGTTGTCGATGGCGTCGAACAGGCTGATGCCCAGGCCCTCGCATTTGAAGCTGCCGGCGCAGTCCAGTGGCTGCTCGGTGGTCACGTAGCGGGCGATCTCGTCCGGTTCCAGTGCGCGGAAGCAGACTTCGGTCAGATCGACGGCCGTGAATGATTCTCCATCGCGGCTGAGACAGGCGGCGGTGTGGAAGCGCACGGTCTGCCCGGACATCACTGCCAGCTGCGCACAGGCGGCCTCGACCGTACCGGGTTTGCCCAGCGGCTGGCCGTTCAGGTCCGCGACCTGGTCCGAGCCGATTACCCAGGCGCCCGGATGGCGGGCAGCCACCTCGGCGGCCTTGGCCGCAGCCAGGCGCGTGGCCAGAGCCCGCGGCGCTTCGCCATTCAACGGGGTTTCATCCACCTCCGGGCGCGCGCAGTCGAAGGCGAGGCCCAATCGCTGCAGCAGTTCGCGGCGGTAGCGGGAGGTGGAGGCCAGGACCAGTGACATGCGAGAATACCGGGGCAGGGCGCGGCAGTCTGGCGTGTCCGCAGCGCCAGCGGCAAGTCCTGTATGGCGGGCATTTGACAGCCGCCGCCCCGATCCTTAGTATTCAGCGGCTTATGTCCGCGAACGTGCCCGAAACGCTGGATGCCTGGCGGATGGTTGTAGCGCGAAGGCGCTTCGACGGTCAGGTGTCCCTGGCTGAATTGACCCGCCTGCAGGGGTTGGTCGCAGATACCGACGGTGAGTGCAATTACTCGCTTGAATTCGGTCGCGACGACGTCTTGCGGGTATCCTATGTGGAATTGACCATCGACACCGCGTTGCCGCTGACCTGTCAGCGCAGCATGCAGCGATTCCTGTTGCCGGTGAAGATGACCCAGAGGCTTGGCCTGATCCGCGACGAGGACGAGGAATCGTCCCTGCCGGAGGAGTACGAGGCGTTGCTGGTGCCGGAAGACGGCCAGCTGCGTCCGCTGGACCTGGTCGAGGACGAGCTGGTGCTGGCGGTGCCTGTGGTGCCGCTGTCGCCCGACGGTGAAGCAGTCGACAAGGACTGGGCGCCGAGCGAAGAAGAAACAAAGCAGGCCAACCCGTTCGCGGCGTTGGCGGCACTGAAGAAACAATAGCAGCCGGATTGTCGTCGGCGGCTGCGGCGAAAGCGAAAGTGTGCTGGGCGCTGGCGTCCTGCGCGACGATACGACGAAGCAAAACGAACCGAGTTTGGAGCAATCCCATGGCTGTGCAGAAATCCCGTGTCACCCCGTCCCGCCGCGGCATGCGTCGTGCGCATGACGCCCTGAGCGCCAAGCAGCTGTCGACCGACCCGACCACCGGCGAAGTGCACCTGCGTCACCACATCACTGCCGATGGTTTCTACCGCGGCAAGAAGGTCATCCAGACCAAGACCTCGGCCGTCGAAGAAGATTGATGTGCCGGGAAGGCCGCTGCCCCCGGGCAGCGGCCTTTGCCTTCTTTCCCGGGTGTGCCGGTGATCGGCGGCCCGCGCAACAGGAAACATGATGAGCAAGCGGATCTACTCGAGGATCGCGGGCACCGGTAGCTATTTGCCGGAAAAAGTCCTGACCAACGCCGACCTGGAAAAAATGGTCGAAACCTCGGATGAGTGGATCCAGTCGCGCACCGGCATTCGTGAGCGGCACATCGCGGCCGAAGGCGAAACCACCAGCGACCTTGGCTACAACGCCGCCCTGCGCGCGCTTGAAGCCGCAGGCATCGACGCCTCGCAGCTCGACATGATCGTGGTCGGCACGACCACCCCTGATCTCATTTTCCCGTCCACCGCGTGCCTGATCCAGGCAAAGCTCGGTGTGGCCGGGTGCCCCGCCTTCGACGTCAACGCCGCCTGCTCGGGCTTCGTGTTCGCGTTGGGCGTGGCCGACAAGTTCATCCGCTCCGGCGACTGCAGGCACGTGCTGGTGATCGGCACCGAAACGCTGACCCGCATGGTCGACTGGAACGATCGCACCACCTGCGTGCTGTTCGGCGATGGCGCCGGTGCTGTCGTGCTCAAGGCCGACGAAGACACCGGCATCCTCAGCACCCACCTGCATGCCGATGGCAGCAAGAAGGAGCTGCTGTGGAACCCGGTTGGCGTTTCGACCGGCTTCAAGGACGGCGCCAATGGCGGCGGCACCATCAACATGAAGGGCAACGACGTGTTCAAGTACGCCGTCAAGGCGCTGGACTCGGTCGTGGACGAGACTCTGGCTGCCAACGGCCTGGACAAGTCCGACCTGGATTGGCTGATTCCGCACCAGGCCAACCTGCGCATCATCGAAGCCACCGCCAAGCGCCTGGACATGTCGATGGACCAGGTCGTGGTCACCGTCGACAAGCACGGCAATACCTCGTCCGGCTCGGTGCCGCTGGCGCTGGATGCCGCCGTGCGCTCGGGCAAGGTCGAACGTGGCCAGCTGCTGCTGCTGGAAGCCTTCGGCGGCGGCTTCACGTGGGGTTCGGCTCTGCTGCGCTATTGATAGTGCAAGTTACGACAACGTGAAGCTTTGTCGTTGCGGCCCCTTTGGGGCCGTAACGCGTTTAAGGAGGACCTGTCATGGTTGAGCCCATCGTCATCGAAGGGCAACGTGCCTGGCTGAAGCAGTACGGCAAGGGAAGCCGCGCGCTGGCCCTTGGCCTGCTCAATTTTGTTGCCCGTCGTTTTCATCTGGATGCCCTGCGCCCGCCGCCGCACCGTGGCGGTGACGCCGCGCGCGAAACCGAAGCCCGTCGCCTTGCAGAACTGCAGGCGCAGGGCGTGAACGTGCCCGATGTGCTGGGCACCGGCCATGCTGCGCTGGTGATCGGCGACAACGGCAGTTCGTTCAATACCTGCCTGCGCGAAGCCGACGAGGCCGGTCGCGACCGCCTGGTGATGGCGGCCATGCTGGCCATTGCCGCAGCGCATGCGCGCGGCGCCTATTTCGGCCAGCCGTTGCCGCGCAATCTCACCTGGGATGGCGAGAAGGTCGGTTTCATCGACTTCGAGGAAGATCCGCTGGAAGTGATGGATCTGTCCGAAGCGCAGGCCCGCGACTGGCTGATGTTCGGCTATGGCGTGGCCAAGTACTACGCCGACCGCCCCGAGCACCTGCAGGCGATGATGGCCGAGGCGATGGGCGATGCGCAGGCGCCGGTGCGCGAGCACGTGCACGCGGTCACTGGCCGCCTGCGCAGCCTGGCCCGGGTCTGCATGAAGCTGGGCCGCTCGGCGCGCGCGCTGGCCCACTCCATCTTCATCGCCCATGGCGCCAGCACCGCTGGCGTGCTGATGCTGGTGGGCCTGTGCGTGGATTTCCTCGCCGACGGCGATCTGGACGTCCTGCAGCTGTTCTGCTGACTGTGCGTCCGCCGGGCCATGCCCGGCGGCGTTCCGCGGCTGGCCCACCATACGCGTGCATACGCGCACGTACAGACGACACGGCATGTTCCCCCTTATCATGGCCCGCTTCGATTGCAACAAGCGGATGACCGCGTGACCGTATCCACCCTCGCTTTTGTCTTCCCCGGCCAGGGCTCGCAGTCTGTGGGCATGGTGGCCGAGCTGGCTGAACTGCACCCGCAGGTGCGTGAAGCCTTCACCGAGGCATCCGATGGTGCCGGCGTCGACCTGTGGGCGCTGTCCCAGGGTGGCCCGGAGGAAATGCTCAACCGCACCGAATACACCCAGCCGGCCCTGCTGGCCGCAAGCATCGGCGTGTGGCGCGCCTGGAACGCCGTGGGCGGTCCGCGCCCGTCGGTGCTGGCCGGTCACAGCCTGGGCGAGTACACCGCCCTGGTTGCCGCTGGCGCGCTGAGCCTGCATGACGGTGCGCACCTGGTGCGCCTGCGCGGCCAGCTGATGCAGGAAGCCGCACCGGCCGGCGTCGGTGCCATGGCCGCCGTGCTCGGCGCCGAAGACCAGCTGGTGCTGGACGTCTGCGCCGAAGCCGCAGGCAGCCAGGTGGTGGTGCCGGCCAACTTCAATTCGCCGGGCCAGATCGTGATCGGTGGCGACGCCGACGCGGTCGACCGTGCGCTGGCGCTGCTGGCCGAGAAGGGCGTGCGCAAGGCGGTCAAGCTGGCCGTGAGCGTGCCCTCGCACACCCCGTTGATGCGCGAAGCCGCCAACCGCCTGGCCGAAGTGATGGCCGGCCTGGCCTGGCAGGCGCCGCAGCTGCCGGTGGTGCAGAACGTCGACGCCAAGGTGCATGACGGCATTGACGCGATCCGTACCGCGCTGGTCCAGCAGCTGTACCAGCCGGTGCAGTGGACCGGGTGCGTGCAGGCGCTGGCTGGCCGTGGCGTCACCCGGATCGCCGAGTGCGGCCCGGGCAAGGTGCTGACCGGTCTGGTCAAGCGTATCGACAAGGCCATCGACGGCCGTTCGCTGGCCACGCCAGGCGACTTCGAAGCCGCCCGCGAGGCATGGTCGGCCTGATCCCCCTTGTTCCTGCCGACCGTACCGGTGGCCGCTGCAAGCGGTACGGGTACGGCGGCCGTCCCAGCCTGAGGAAAACATCATGAGCAAGCCCCTGCAGGGTGAAATCGCACTGGTCACCGGCGCCAGCCGTGGCATTGGTGCCGCCATCGCCGATCTGCTGGCCGCCCAGGGCGCCACCGTCATCGGCACCGCCACCACTGAATCCGGCGCCGCCGCGATCGGTGAGCGCCTGGCCGCCCACGGTGGCCACGGCCGCGCGCTGAACGTCACCGACGCCGCCGCGCTGGACAGTGTGCTCGATGGCATTGCCAAGGAATTCGGCCCGATCTCGATCCTGGTCAACAATGCCGGCATCACCCGCGACAACCTGCTGATGCGCATGAAGGACGAGGACTGGGCGTCGATCATCGACACCAACCTGACCAGCGTGTTCCGCACCAGCAAGGCGGTGATGCGCGGCATGATGAAGGCGCGCAAGGGCCGCATCATCAACATCGCATCGGTGGTGGGCGTGACCGGCAATGCCGGCCAGGCCAACTACGCTGCCGCCAAGGCCGGCATCATCGGCTTCAGCAAGTCGCTGGCCAAGGAAATCGGTTCGCGCGGTGTCACCGTCAATGTTGTCGCACCCGGCTTCATCGACACCGACATGACCAAGGCGTTGCCGGAAGAAGCGCGTACCGCGCTGATCAACGACATCGCCCTCGAACGCCTGGGTTCGCCGGAAGACATCGCCCATGCGGTGGCCTTCCTGGCCGGCCCGGCTGCCGGTTACATCACCGGCGAAACCCTCCATGTGAACGGTGGCATGTACATGCCGTAAGCAAGGGGCGCAGGGATTGCGCCGCAAGTGGTTGATCTGCGGAGGTTTTTGCTGCGATGCAAGGCCGCGCCGGTTTCCACTACACTATCCCACGGCCATCGCCTTTGATGGCGACCACTTTTGAACCACAACTCCATCTGGAGCGAGATCCCATGAGCACCATCGAAGAACGCGTCAAGAAAATCGTCGTCGAACAGCTTGGCGTCAAGGAAGAAGAAGTCACCAACAGCGCATCGTTCGTCGATGACCTGGGCGCTGACTCGCTGGACACCGTCGAGCTGGTGATGGCCCTGGAAGAAGAATTCGAGTGCGAGATCCCGGACGAAGAAGCCGAGAAGATCAGCACCGTGCAGGCCGCCATCGACTACATCAAGGCCCACGTCAAGGCCTGATGTCAGACGGCAGTGCGCGCGCGGGCTCACGCTCGCCGCGCACCGCACCCCATGGGGCCGCTGTTGCGGCCCCGTGTGTTTGAGCATCACACCGAAGCAAACCGAGTTGCCCGTTGAAATCATCCGGGCCAGGAGAATCAGCAATGAAGCGTCGCGTCGTCGTAACCGGCCTGGGTATCGTCTCGCCGTTGGGCAATGATCTGGCCAGCAGCTGGGAAGGCATCACCCAGGGTCGTTCGGGCATCGGTCCGCTGACCAACGTTTCTGATGCCTATCTGGATCGGTTCACCACCAAGATTGCAGGTGAGGTCAAGGGATTCGACATCACCGCCGACAATGAATTGTTCGGCAAGTTCCGGGTCAGCGGCAAGGATGCCAAGAAGATGGACCCGTTCATCCATTACGGCCTCGGTGCCTCGTTCATGGCCCTGCACGACTCGGGCCTTGAGATCACCGACGCCAATGCCGAGCGCATCGGCGCCATCGTCGGCGCCGGCATCGGCGGCCTGCTGGGCATCGAAGAGCAGACCATCGAGTTCCATGAGGGCAAGAAGATCTCGCCCTTCTACGTGCCCAAGACCATCATCAACATGCTGCCGGGCCAGCTGAGCATCATCACCGGCCTGAAGGGCCCGTCGTTCTCGGCGGTGTCGGCGTGCGCGACCTCGAACCATTCGATCGGCACCGCCATGCGCATGATCCAGTACGGCGATGCCGACGTGATGGTGGTCGGTGGTGCCGAGCGTGGCTCGTCGCCGACCGCACTGGGCGGCTTCTGCGCGATGAAGGCCATGAGCACCCGCAACGACGCCCCGGAACAGGCCTCGCGCCCGTGGGACAAGGACCGTGACGGCTTCGTGCTGGGCGACGGCGCCGGCATCCTGATCCTGGAAGAGTACGAGCACGCCAAGGCACGTGGCGCGAAGATCTACTGCGAACTGGCCGGCTTCGGCGCCAGCTCCGACGCGTACCACATGACCGCACCGAGCGAGAACGGCGAAGGCGCCGCCCGCTGCATGGTCATGGCCATGAAGGACGCCGGCGTGACCCCGGAACAGGTGGGCTACCTCAACGCGCACGGCACCTCCACGCCGCTGGGCGACCTGGGCGAGACCATGGCGATGAAGACCGCCTTCGGCGACCACGCCTACAAGATGATGGTCAGCTCCACCAAGTCGATGACCGGCCACCTGCTGGGCGCTGCCGGCGGCGTGGAAGCGATCTTCTCGGTGATGGCGCTGCAGGACAATGTCATTCCGCCGACCATCAACCTGCAGCAGCCGGGCGAAGGCTGCGATCTGGACTACGTGCCCAACGAAGCGCGCCAGGCCAAGGTCGACGTGGTGATGTCCAATGGCTTTGGCTTCGGCGGCACCAACGGCACGCTGATCTTCAAGCGCGTCTGACCGGCGTTGTAGAGTCGAGCTTGCTCGACTCCGCCCTTGTGTAGAGTCGAGCCATGCTCGACTGAACGTGCAACACAGTCGAGCAAGCTCGACTCTACGCACGAGGAGGCCGCCGCAAGGCGGCTTCCGTGCATCTGAATCCCCGAACTGGCCGCCATGACCCACGCACCGCTGATCCACCCGCTGCCGCACCCGATCGATCTGCTGGCTCTGCAGCAGCACGACCCGGCACGCTTCCCGCTGCTGATGGAATCCACCGCCTCGGGCACCGCCCAGGGCCGCTGGAGCCTGCTGCTGGCGGCGCAGGGCGATAGCCTGCGGCTGGATGCCGATGGCCAGGTGCGCGACCAGCATGATGCGGTGCAGGCCGGCAGCTTCCTGCAGGTGCTGGACCGCGCCTGGCAGCACGAACGCCTGCCGCATGACGGCAGCCACAGCCTGCCGTTCCGCGGTGGTTGGGCGTTGATGCTGGACTACGAAGTGGCCAGCCAGATAGAACCGGTGCTGCCGGCGCGCGCACGCGAGGACGGCCGCCCGACCGCGCTGGCACTGCGCTGCCCGGCCGCGGTGCTGCACGACCATCACCACGAGGCCAGCTTCGTCATCGCCGAAGCCGGTGAGCAGGCGTTGCTGGATGCGCTGGTGGCACTGGCCTCGGCCGTGCTGCCCGAAGCCGGGCAGGGCTGGCAGCCGCCGCAGTCGGTGGGCGAGGATGCGCCGCAGCGCTTCACCGACGGCGTGCGCCGGGTGATCGAGTACCTGCGTGCCGGCGATGTGTTCCAGGTGAACCTGTCGCGGCGCTGGAGCGCGCAGTTCGCCGCGCCGGTCAGTCCGCAGGCGCTGTACGCGCAGCTGCGCCGTGCCAACCCGGCACCGTTCGCCGGCCTGTTCAGCGCGCACGGCCGCCATGTGGTCAGTTCCTCGCCGGAACGGCTGGTGTCGGTGCATGCCGGCCACGCGCAGACCCGCCCGATTGCCGGCACGCGTCCGCGCTTCGAGGGGGACGATGATGCCGCGCGCATCCAGGAGCTGGTCGGCCACCCCAAGGAGCGTGCCGAGCACGTGATGCTGATCGACCTGGAACGCAACGACCTGGGCCGCATCTGCCTGCCCGGCACCGTGGTGGTCGATGAGCTGATGACGGTGGAGAGCTACGCCCATGTGCACCACATCGTCAGCAATGTCAGCGGCCATCTGCGCTCGGAGATCACGCCCGGCGAGGTGATTGCCGCCACGTTCCCGGGTGGCACCATCACCGGCTGCCCCAAGGTGCGCTGCATGCAGATCATCAGCGAGCTGGAGCAGGTGCCGCGCGGTGCCTATACCGGCGCCTTCGGTTGGCTGAACCGCGATGGCGACCTGGACCTGAACATCCTGATCCGCACCGCCGAAGTGGATGGCCACGAGGTGAGCTTCCGCACCGGCGCCGGCATCGTGGTCGACTCGGACCCGGACAAGGAACTGGACGAGACCCGCGCCAAGGCCCGCGGCCTGCTGCGCGCGCTGGGCCAGCAGGGCTAGGCGTATTCCGGTGGTGGCGGGCCGCGGGCGCCCCGCCCCCGCCCCGGGGGGGCCGGGTGGGGGGGGGGGGGGGGCGGGTGGTGCCGGCCAGCGGCCGGCACTACCGGTACCAGTGGGGCCATTGTTCGGGTGGGTGTCGACCGTTGGTCGGCACGGAGTCCTCCACGGCCGTTCATCCACGCATGGCGTGGATCTACTGATGGCCGTGCCGGATAGGGCTCTTGGTGGGTGCCGACCGTTGGTCGGCACGGCGACGCCACCCCGGTCATGACCCCAATCCACCGGCACGGTATCCTGCACGACGGAATCGAGTTCAGAGGTAGTCCATGGCGGGAGCCAAGCGCGGGTGTCTGTTCGTGGTAACGCTGGTGGTGGTGCTGGCCGCCGTCGTGGCCGGCGCGGGCGCATGGTTCTTCTACCAGCAGACCCGGTTCGCCGACGCCCCGATCACCCCGTCCGCCGAGAGCGTGGTCATCGCCAGCGGCGATGGCATGAACAGCGTGCTGCGCAAGCTGCGCGACGCCGGCGTGGACGAGGGCCAGGACGCGCAGTGGCAGCTGCTGGCGCGCCAGCTCGATGCGGCCGGCAAGCTGAAGGTGGGTGAGTACGCGCTCAGCAGCGACCTGACCCCGCGTGATCTGCTGCTGCGCATGCGCGCCGGCAAGGTGCTGCAGCACCGCGTCACGATCATTGAAGGCTGGAACATCCGCCAGTTGCGTGCCGCGCTCAAGCGCGCCGAGCCGCTGCTGCACACCACCGACAACCTCGATGACGCCGCGTTGATGCAGCGCCTCGGCTTCGGTGGCCAGCATCCGGAAGGCCGCTTCCTGCCGGAGACCTACGTCTACCAGCGTGGCGACAGCGATCTGGATGTGCTCAAGCGTGCTCACGCCGCAATGCAGGACGCACTGGATGAAGCCTGGGAAAGCCGTGCGCCGGACCTGCCGATCAACACGCCCTACGAACTGCTGACGATGGCCTCGATCATCGAGAAGGAAACCGCGCTGGCCAGCGAGCGCCCGCAGATCGCCGGCGTGTTCATGCGCCGCCTGAAGATCGGCATGCGCCTGCAGACCGACCCGACCGTGATCTACGGCATCGGTGCTGCGTATGACGGCAACATCCGCCGCCGCGACCTGACCACCGATACCCCCTACAACACCTATACCCGCGCCGGCCTGACCCCGACCCCGATCGCCATGCCCAGCCGCGATGCGCTGATGGCAGCCGCGCAACCCGCAGCGGGCGACGCGCTGTACTTCGTCGCCGTGGGCGATGGCAGTGGCGCGCACGTGTTCTCGCCCAGCCTGGACCAGCACAACGCCGCAGTGGCCCGCTACCTGCAGCAGCTGCGCCAGCAACGTACCAAGGAGACCCCGGCGCAATGAGTCCCGCGCTGCTTCGCCACCCGCGTTTCGTCAGCCTGGAAGGCGGCGAGGGCGCAGGCAAGACCACCGCTATCAATGCCATCCGTGACTGCCTGCGCAGCCACGGCCACGAGGTGGTGCTGACCCGCGAGCCGGGCGGTACGCCGCTGGCCGAGCGCATCCGCGGCCTGGTGCTGAAGCCCGATGCCGAGATTGCTGCCGAACCGCTCAGCGCCGAAGCCGAGCTGCTGCTGGTGTTCGCCGCACGTGCGCAGCATGTGCGCCAAGTGATCCAGCCGGCGCTGCAGCGCGGCGCCTATGTGCTGAGCGATCGCTTCACCGATTCCAGCTACGCCTACCAGGGCGGTGGCCGTGGCCTCGACCCGCAGTGGATTGCCGATCTGGAACGACGCGCGGTGGGCCTGCTGCCGGGCCTGACCCTGCTGCTGGACGTGGACGTGGCAGTAGGCCGCGCGCGCGCCAATGGCCGCGACCTGTGGCCGGACCGCATCGAGAGCGAACAGGATGATTTCTTCCAGCGCGTGCGCGAAGTGTTCCGCAGCCGCGCGCAGCAGGACCCGCAGCGCTTCGCGCTGATCGACGCCGGCCAGGTGCAGGCGCGTGTAGCGGCCGATGTGGTCGCGCAGGTCGAGCGCTGGCTGCAGGACGGGGAGGGCGCATGAGCACATTCTCGCCGTGGCAGCAGCGCGCGTTCGACCAGACCGTGGCAGCGCTCGATGCCGACCGCCTTGGTCATGGCCTGCTGATCTGCGGCCCGGCCGGGCTGGGCAAACGCGAGGTGGCACTGGCGCTGGCCGACCACGTGCTGGCGCGCGGCGATGCCGCGCATGCCATGCGCACGCGCCAGCTGATCGCCGCCGGCACCCATCCTGACCTGCAGCTGGTCAGCTTCATTCCGAACAAGAGCGGCGACAAGCTGCGCACCGAGATCGTCATCGAGCAGGTGCGCGAGATCACCGACAAGCTGGCGCTGACCCCGCAGTACGGCGTGGCGCAGGTGGTGATCGTCGACCCGGCCGATGCGATCAACCGCTCGGCGGCCAACGCGCTGCTGAAGACGCTGGAAGAGCCGCAGCCCGGCCGCTATCTGTGGTTGATCAGCAGCGACCCGGCACGCCTGCCGCAGACCGTGCGCAGCCGCTGCCAGCGCCTGGAATTCAAACTGCCGCCGCGCGAGGAGGCCATGGCGTGGCTGCAGCAGCAGGGCCACAGCGAAGCGGCCGCGCGCGAAGCGCTGGACGCAGCGCGCGGCCATCCCGGCCAGGCCGACAACTGGCTGCGCGAAGATGGCCTGAGCCTGCGCCGCGAAGTGGGCCGCGAGCTGGAACAGCTGGCCGCCGGCAAGACCGGCGCGGTGGAGCTGGCGCAGAAGTGGTGCGGTGATGACAACGCGGCGCTGCGCCTGCGCTTCGCCGCCGACCTGGCGCTGGCCCAGGCCAGCACCGATGCCTTGACCACGCCGGAGCGATTGCACAAGCTTGCAGCCTGGTTCGATGCGGCCAACCGCACCCGCGACCTGCTGCGCACCACGGTGCGTGCAGACCTTGCCGTGGTCGAGTTGCTGCTGGCCTGGAACAAGGTGAACGAGCGGCCTGCCGCAAGGGGAAATCGATGAGTGCCAGCAACGCCCGCCAGGGCATCCTGTCCCTGGCCGTGAAGGACAAAGCCGCGCTGTACAGCGCGTACATGCCATTCGTGAAGAACGGCGGCATCTTCGTGCCCACGCCCAAGCGCTACTTCCTGGGTGACGAAGTGTTCCTGTTGCTGACCCTGCCCGATTCCAGCGAACGCCTGCCGGTGGCCGGCAAGGTGATCTGGGTGACCCCGGCCGGCGCACAGGGCAACCGCACCGCAGGCATCGGCGTGCAGCTGGCCGATGGTGTCGAAGGCGAGGGCGTGCGCCACAAGATCGAGACCCTGCTGGCCGGCCTGACCGGCTCGGACAAGCCGACCCATACGATGTGATCTCGGTAGAGCCGAGCGATGCTCGGCTGCTTGCCCCGAAACGCCCGTGACCCCGCCCCTCTGTAGAGTCGAGATCCTATGTTCGTGGTCAAGCCTGCTGGAAGCAGGCTTGACCCACCTTCAGCATGGCCGGATCGAAGTCCCGGCCGCTTTTGAAGACACCCCAGGCGATCCTGGCCAGCTTTCTGGCCAG
>NZ_JAWIRU010000010.1:0-19364 GCF_036320025.1 Stenotrophomonas sp. SMYL86
GGTCCGGTTGCGGGGGTGTAAGCGCCATGGATGGCGCGCCCAAGCCTCCAGGGACGGATTCACGGCGTCCCCCGCAACCGGACCCACCCCGCCATCCCACGGAATGCCGCTGTTGCTGTTGCTCCGGCTGTTGCCTTCGAGGTTGCCGGCCAGCGGCCGGCACTACCGCAGGTGCAGGGCGCAGCCCTGCCGAACCCCTTACACTCCAGAAGGATTTCCCTGCTGGAGAGAGCAATGAAACGAGTAGTGCTGGGCGTGCTGGCCCTGTCGGTGTCGAGCGCACTGATGGCGGCTACCCCGAAATTCGATGGCGCGCGGATCTCCGCCGACGTCAAGGAACTGGCCTCCGACGCCTACGAAGGCCGCTCCCCGGCCACCGTCGGCGAAGAGAAGACCATCGCCTTCCTCAGCAAGCAGTTCGCCGACGCCGGCCTGCAGCCGGGCGGTGACCTCAAGGATGGCAAGCGCCTGTGGACCCAGGCCGTGCCGCTGCGCAAGGGCGACATCGTCGGCGCACCGCAGCTGGCGCTGCACCAGGGCGGCAAGACCGTTGCGCTGGAACAGGGCAAGCAGATCGCCGTGCGCGCTGCCATGAACGGCGCCAGCAACGTCGACATCAGCAAGGCCCCGCTGGTGTTCCTCGGCTACGGCGTGAAGGCCCCGGAGCGCAACTGGGACGACTTCAAGGGCGTGGACCTGAAGGGCAAGATCGCCGTCGTGCTGATCAACGACCCGGACTTCGAGACCGGCCAGGGTGATTTCGACGGCAAGGGCATGACCTACTACGGCCGTTGGACCTACAAGTACGAAGAAGGCGCCCGCCAGGGGGCGCTGGGCGTGCTGATCGTGCACGAGACCGCACCGGCGTCGTACGGCTGGGCCACCGTGGCCGGTTCCAACACCAACACCATGTTCGATGTGGTGCGCGACAACCCGGCCGACAGCCACCCGCTGCTGGAAGGCTGGATCCAGCGCGACCTGGCCGTGGAGCTGTTCCGCTCGGCCGGGCAGGACTTCGAGGCGCTGAAGAAGAAGGCGCAGCAGCGCGACTTCACCCCGGTGCCGCTGACCGGCGCCAGCCTGGACGCGAAGTACGCGGTGAAGACCGAAGTGATCACCTCGCACAACGTGGCCGCGCGCCTGGAAGGCAGCAGCCACCCGGACGAGACCATCGTCTACAGCGCGCACTGGGACCACATCGGCGTGGGCGAGCCCGACGCACGTGGCGACCGGATCTTCAATGGCGCTCTGGACAACGCCAGTGGCACCGCATCGCTGATCGAACTGGCCCGTGGCTTCGCCAAGGCCAAGCGCCCGCAGCGTTCGCTGCTGTTCCTGGCGGTCACCGCCGAGGAAAAGGGCCTGCTGGGTTCGGAGTACTACGCCACCCATCCGCTGTATCCGCTGGAAAAGACCGTGGCGGTGATCAACATGGATGGCATGGCGCCGTTCGGGCCGTCGCGTGATTTCGGCATCTACGGTGCCGCGCGCTTCGAGCTGCTGGACCAGCTGAAGGACGTGGCCAAGGGCTGGGATATCCGCTACACGCCGGACCCGAAGCCGGAAGCGGGCCTGTTCTTCCGCTCCGATCACTTCCCGTTCGCCAAGCGTGGCGTGCCGGCACTGTCCTGGTCGGCCGGCCAGGACTGGGTGGACGGTGGCGTGGCCGCAGGCAAGAAGGCCTCCGAGGACTACACCGCCAAGCGCTACCACCAGCAGGGCGACGAGTGGCAGCCGGACTGGGTGTTCGCCGGTGCCGCCCGCGACCTGGAAGTGCTGTACACGCTGGGCAACCAGCTGGCCAACTCGCGCAGCTGGCCGAACTGGAGCAAGGACGAATCGTTCCGCGCCGTGCGTGACGCCAGCGCCGACCAGCGCAAGTAAGGGAATGCGCCGGCTTCGCCCGGCGCCTCCCGGGTAGTGCCGGCCGCTGGCCGGCAACCTTGTGATGCTTGTGGAGGTCATGGGGAGCCGGCCAGCGGCCGGCTCTACCAGAATGGCTTCCATCCCCGCTTTCCGGCCCTTCGTCGCAACCCGCTTGTTTGCCCGGCGGGCCGCCCTATGCTCGGCTCACCCCCTTCCTCCAAGGCGCCGCCGTGTTCGCCAGCCTCTCTCTCCTGCTTCGTCACCTGCTGGCCTGGGCTGCGGCGCTGTTCGTCGCCGGCATGGTCTGGAGCGGCATTTTCAGCGGCATGAACGACGGCCCTGGCTGGGTGTTCGGGCTGCTGGTGATGTTCCTGATGATTTCCGCGCTGGGCAGCGCGATTACCCATGTACGCCGCGTCTGGCTGGTCGCCGGCCGGCTGGATTCGACCACGCTCTCCGGCCGCCAGCGCCGCCAGGTGGAACTGCCGATGGATGCCGGCCAGGCATTCTCGGTGGTGGAAGCGGCCATCGCTGAACTGCCGCGCGTTGAAGACGTGGAAAGTTCGGCCGGCAGCCTGCAGGTGCGGGCCTACGTGCGCCGCGTGGATGCCTGGAACGGCCGCCAGCCATCGCGCTGGAACCTGCCGGCACGGCTGGCGATCAAGCGCAACAGCGTGCTGGCGACGGTCACGCCGGGGCAGGGCACCAGTACCGTCACCCTGTTGTTTGAGCCGGATGCCGGCTGGTGGGCCGACCTGCTGGCACTGGATGAGGGCAGCAACTTCGAGAACGCCGAAGCGGTCACCCGCGCGATCAGCCGCCGTGTTGCCGACCAGCGTCGCGACGAGCAGGCCGCGGCCGAGCAGACCCAGGTGGAAAAGGAGCTGTCGGTGGCCCGGTTGAACCTGCTGCACGCGCAGGTGGAACCGCACTTCCTCTACAACACGCTGGCCAACGCGCAGGTGCTGACCCGCACCGACCCGGCACGTGCCGACCAGATGCTGGGCCACCTGATCCAGTACCTGCGCAGCTCGTTGCCACAGGTGGACGAATCGCTGTCCACGCTGGGCGTGGAGCTGGAGCGCACCCGTGCCTACCTGGAGATCCTGCGTATCCGCATGGGCGCACGGCTGGGGGTGGAGGTGCAGGTACCGAACGAACTGCACGGCGTGCAGCTGCCGGCGATGGCGTTGCAGACGCTGGTGGAGAACGCGATCAAGCATGGCCTGGAACCGAAGCCCGGCGGTGGCACGATCTGGATCCTGGCGCGTGGCTTCGATGACCATGTAACGGTGACGGTGGCCGACGATGGCCTCGGCTTCGGCCAGGGCACCAGCGGTACCGGCATCGGCCTGAAGAACCTGCGCGAGCGCCTGCGCCTGACCTGCGGCGAACAGGCCGGCGTGGCGATCGTCGCCAACTTCCCCAGCGGCGTGGCCGCGACCATGACCCTGCCGCAGTCGAGCAAGGAGCGCAGCCATGCCGCTTGAGGCGCTCATTGCCGAAGACGAGGAACTGCTGCGGCAGTCGCTGGTCGAGCAGCTGGGCCGGTTGTGGCCGGACCTGAAGCTGGTGGCCGAGTGCGAGGATGGCGCCAGTGCGCTGGAACAGCTGGCCGAGAAACAGCCGGACATCGCCTTCCTCGATATCCGCATGCCCGGCATCAGTGGCATTGAAGTGGCCCGTTCGCTGTCCGAACTGAGCCCGCGCACCCAGGTGGTGTTCGTTACCGCCTACGACCAGTACGCCATCGACGCGTTCGAGCAGGGTGCGATGGACTACCTGCTGAAGCCGGTCAGCGATGAGCGCCTGCTGGCCACGCGCGAACGCATCCTGTCGCGGCTGCCATCAACGCGCCAGGACGATGCCGTACTCGAACGCCTGCTTCAGCGCCTGGGGCCGTCGCAGAGGGCGGCAGAGCGCCCGCCCTTGGCCTGGATCACCGCCAGCAACGGCCGCGAGACGCAGCTGATCATGCTGGAAGACGTGGCCTACTTCCGTGCTGACAACAAGTACACCACCGTGATGACCGTGGCCGGTGAGAGCCTGCTGCGCACACCGTTGCGCGAGCTGCTGGAAGTGCTCGATCCGCAGCACTTCCGCCAGATCCATCGCTCGACCATCGTCAACATGAAGGCGGTGGCAGCGGTCAGCCGCGACGATACCGGGCGCGGGGTGCTGCGCCTGCGTGGGCGTACGGAGACGCTGGTGGTCAGCCAACCCTTCATGAGCCTGTTCCGCGGCATGTAGCCGCACCCTGGAGGCACCATGCGCCTGTTCCTGTTTGCCTGCGTTGCTGCGCTGTCATTGGCCGGCTGCGAGAAGTCCAGCGAAACCTCGATCACCCGTACCAATGCCAACGGCGTGGACACGCTGTACAGCAAACGCACCGTGGTCGATGGCGAGGCGCGGTTCCAGTGCATCGCCAGCAGCAGTGGCCACTGCCACTACGTGGTGCTGGACCCTGCATGCAGCAGCGGGGCCGCGTGTGCCACGCCGCCGTTGCGTCGGTTCGCGGTGGCGGTGGGAAAGACCGAGGCGATGCGTGACCTGCCCAGGGGCTTCCACCAATGCGTCAGCCAGGACCCGATAGAACAATGCCACCGTGAGTGATCACGGTGGCATTGTGGGTCCCCCCGCTTCCCTGAAGGGTCAGTAGGCAGGTTGCAGTGTCAGGTCGTGGTGGTGCTCGTTCTCACCCACATGGTTCAGGCGGCCGACCAGTTCGGAGTGCTGCTTCATGCGCCCGATCTCGGTCATGATGCGGATGTCCTCATGGCGCAGTTCGCGCCGGGCGGTGACCGCCTGCTTGTAGTCCAGCACTTCCGGATAGTGCTCGGCCAGGTCCAGCGCCTCGGCCACGTGTTCGACACTGTCGGCCTTGGAGCTGATGCGGGCACGGCTGTTGAAGGCCTTCATCCAGCGCTCGAAACCGGCGGTGCGGTCGAACATGTTGGCCATGAACCAGATCACGAACAGGATCGAGATCCATGAGCCGAACACCACGACCACGCGGGTGAAGGTGATGTGGTAATCGTCGCGCCACAGGTAGTTGGTGATCAGCCCGAGGATCAGCAGCGAGGCCGCCTGCCAGCCGACGATCGAGGCGATCAGCCATTGGCACTTGGCCTGGGCCAGCACAGCCACTTCATCGCGGATCTGCTGCTCGCTGAGGCTGCGCCAGTGCGCGACCTGTTTTTCGAACGGGCTGCTGTAGAGCTCGTTGTCGCGAAGCAGTAGTCCCAAACCCTTGAACAAAGCAATCATGGCTGGCTCCTTGTGGAACGTGCGTCGATCAGCGTTGGACGGTGTGGCGGGTTCAGTTCTAGCACTTCCAGCGAGCCGTGCAATGGGCGCAATGCCTAGCGGCGTAAGGGTTTTGTCTGAATGGGTGAATGTTGTTGCATCGCAACATCATGGTCGCAGCCTGCGACAGGATGTCGCAGGGTGAAACGTGCTGCGGCTGCACATGAAACCGTGGCTGAGCGCGGAGACTCGCCGTCGGCGTCGTGATCGCCCAGAATCGGGGCCGACCGCGCAACCTGCGGCCGCTCTTCCGCCTTTCCTGGACCTGTGATGCCGGCTCTGCTGCAGCGACTTTCCCGCCCCGTCACCGCGCCTATCCGGCGCTGGGTACTGGAGGCCTTCCCGCGTGGCCAGAGCGGCATCGATTACGACCACCCGCTGGGAGACCCGGGCTGGTTCGGCCCGGACAGCGTCACCTGGCGGCTGCATGCGGAATTCCCGTCGATGCTGGCCGGTGGCCTGTGCGCACTGATGCTGCAGACCCTGCACCCGCGCGCACTGGCCGGGGTCTACGACCATTCCAACTTCCGGCAGGACCTGGTGGGCCGCCTGCGCCGCACCACCGCCTTCGTTGCCGGCACCAGCTATGCGCCCCGCGGCGAGGTGGAGGCGCTGGTGGCCAAGGTACGCCGCATCCATGCGCAGATCCGCGGCCAGACCGCACAGGGCGAGACCTATGCTGCCGATGATCCGCAACTGCTGACCTGGGTGCATGTGACCGAAGCCTTCGGTTTCCTGCAAGGCTTCCGCCGCTACGGGCGCGAGGTGCCGGCGCACATCGCCGATCGCTACTACGACGAGTACCGCTGCGTGGCCGAGGCACTGGGTGCGGTGGATGTGCCGCGCAGTGAAGCGGAAGTGGCCGCGTACTTCTGCGCGCGGCAGCCGGAACTGCGCGTCGACGAACGCTCGCGCGAAGTGCTGGAGGTGTTGTCCGGCGTGCGCTTGCCGGTACCGGTGCCGGGCCTGTCGCGCGAAGTGTTCCTCGGCGCCGGTGCGGCGCTGCTGCCGGATTGGGCCGAGGGCATGCTGGAACGCAATGCGCGCCAGCGCGCACAAGCTGCAGCGTCGGCGAAGCTGATGCAGGGCATGGCGCCGCTGTTCCGCCGCGCGCTGCCCGATGGCCTGGCCAGCCGCGCCTGCACGCGCATGGGCGTGCCGGTGGCGGTGTTGCGCGGGTGGCCCGAACTGCTCCGGTAGCTGCCGACCTTGGTCGGCACGCATTTCGCGCGGTGCCGCAGAAGCGCCAACCAAGGTTGGCCTCTACCAGAGCGGATTCCGCAGTAGGTGGATCTACTGACACCATGGTTCTGGTAGCTGCCGACCTTGGTCGGCACGCATTTCGCGCGGTGCCGCAGAAGCGCCAACCAGGGGTGGCCTCTACCAGAGCGGATTCCGCAGTAGATCCACGCCATGCGTGGATGGGCTTCATCCGGCCGACTTCAACCCACGCAACAGCATCTCCAGCGCCGCCGTCGCCTGCTGCAGGCGCGCGTCGCCATCCTCGCCCTCGGCGATCCAGAACGCGGCCTCGGCCAGGCTGCCGTAGATCAGCGACGCCAGCGCCTGCGCATCCACCGGCGCCACCGCACCCTGGGTGATCAGCTGCTCGATCAGGCGCTGCATCGAGTTCACGCAGTGCCGCTGCGATTCCGGTGAGGCGCCACCCAGTACCGCGCGCGCATCGCGCAGCACGATGCGCTGGATCTCCGGCTCCAGTGCCATCTCCAGATAGGCGCGGCAACGCTGCACGAAGCCGTCCCAGGCATCATCCGCGCCATCGCTGATCGCCTGCAGACGCAGGTCGGTCTCGGCATCGAGCTGGGCGACGACAGCCGCCAGCAGACCCTTCTTGTCGCCGAAGTGGTGGTACAGCGCGCCGCGGGTCAGCCCGGCCTGGGCGGTCAG
This sequence comes from Stenotrophomonas sp. SMYL86, assembly GCF_036320025.1. NCBI lineage: Bacteria > Pseudomonadati > Pseudomonadota > Gammaproteobacteria > Lysobacterales > Lysobacteraceae > Stenotrophomonas > Stenotrophomonas sp. SMYL86. The sequence continues at coordinate 7,081 of NZ_JAWIRU010000010.1, forward strand.
GTCGTCCATCGAGGTGGCGGCATAGCCATGCGCGCTGAACACCCGACGGGCGGTGGCCAGCAGGGTGGCGCGGGTTTCTTCCATCTCGGCGCGGGTGCGACGAACCATCCGGAGCTCCTTACATACACAGTGCATGATTATTTACATACGGTACGTATGAATGTAGCCTCTTATTCATACGCTCTGTATGTATTGTCGTGGCGCCCGGTGCGCCAGGCAAGTCACTGCCCTGGAGAACCTGATGGCCACCCCCTATCGCGACCTGTTCGCGGCCCCCGGCACCGCCGGCCTCGCCCTGGCCGGGCTGCTGGCACGCCTTCCTCTACCGATGACCGGTATCGGCATCATCACCCTGCTGTCCCAGCTGCGCGGCAGCTATGCACTGGCCGGTGCGGTGTCGGCCACCTTCGTGCTGACCTACGCGTTGCTGTCGCCGCAGGTATCGCGCTGGGTCGACCGGCGCGGGCAGGGCAGGGTGCTGCCGTGGGCCACCGCGGCCAGTGCGGCCGGGTTGCTGTTGCTGCTTGCGTGCACGCTGCTGGCCGCGCCGGACTGGACGCTGTTCATTGCGGCGATGCTGGCCGGTTGCATGCCCAGCGTGTCGGCGATGGTGCGCGCGCGCTGGACCGCGATCCATCGCGGGCGCCCGCAGCTGCAGACCGCGTATTCGCTGGAGACCGTGTTCGACGAGGTGACCTTCATCGCCGGGCCACCGTTGTCCGTCGGGTTGTCGGTGGCGGTATGGCCGCAGGCCGGCGTGCTGGCCGCCGCCCTGCTGCTGGTGCTCGGGGTGACCGCACTGGTTCTGCAACGCGGTACCGAACCACCGCTGCAGCGCTGCGAAGGCGCAACACCCTCGCGCTCGCTGCTGCGGCAAGCGGAGATCCGCCTGCTGGCGTTGCTGATGCTGGCGATGGGTGTGATTGTCGGTACCGTCGACATCACCAGCGTGGCCTTCGCCGAACAGCGCGGGCAGCCACTGGCTGCCAGTTGGGTGCTGTCGGCCTATGCGCTGGGCAGCTGCACGGCGGGCCTGCTGTTTGGTGCGCTGAAGCTGCAGATCCCGTTGCCGCGCCTGTTGCTGACCGGAGCAGCGGCCACTGCATTGGCCACGCTACCGCTGCTGTGGGTCGGCAGCCTGCCTGCCCTGGCCGTTGCCGTGCTGCTGGCCGGGGTGTTCTTCGCGCCGACGATGATCGTTGCGATGTCGCTGGTCGAACAGTACGTGCCCGAATCGCGCCTGACCGAAGGCATGACCTGGTTGCTGGCCGGATTGAACATCGGCGTGGCGCTGGGCGCGGCACTGTCCGGGCAGGGTGTCGATGCGGGGGGCGTGCGCAGCGGTTTTGCTGTTGCGCTGGTGGCAGGCGGTGGCGTGCTGCTGTTCGCCGTGCTCGCGCAACGTGCACTGCGCCCGTCTGCCTCGACCACATCCCCTGAAGGAATCGTCCCGTGAGCGCTTCATCGCCTGCGCACGCCGCGACTGTGCCTCGTCATCCATGGTGGTCGGTTTCCGCCGTCGGCCTCGCCACGTTCTCGGTGGTCACCACCGAAATGCTGCCGGTCGGCCTGCTGACCCCGATCGCCGAAGATCTCGGCGCGTCCACCGGCACCGCCGGCCTGATGATCTCGCTGCCGGCCCTGCTGGCGGCAGTGTTCGCACCGCTGGTGGTGATCGCAGCCGGTGGCATTGATCGCCGTCGCATCCTGTGCGCGCTGCTTGCGCTCCTGCTGGTCGCCAACCTCGCCTCGGCGCTGGCACCGGGCATCGGCTGGCTGTTGGCCGCACGGGTGCTGGTGGGGTTCTGCATGGGCGGCATCTGGGCCATCGCCGGCGGTCTGGCTGCGCGCCTGGTGCCGGTTGACCGCATCGGCCTGGCTACCTCGATCATCTTCGGCGGCGTGGCCGCAGCGTCGGTGCTGGGTGTTCCGTTGGGCGCGCTGATCGGGGATGCATTGGGTTGGCGCAGCGCCTTTGCAGCGATGGCGTTGTTCAGTGCGGCGGTGATGCTGCTGCATCTGCGGGTGGTTCCTGCGTTACCTGTAAGTACATCGGTGCGGCTGCGGCAGTTCGTGCAGCAGCTTGGCCAGCGTGACCTGCGGCGTGGCCTGTGGCTGACCGTGCTGCTGGTGTCCGGGCACTTCATCGCCTTCACCTACGTGCGGCCGCTGCTGACGTCCGTCTCGGGCGTGGAGGCGTCCTGGATCGGTGCACTGCTGTTTGCCTACGGCCTGGCCGGCATCGCCGGCAACTTCATCGCCGGGCCGCTGGCAGCACGCCATCCGCGCGGTACGTTGCTGGCGATCGCATCGGGCCTGCTGCTGACGCCGCTGCTGTTGCTGTGGCTGGGTGGCACGCCGAGCGGTGGCATTGCGGTGCTGCTGCTATGGGGCCTGGCCTATGGCGGCGTATCGGTGGGCCTGATGAGCTGGATGATGAAAGCGGTGCCGCAGGCCGTGGAGATCGCCACCGCCCTGTATGTAGGCGTGTTCAATATCGGCATCGCGCTTGGCGCGTGGGGCGGTGGACGGCTGCTGGATGGTGTCGGGCCGTACGCCACGCTTTGGGCTGCTGCGGTGTTGGCTGCGAGCGCTCTGCTGATGGTTGCCACCACCCGCAGGTAGATCCACGCCATGCGTGGATTCCTGCCCCGTGCCAACCAAGGTTGGCACCCACCAGAGCGGGGCATTTGCCAACCAGGGTTGGCAGCTACCAGGAAATGAAACGGGCGCCTTTTGGCGCCCGTTCCGGTTACATCACCACACCTTGACCCGCTTGTCCGGGGCCAGGTACAGCTTCTGGCCTTCCTTCACTTCGAACGCCGGGTACCAGGCGTCGATGTTGCGCACGGTGAGTGCGCGGAACTGGCCCGGTGCATGCACATCGGTCAGCAGCGAGTTGCGCAGCGCCTGCTCGCGGCTCTTGCTGCGCCACGCCTGGGCGAAGCCGAGGAAGAAGCGCTGGTCGGGGGTGAAGCCTTCCAGGGTCTGGCCCGGCTTGCCCTGCAGCGACAGCTGGTAGGCATCGTAGGCGGTACCCAGGCCAGCCACGTCGGCGATGTTCTCGCCCAGGGTCAGCTTGCCGTTCACATGCACGCCCGGGAACGGCTCGTAGCTGCTGAACTGTGCGGCCAGCGCATCACCAGCGGCGTTGAACTGCTTCAGGTCTTCAGCGGTCCACCAGTTGTGCAGCTTGCCGGTCTCGTCGAACAGCGCACCGGCGTTGTCGAAGCCGTGGCTGATCTCATGGCCGATCACTGCGCCGATGGCGCCGTAGTTCACCGCGTCGTCGGCAGCACCGTCGAAGAACGGCGGCTGCAGGATCGCGGCCGGGAACACCAGGCGGTTCTCCAGCGGCACGTTCATCGCGTTGATGGTCTGCGGCAGCATCGCCCACTCGCTGTGGTCGACCGCCTTGCCCAGCTTGGCGATGTTGCGCTGGTACTCGAACAGTTCGGCGCGCTGCGCATTGCCCAGCGCGTCATCACGGCGGATCTCCAGGCCGGTGTAATCACGCCACTTTTCCGGGTAACCCATGCCCACGGTCAGCCCGGCCACCTTGGCCTTGGCGCTGGCCTTGGTCTGCGGCGACATCCACGCGAGCGCGTCGATGCGCTTGGCGAAGGCGGCGATGATGTTCTTCGCCATCTCGTCCGCGCGTTCCTTGGTCTTGGCGTCGAAGTGCTTCTCGACGTAACGCTTGCCGATCGCTTCGCCGATGGCATGGTTGGCGTCGTCCACTGCACGCTTCCAGCGGTCGCTCTGCTGCGGCGTGCCGCTCAGCGTGGTGCCGTGGAAGGCGAAGCGGGCATCGGCGAATTTCTTCGGCAGGTAGGCAGCGGCGCGGTCCAGCGCGTGGAAGGCCAGGTAATCCTTCCAGACATCCAGCGGCTCGGTGGCGACCAGCTTGGACAGGCCGGCCACCGCCTTGGGTTGCCAGACGATGAAGTCCTGCTGCTTGCCCAGCGCAGCCGCGTCGAGGAAGGCGTTCCAGTCCATGCCCGGCGCCTTGGCATTGAAGTCGGCCTGGGTCCAGGGATTGGCACCCTTGGTCACATCATTGGTTTCTTCCTGGGTGGCGTGCGCCTGCGCGATCTTCGTCTCCAGCGCGAGGATGCGCTGCGCCTTGCCCGCCGGATCGGCGACACCGGCCAGCTGCAGCATCTGTGCGATGTAGGCCTGGTACTGCTTGCGCAGCTCGGCCATGCGGCCGCCGCCCAGGTAGAAGTCACGGTCGGGCATGCCCAGGCCGCCCTGCACCAGGTAGGGCGCGTTGCGGTCCGGCTGCAGCAGGTCCACCGACACCCACAGGCCGAACAGGCGGTCGGTGTAGAAGTTGGTCGCATTGAGCAGGTCGACGTCGGCGCGCATCTCGCCGCCGAGGGCTCGGGCCAACCCGGCCTTGTCGGCGATCGCATCGATGGCCTTCAGCTGCGGCTGCACCGGCGCGATGCCGTGCTGCTCGATGCCGGCTTCGTCCATGTAGGCGGCGTAGTAGTCGCCGATCAGCTTGTCGTCACCGCTGGCCTGGGTGTTGCCGGCGGCGCCTTCGAGAATGGCGCGGGTGTCGGCCAGGGTCTTCTCGGCGATGACGTTGAAGCTGCCGAAGCGCGAGCGGTCGGCCGGGATCTCGGTGTTCTTCACCCAGGTGCCGTTGGCGAAGCCGAAGAAATCATCGCCGGCGTTGATGCTGCGGTCCATGCCGCTGGCATCGAAGCCGAAGCTGCCCAGCATCGGCTTGGCGGCCGCAGGTGCGGCATCGGCCGGCGCGGCGGTGCCGGCAGCCGGATCGGCCGGGCGGTCGCAGGCGGCCAGGGACAGGCTGGCAACGATGGCCAGTGCCAGGGTGGGACGGCGCAGCTTGGACATGGACTTCTCTTGCAGCGGAAAACCCCAAGTCTAATCCGCTCCGCCCCGGCTGGCCCTCCCGTAGTGCCGCCCGCCCTGTGCGGGATCTGGCTGAACGCGCGGAAGCGATCTTCACGCCGTCACCGGTGTGGTGCATGCTGGCCTCAGGAGCCCTGCGCGGACACGGGGAGGTGGCCATGCGGGGGCGGGTCAGGCGTCAAGAATGGCGTCCGCCGGCCGTTGAGGTCGGGGATGTGGAGGATTCGTTCGCGCATGAAGCCAGCCGACTGCACAAGGAAGACCAACCGATGCCCGCGCTGAAACGGGCGTTGGCCCGGCCGCTGCGCGCCATTACCTGGGGCGGGGTATTGCTGGGCATTCTGCTGGTGGCCGGGTTGACCACCATGCTGGCCAACGACCATCACCGCCGGCTGGAGGCCGCACAGCGCCAGAGCCGTGCACTGGCGGTGGGCAGCGAGCGCCTGCTGGCGCTGGAGCTGCGCAACCTGGAGCGGGCGATGTCCGGCATCGCCGCCGATGCCGTTGAAGTGTTCCGCAGCGTGCCCGCGCAGGCGCCGGCGCTGCTTGATGCCTCCATCGGCGGCGTGCTGCGCCGGCATGCCGAGCTGCACAGCATCGTGGTGCTGGACAGCTATGGCCGCGCCCTGACGGCCGGCAAAGGTGACCTGAACCTGCCGCTGTGGACCGATCCGCAGCGCCGCGGCCTGGGCAGTTCGCTGTACATCGGCCCGCCGCTGCGCGCCAGCGACGGTGGCTGGGTGGTGCCGCTGGCGCTGCCGATGGCCGGTGACCGCTGGTTGCTGGCGCGGCTGCGCTGCGGCGAACTGCAGCGCATCATCGGCGGCCTCGATGTTGGCCCGAACGGGCTGGTTTCGATCAGCGATGCGGAAGGCTACATGCTGGCCCGCGTACCGGACCCGCACGGCACGGTCGGCCGACGCTACGATCTCCCGCATCGCGACCTGCTCGGCAAGCAGGCCGTGGTCGAGCTGGGCAGCCTGCCGGGCGCGGTCGATGGTGTGCAGCGCATCATCACCATCAGCACGCTGGAGCGCAGCCCGCTGGCGGTGCAGGTCGGGTTGGCCGATGAGGACGTGCTGGCGCCATGGTGGCCCTACCTGCAGGCGTCAGTAGCGATCGTGCTGGCCTACGTCGGGGTGCTGCTGGTCCTGCTGTACGCGGTGCGCCGCAGCACCCGCCGCCAGCAGTCGATGGCGGAGGAACTGAAGACCGGGCATGCCGAGCTGCGCCTGGCCCACCAGGTCGGGCGCGTCTGCACCTGGTACGTGGACGAGGATGCCGCACTGTTGCGCTGGTCACCGCTGGCGCGTGAGATCTTCGGCGTGCAGACCGATGCGCTGCCGGTGGCCGATTTCTTCGCGCGCGTGCATCGTGATGATGCAGCGCGCCTGCAGCAGGCCTTCGACCAGGCCTTCGCCGGTGGCGCGGTGCTCGACCAGGTGTTCCGCCTGGTGCTGCCCGGAGGCGCAGTGCGCTGGGTGGGTGCACGCGGGCAGCGGGTGGAGGTGGCCGACAGCGAGCGCCGCATGATCGGTGCGCTGACCGACCTGAGCGAACGCTACCAGGCCCGCGAGCAGATGAGCGAAGTGGAACGCCGCTTCCGCCTGTTGTTCGACCGCAATCCAGCGCCGTTCTGGGTGTTCGATCCGGATACGCTGCGCTTCATCGAGGTCAACGATGCCGCCGTGCGCCAGTACGGCTACAGCCGCGAGGAATTCCTGGCGATGAGCATCCTCGACATCCGCCCGCGCGAAGGCTGGGACGAGGTGAAGGGTGCGATCGCCAAGGCCCGTGTCGGCGAGCTGCAGGATGCCACCGTGCGCCTGCACCGGCGCAAGGACGGCAGTGTGTTCGAAGTGCGCGCACACCTGTCCAGGCTCGATTTCGATGGCCAGCCCGCCTGCCTGGTGCTGGCCGAGGATGTGAGCGAACGGCTGGCCTACGAGCGCGACCTGGCCTACCAGGCGCGGCACAACCCGGCCACCGGCCTGCTCAACGTGCGCGCGCTGACCGAACAGCTGGACGAGCACGATGCGGGCTACACCATTGCGTTCGTGCAGTTGCGCGGACTGCAGCTGGTGGCCGACACGCTGGGCCGCGAGATCGGCGATGCGGTGCTGCAGTCGATGGCGACCCGGCTCGGTGGCCTGGGCGCGCGCTGCGGCACGCTGGCATTCCAGCCGGCGGAGGACTTCGTGTTCGCCATCGGTGCCGAGCACGATACCCAGCGCGTGCTGGACGACCTGCTGCAGATCGTGTCGGCGCCGATGCGCGGCAAGGATTCGCTGCACCAGTTCGAGCCGCGCATCGGCGTGGCCGTGCACATTGCCGGCGACGGCCACAGCGCCGAGCAGGTGATCGGCATGGCCGCACAGGCCGCGCATGCCGCGCGCGCCGAAGGCAATGTGGTGGTCTGGTTCGACGCGGCGGTGACCACGCGGTTGGCCGACCGCCTGCGCCTGGCCGGACGCATCCACGCCGCCATCGACAACGAGTTCCAGCTGTATTTCCAGCCGATCCGGCACGCCAGCGATGGCAGCCCGGCCGCGCTGGAGGCTCTGCTGCGCTGGCCGCAGGCCGATGGCAGCTTCATCCCGCCCAACGAGTTCATCCAGCTGTGTGAGGACACCGGGCTGATCCTGGCGCTGGGCCGCTGGGTGATCCGTGCGGCGGCGAAGGCGCAGCGCCGGCTGGTCGAGGCCGGTTGGGGCGAGCTGCCGATCGCGGTCAATGTATCGGCGGTGCAGTTCTTCAACAGCGACCTGGTGGCCGAGTTCACCCGCGCGCAGCAGGAGTTCGGCCTGGCCCGCGGCGCGCTGCACGTGGAGCTGACCGAGAGCAGCCTGATGCGCAAGCCGGCGCAGGCGATGCAGACCATGCAGCGCCTGCACGAGCAGGGCATCAGCGTGTCGCTGGATGACTTCGGTACCGGCTATTCCAGCATGTCCTACCTGCAGCACCTGCCACTGGACATCCTGAAGATCGACCGCAGCTTCGTCGCCGACGTGGAAACCAACCCACGCAATGCCTCGATCTGCCGCGCGCTGCTGTCGCTGGGCCACAGCATGGGCCTGACCATCATCGCCGAGGGCGTGGAAACGCCGGGGCAGTTGGACTGGCTGGCTGCGCACGGCTGCGACCAGGTGCAGGGTTACCTGCTCGGGCGGCCGGCGCCGCTGGAACGGATCATCGAGGCGCTGGATGAGGTTGCCGCCTAAGTGGTAGTGCCGGCCGCTGGCCGGCATTCGCCCAGGACCGGGATGTGTCTGATTGCCGGCCAGCGGCCGGCACTACCGGCAAGCGCCAGATTCGGCTACACCCCGGCCTCCACCAGATGGTCGATGAAACTGCGCACCTTCGGTGCCAGATGGCTGCGGCTGGTATAGACCGCGAAGATGCCGATCGGCGAGGCCTCCCATTCGGGCAGGATGCGCACCAGGCGGCCATCGGCCAGCGCGTCTTCCAGCAGGAAATCGGGCTGCAGGATCACGCCCATGCCGGCGATTGCTGCTTCGCGCAGCACGTCGCCGTTGTTGGCGTGCAGCAGGCTGCTCACCGCCACCTTCACTTCGCCGCCCGGCCCCTGCAGCGGCCAATGGTCGCCGGCGGCCCAGTAGCTGTAGCTCAGGCAGGCGTGTGCTTGCAGCTCCTGCGGCGTCTGTGGCGTACCGCGTGCGGCCAAGTAGGCCGGCGCGGCGCACAGGCTCACCCGCGATTCGCCCAGACGTCGCGCGATCAACGTCGGCCCTGGCTCGCGGGTGATGCGAATGGCGACGTCGTAGCCTTCCTCGACCATGTCCACCAGCCGGTCGGACAGGGCCAGGTCCAGTTCCACCTGCGGGAAGCGTTCGCGGTAGCTGGCCAGCAGCGGGCCGAGGCGGGCGATGCCCCAGCTGACCGGTGCGTTGATGCGCAGCGTGCCGGAGGGCTCCAGCGCCTGCGCGCCGATGCTGGCCTCCAGCGCGTCGAACTCGGCCAGCAGGCGCACGCACTGGGCGTAGTAGGCGGCACCGGCACTGGTCGGGCTGACCCGGCGCGTGGTGCGGTGGAGCAGGCGGGTGGACAGGCGCTTTTCCAGCGCGGCGACCTGGCGGGTGACGCCGGCAGTGGACATATCCAGGGCCTGGGCGGCGGCACTGAAGCCGTTGCGCTCGACCACCGCCACGAACACGCGCATCGCCTCGAGGGTGTCCATTGTTGCGCCTTTTGAAATAAATACGGTCAATCCATCGTATTTATTGGTCCACGAAGGCGCAATAACCTGTGCCCACTCCCTTCAAGGTGTTTCCCCATGCACACCACGACCGCTCCTGTTTCGCCGCTGGCCCCGTACGGCGCCACCCTGCTGCGCCTGGCCCTGGGCGTGCTGTTCCTGGTCCATGCGCTGACCAAGCTGCTGGTATTCACCCCGGCCGGCACGGCGGCGTTCTTCGAGTCGCTGGGCCTGCCCGGCGTGCTCGGCTACCTCACCATCGGCGTCGAGCTGGTGATCACCGTCGCGCTCCTGCTGGGCATCTACGCACGCTGGGTGGGCCTTGTCGGTGTGCCGCTGCTGCTGGGCACCATCGTCACCGTGCACGGCGCCAACGGCTTCGGTTTCGCCAATGCCGGCGGCGGCTGGGAATACCCGGCGTTCTGGGCACTGGCGCTGGTAGTGCTGTTCCTGGTCGGCGATGGCAAGTGGACCCTGCGTTCGCGCTGATCGCCGCCTGATCCTGCAACTGGAGAATTTCATGTCCCGCCTGCCTTCGCTGTACATCTCGCATGGTTCGCCGATGACCGCCCTGCATCCGGGCCAGGTTGGCGTGCGCCTGGCCGAGCTGGCGCGCGACCTGCCGACACCGCGCGCCATCGTGATGGCCTCGGCGCACTGGCTGGGCCGGCAGCCGCTGGTCGGCGCGCATCCGCAGCCACCGACCATCCATGACTTCGGCGGCTTCCCGCGCGCGCTGTTTGAACTGCAGTACCCGGCGCCGGGCGATCCGGCGCTGGCCGAAGAGGTGGCCGGCCGCATCGCCGCCGCTGGCCTGCCGGTGGCACTCGACCCGCAGCGTGGCCTCGACCACGGTGCCTGGGTGCCGCTGCGGCTGCTGCGCCCGCAGGCCGACATCCCGGTGGTGCCGCTGTCGATCCAGCCGATGCTCGGCCCCGAGCACCAGTTCGCGCTGGGCCGCGCGCTGGCGCCGCTGCGCGATCAGGGCGTGCTGCTGGTCGGCTCGGGTAGCATCACCCACAACCTGCACGACTGGGGGGACTACCAGGACGGCAAGGAAGCGCCGTACGTGCGGCCCTTCATCGAGTGGGTGGAGCAGCGCCTGGCCGCCAATGACCGCCAGGCCCTGTTGGATTACCGCAGGCAGGCGCCATTCGCCGAACGTGCGCACCCGACCGACGAGCACCTGCTGCCGTTGTTTTTCGCGATGGGCGCGGCCGGCGACGGCGGCTTCGGTGCACGCCGCATCGACGCCGGTATCGATGCTGGCTTCCTCGCCATGGATCTGTACCGCTTCGACGGGGCATGAGCCGGGGCTGACGCGCGGCGGCCCCGGCCGTCGCGGTCATGGCCGCATGTGGTAGTTTTTTCCGGGTTTCCGGCGCTGGCTTGCGAGCCTCCCCGCGCGCCGCTTCCTGGAAGAAGCATGCATACCATTGAAGTCGTCCTGGCGATGCTGGTGGCCGTTGTCGCCAGCGGCTACCTGGTTCGTGTCCTGCCGTTCTCGTTGCCGCTGCCGCTGGTGCAGATCGGCCTGGGTGCGGTCATCGCCGGCGTGTTCAACCGCGGCCACGCGCTGGAGCCGGAGGTGTTCTTCCTGCTGTTCCTGCCGCCGCTGCTGTTCCTGGATGGCTGGCGTATTCCCAAACAGGGCCTGTTCCGCGACAAGGGCGCGATCCTCGAGTTGGCGTTCGGCCTGGTGGTGTTCACCGTCATCGGCGCCGGCTTCCTCATCCACTGGCTGATTCCAGTGATGCCGCTGGCGGTGTGCTTCGCGCTGGCGGCCATCGTGTCGCCGACCGACCCGGTGGCGGTCGGGGCGATCGCCTCCAAGGCGCCGATTCCCAAGCGCCTGATGCACATCCTTGAGGGCGAGTCGCTGCTGAACGATGCCTCGGGCCTGGTCTGCTTCCGCTTCGCGGTGGCGGCAGTGATGACCGGCACCTTCTCGCTGGCCACCGCCTCGCTGACCTTCGTGTGGGTGGCGGTGGCCGGCCTTGCTGTGGGCGTGGCAGTGACGCTGGGTGTGTCCACCTTCCAGCGCTGGCTGTGGCGTCGCTTCGGCGAAGAGCCGGGCGCGGCGATGCTGGTCAACCTGCTGATTCCATTCGCGGCCTACCTGCTGGCCGAAGAGATCCATGCCTCAGGCATCCTCGCCGCGGTCGCCGCCGGTATCGCGATGAGCTATGTCGAGCTGACCGGACGCGTCTCCGGCAGCATGCGCGTGCAGCGCGCCGGGGTCTGGAACATGCTGCAGTTCAGCTTCAACGGCATCATGTTCGTGCTGCTGGGCGAGCAGCTGCCGGGCATTGTCGAACGCGCCACCACCACCATGAACGAGACCGGCCACCAGAGTGCGTGGTGGCTGCTGGTGTATGTGGTGGTGATCAATCTGGCACTGGTCGTGCTGCGCCTGCTGTGGGTGTGGCTGTCGCTGCGCTGGAACCTGCTGCGCGCGCGTCGTCGCGGCCTGGAGCGGGGCGAGGCGCCGAACTGGCGCATCGTGGTGGCGACCTCGGTGGCCGGCGTGCGCGGTGCGATCACCCTGGCCGGCGTGTTGACCCTGCCGCTGTTCCTGCCCGACGGCAGTGCATTCCCGGCGCGTGACCTGGTGATCTTCCTGGCCGCGTCGGTGATCCTGTTCTCGCTGCTGGGCGCCAGCATCGCGCTGCCGCGGCTGTTGAAAGGCCTGCAGCTGCCGTCCGATTCGGGTGAGCGCAAGGAAGAGGACCTGGCGCGCCGGCTGTCGTCGAAGGCGGCGCTGGCCGGGGTCGAGCGCATGCGCCAGCAGATGGTGATGAACCAGAACACCGAGAACGTGCAGCTGTACAACGATGCCGCCTCGCGGGTCAGCCTGCTGTACCAGCGCCACCTGGAGAAGGACAGCGACGGGCCCGACGTGGACCCGGAGAAGGTGCGGCGCATGGAACTGGGTTACCGCCAGCTGCGCAGCGCCGGCCTCAATGCCGAGCGCGAGGAGCTGTTCCGGCTGACCCGGCGCGGGGTGATCTCTGACGAGATCTCACGGCGCCTGATCCGCAACCTGGACCTGCTGGAATCGCGCAAGCGCGAGTGACGCCGAATGTAGAGTCGAGCCATGCTCGACTGCTCTTGCCCCAGGCGTCATGAACCCGGGACGGGAAGCACGCGGGCCGGGGGCGCCGCTACACAAGCCGGGTAT
>NZ_JAWIRU010000010.1:19374-62221 GCF_036320025.1 Stenotrophomonas sp. SMYL86
CGCCTACTGACGAGCCCCCCGAGCCTCCCCTCCCGGCCCCCCCGCCGACAGCCCCCCGGAACGGAAAGCAGTCGAGCATGGCTCGACTCTACACAAGCCGGTTATTCCGGCTTCGTTTCCAGGAAATACGCCTCGACCTTGCCCTTGACCTTGATGGTCATCGGGTTGCCGCGGCGGTCGCGGGCCTTGCCGGCCTGCACGCGGATCCAGCCTTCGCTGACCGAGTATTCCTCGACGTTGTCGCGCTCGACGTCGTTGAAACGCACGCCAACGCCGCGCTCCAGCGCCTGCGCATCATGGAAGGGGCTGGCCGGGTTGATCGCCAGGTGGTCGGGAGGGGTATCGCTCATCGCTTCATTCACAGTGACGGCCACCAAGGCCGGCTTCAGCGGCACAGGATAAACCGTAGAATGCCGGCCTGCCCCAGAGGAAGTTCCGCCATGCCCGACAACAGCGACTATTTCGACTTCGAGGAAGACATCCACGACTTCGACGAAGACGGCTTCGAGGCGCGGGTCTGGAACCTGCTGGTACTGATCAACCCGGGCGACGAAGAGCTGGCCCTGCAGCAGTTCAACCGCTGGCGCGAGCACCTGGCCGAGGACGGGCAGCCGCTGGAAGCGGATAGCGACTGGCTGCCGGCGCTGTTCACGGCCATCGCCTGGCAGTCCGGTTTCGAGGTGGAACGAGATGACCTGGAATCGCTGCAGTCGGCGGTGAACGAGCTGTCGGCGCGCTTCAACCTGCAGCTGGACTGGGGCGGCGACCTGGACGACGAGGACTTCGCCGAAGACCTGGACGGCGTGCAGCTGATGTCCACCGCCTTCGACCGCCTGCGCGAGCACAACTACACGCTGTGGAGCGTGGATGCCGGCAGCGACGGCTTCACCGGCGTGATGGCGCTGACCCGCGACGACGACGCGATGCTGGCGCTGTGCTCGCTGCTGAACGTGGAAATCCGCCTGGGCAGCGACCCGTTCTGAGATTGATTGGTAGCGCCGGGCCATGCCCGGCGCTCCCATCTACGGCCGGTACTGCGCCCTGGCGTTGGCGATCACCGCTTTGACCAGCGCGCGGTCGGTGTGCCTTGAGATCGCCTGCGCGCCGAGCGCGATCGCCTGCGTACGCAGCTCGGCGGTGACGTCGTAGTGGGCGCCGCTGGCCTTGTTCTGGAAGGCCCGCGGGGGAATGCCGAGCTGCGCCGCCATCGCGTGCAGCTCGGCCAGGGTGTCGGCCATCAGGTGCGCCCAGCGCTGTCCGCGCCAGGGATGCACCGCGTCATCGACGTAGACCGTCACCGCCGCGGCCGGTTCAGGCCTGCGGCTTGCTGTCGCTGTCAGCGGCCGGAGCGGCCTCGGCAGCGGCTTCTTCGGCCACGTCGCCCTCGGCGGCTTCGCCTTCCTCGCCCTCAGCAGCGTCGACGCCTTCGAACTCGGCGACCAGCTTGTCCAGGTACTCGTCGGCGGTCTGCTCGGATTCGGCGGCCAGGGTGTCCAGCAGCTTCTGCAGCAGTTCGGAGTACTCCAGGTTGACCTTGCGGCCTTCCTTCTCCTGCACGTTGGCCAGGTGCTTGAGCATGGCCAGCATCGGCACCGGGTTCTCGGCATTGCCCATGGTCTGGCCGCCGATGGCCAGCAGCCACTCACGGCCCTGCAGGCCGATGGCCGCAACCACCTGGCCGTCTTCGTTGGTCAGCACGGCATGGTTCTGCACCTGCTGCTGCGCGTTCAGGCGGAGGAACGGGCGCTTGGCCTGCTGCTTCTTGCGCTTGTCGCGCTTGGCCTTGGAGTTCTGGGACATGGGGTGGAGTCACCTGGAAACGGAAAGACCGCCATTGTAGCGGGTGCGCCGGGTCATGCCCCTGGTGGGTGCGGACCTTGGTCCGCACGCTTTTCCCGGATGTGCGGACCAAGGTCCGCACCTACCGTTTACTTTGCCGGCCCCTGCGCGGCCTGCACGTCCGGGTCGGCGGCGGGGGCCGACAGCCCCACCTGCGGGCCGGCACCGGCCAGGGCGGCTGCTTCGGCGGCCTGGGTCATCACCACGATGCTGATGCGGCGGTTGATCGGATTCTGCGGGTCGGCCTTGTCGAACAGCACCGACGAAGACAGGCCGACCACGCGGGTGATCTTGCTGTCCTCCAGGCCGCCGTCCACCAGTGCGCGCCGTGCGGCGTTGGCACGATCGGCGCTCAGTTCCCAGTTGCCGTAGCCGCGCGCGGCCGAATAGGCGGTGATGTCGGTGTGGCCGGTCAGGCTGATCCGGTTCGGCACGTGGTTCAGGTAATTGGCCAGCTCGTGCAGGATCTGCTGCGTGTACGGCTTCAGCGTGGCGCTGCCGAGGTCGAACATCGGCCGGTTCTGCTTGTCCACGATCTGGATGCGCAGGCCTTCCGGGGTCAGATCCAGCAGCAGCTGGTCCTTGAACGGCTCCAGTGCCTGGCTCTTGCTGATCGCTTCCTGCAGTTCCTTCATCAGCGCTTCCAGCTGCTGCTTGTCGCGCTGCTGCTGGTCCACCGGCTGCGGCACGGCTTCCTTCTGGTTCTGGAAGGGATCGTTGCTGCTGCCCCGCGAGATGTCGGTGGCACCACCCAGCTTGATCATCGAGGTGCTGGCGCCACCTGGGCCGGCCATGCCGGGCGCCGGCGTGGCGTTCTGCCCGCTCAGCGGGCTGGGGTTGCGGAAGTACTCGGAAATGGCCGCACGGTCGTTCTTGTTGGTGGTGGCCATCAGCCACAGCACCAGGAAGAAGGCCATCATCGCGGTCACGAAGTCGGCATAGGCCACCTTCCACGAACCGCCATGATGGGCGGCGTGGCCGGCCTTCTTGACCCGGCGGACGATGACGGTGGGCTTGGTCTCGGCCATGGCTTACTTGACCGTCTTCAGGTGCTGCTCGAAATCGGAGAAGGCCGGGCGCACGTTCGACGGCAGCGTCTTGCGGGCGAATTCCAGCGCGATCTTCGGGTTGTAGCCACGCAGGCAGGCCAGCAGCGCGGTCTTCACCGATTCGTAGATGCGGCTGTCCTGCTCGGCGCGCGCTTCCATCGCGGCCGCCATCGGGCCGACGAAACCGTAGCCCAGCAGGATGCCCAGGAAGGTGCCGACCAGCGCGCCGGCAACATGGCCGCCGACCTCGACGATATCCCCGCCGATCGAACCCATGGTGATGACGATGCCGAGCACCGCCGCGACGATGCCGAAACCGGGCAGTCCGTCGGCGACCTTGGTCAGCACCTGCGACGGCGCCATGGCCTCGGCGTGGTGCTTTTCCAGCTCCAGTTCCAGCAGCGGCTCCAGCTCGTGTGGCTCGATGTTGCTGCCGATCATCAGGCGCAGGCAGTCGGTGATGAAGTCGATCAGGTGGTGGTCGGCCTGCACCTTGGGGTAGTTGCCGAACAGCGCGCTTTCGGCCGGGCGCTCGACGTGGTCTTCCAGCGCCATGAAGCCTTCGCGGCGGGCCTTGTTGAGCAGTTCATAGAGCAGGCTGAGGACATCGATGTAGTCCTGCTGCTTGTAGCGCGGGCCCTTGAACACGCCGACCATGGCCTGCAGGGTCTGCTTGACCGTCTTGGCCGGAGTGCCGACCAGGAAGGCGCCGAGCGCGGCGCCACCGATGATGACCAGCTCGTAGGGCTGCCAGAGGGCACCCAGGCGGCCGTGGGCACCGAGATAGCCCCCGATCACGCTGACGATGACGACCAGGAATCCAACGATGATGAGCATGGGGCGACGCAAGGAGAGGGGATATCTCCTTGTCGGCCCGTCGCCCGGATTTCTGAAGAGGGAATTCTGTGAAATCGGTCAGCGGGGTGTTTCAGCCCGCCACGCCGCTTTCGGCGCCGCCACGCTGCAACGGGTCGGGCCAGGGCTCGCCATTGCCGGTGAACGAAAGTGAGACGGAGTTCAGGCAGTGGCGCTCGTAGGTGGGCGGCGGGCCGTCCGGGAAAACGTGACCCAGGTGGCTGCCGCAGCGCGCGCAGGTGATCTCGGTGCGGACCATGCCGTGGCTGGTATCGCGGATTTCGCGCACGTGTGCCGGGTCGAACGGGGCGAAGAAGCTCGGCCAACCGGTGCCGGAATCGAACTTGGTGCTGGAGCGGAACAGCGGCAGTGCGCACAGCCGGCAGCAGTAGACACCCTCGCGCTTGTTGTCGAGGAACACGCCGCAGAACGGCGCCTCGGTACCGTGCTGCAGCAGCACGCGGCGCTCTTCACTGCTGAGGCCGGCGATCAGCGCCTCGGTCTGGGTGGCGGTGGGGGGCGTCAGGTCGAAGGCAGTCATGGCGGCGCTCCGTGGGGTTGATGGCCTGGGGATGGCGGAAAACGTGGGGGTGCCGGCGCGCGCTTGCAAGTGTGATGGCCGTTCATGGCCGGCACACAGGTGCAGGCGCAAGGTGAATGTGATCCACGCCGGAGCGTGACATGAAACCGACCCTTTCCCTGCTGTTGATGGCCCTGTTGCCCCTGGTCGCGCAGGCCCAGGTACCGACGTCGTCGAGCCCGACCGCCACCCGCAGTGCCACCACCGTGGCACCGCAGCCGGTGATGCCGCCGCCGCAGGCCGCCCGCCCGCAGCCGCAGGTCCTGCCGTCGGCGCAGCCGGCGCAGCCGATCAGGTCCACCGGTCCCGCCCAGATCGCGCCCACCCCGGCACCGAAGCCGGCCGACAAGGTGTACGACCGCAATGGCCGCATCGTCCCCGGGGTACGCCCGGCCGGTCCGAACCGCGTGTTCGATTCGCGTACCGGCCGCTATTACGACAGCGTGCCGGCCGGCGATGGCCAGCAGATCAAGCGCTGATCTCGGGTGCCAGACGAGGTTGGCTGCTACCGCACGCTGTCCGGCCTGAACGCACGAAAACAACCTGCTGCAGATCACTGCTTTTTCGCCTGCGATTAACCGTTCCGGGACCAACGTGACCGTGCGCCGGCATTGCGCCGCCGCATGTCCTTCGTCCACTGGATCGCGATCATGAAAAACCAGCAGAACCGTCATCCCGGCAAGGAACCGCAGGGCCGCAACCCGCAGCAACAGCAGCAACAGCAACAGATGGACCCGCAGCAGCCGCACAAGGGCGGCAAGCAGCAGGAACAGCGCTCGCAGAAGCATCCGCAGCAGCGCTGACGGACCCGGGGGTCAGAGCCCGCTGCACGGGATCTGGCCCCACTACCGTTCCGGACTCAATCCGGAATCGGCAGGCTCAGCGTTTCCTTCACTTCTTCCATCACGATGTAGCTCTTCGACTCTCGTACATGCGGCAGTGTCAGCAAGGTGCTGCCGAGCAGCTTGCGGTAGGAGGCCATTTCGCTGATCCGCGCCTTCAGCAGGTAATCGAAGTCGCCCGAGACCAGATGGCACTCCAGCACGTTGGGCAGCTTCAGGGCCGCGCGCCGGAACTCCTCGAAGATGTCGCCGGACTTGTAGGCCAGGCTGATCTCCACGAACACCAGCAGGCTGGCTTTCACCGCCGCCGGGTCGAGGTGGGCGTGGTAGCCGGTGATCACCCCTTCGCGCTCGAGCCGGCGCACGCGCTCGGTGCATGGGGTGGTGGACAGGCCGACCCGCTCGCCCAGTTCGGTGAAGGAGATACGGCCCTCGGCCTGCAGGATGCGCAGGATCTTGCGATCGATCTTGTCCAGTTCGCGGGTACGGGTGGCCATGGCCGTCAACCTTGGGGAATGAATTGCAGGAGAACATCCTGCCGGTTGATTGCAAATCAGGCAAATCAACTGGGAATGGCTGTCTATACTTCCCCAATTATGGTCCCGGCACGCTCCAGTGCAGGGAATGATCGGGTTGGAGAAGTCCCATGCGAGTCCTAGTTCTCGGCAGCGGCGTGATCGGCACCACCAGTGCCTGGTACCTGCGACAGGCCGGGTTTGAAGTCACGGTCATCGACCGCCAACCCGGCCCGGCGCTGGAAACCAGCTTTGCCAATGCCGGCCAGCTGTCGTTCGGCTACACCTCGCCATGGGCCGCCCCGGGCGTGCCGAAGAAGGCCATCGGTTGGCTGTTCGAGAAGCATGCGCCGCTGGCGATCAAGCCGGGCATGGACCTGGCCCAGTACCGCTGGCTGTGGCAGATGCTGCGCAACTGCACCCACGAGCGCTACGCGATCAACAAGGCGCGCATGGTGCGCATGTCCGAGTACAGCCGCGACTGCCTGAACGAGCTGCGCGCGCAGATCGGCATCGAGTTCGAAGGCCGCGACCTGGGCACCACCCAGCTGTTCCGCACCCAGCAGCAGCTGGATGCCTCGGCGCAGGACATCGAGATCCTGGCCCAGTACGGCGTGCCGTACGAGGTACTGGACCGCGCCGGCATCATCCAGGCCGAACCGGCCCTGGCCCATGTCGATGGCCTGGTCGGCGCGCTGCGCCTGCCGCGTGACCAGACCGGCGACTGCCAGCTGTTCACCCGCCGCCTGGCGCAGATGTGCGTGGATGCCGGTGTCGAGTTCCGTTTCGACCAGGACATCACCGGCCTGGAATTCGATGGCGACCGCATCACTGGCGTGCGCATCGACGGCAAGCTGGAAACCGCCGACCGCTTCGTGGTCGCGCTCGGCAGCTACTCGCCGGCGCTGGTCGCATCGTTGGGCATGCGCCTGCCGGTGTATCCGCTGAAGGGTTACTCGCTGACCTTGCCGATCACCGACCCGGCGATGGCGCCGACCTCGACCATCCTCGATGAGAGCTACAAGGTGGCGGTGACCCGCTTCGACGACCGCATCCGCGTCGGTGGCATGGCCGAAGTGGCCGGCTTCGACCTGTCGCTGTCGCAGCGCCGTCGCGAGACCCTGGAGCTGGTGGTCAGCGATCTCTACCCGAAGGGAGGCGACCTGACGCGCGCGCAGTTCTGGACCGGCCTGCGCCCGGCCACGCCGGACGGTACGCCGGTGATCGGCGCCACGCCATTCCGCAACCTGTACCTCAACACCGGCCACGGCACGCTGGGCTGGACCATGGCCTGCGGCTCGGGCCGCTACCTGGCCGACCTGATGAGCGCGCGCCAGCCGCAGATCAGCACCGAAGGCCTGGATATTTTCCGCTACGGCCAGTACGGTCACGCGCCGCAACAAGAGAACCGCACATGCGTCCTGCCCGCGCGCTGATCGATCTGGGCGCCCTGCGCAGCAACTACCGGCTCGCCCGTGAACTGGGCGGTGGCAAGGCCCTGGCGATCATCAAGGCCGATGCCTATGGCCACGGCGCAGTGCGCTGTGCGCAGGCACTGGAAGGCGAGGCCGATGGTTTCGGCGTGGCCACCATCGAAGAGGCGCTGGAACTGCGCCAGGCCGGCATCCGTGCGCCGATCCTGCTGCTGGAAGGCATCTTCGAGCCCAGCGACATGGCGCTGGTGGCCGAACACGATTTCTGGTTCGCGGTGGGCTCGCCGTGGCAGCTGGAAGCCCTGGTCGCGTTCGACAGCCCGCGCCCGCTGACGGTGTGGCTGAAGCTGGACAGCGGCATGCATCGCCTCGGCCTGGACGTGGACAGCTTCCGTGCGGCGCATGCACGCCTGTTGGCGCTGCCGCAGGTCGAACGCATCGTGCTGATGACCCACCTGGCACGCGCCGACGAGCTGGACAGCGAGCGCACCCACGAGCAGGCCGCGACCTTCGCCCGCGCCACTGACGGGTTGGAAGGCGAGACCAGTGTGTGCAACTCGCCGGCGCTGCTGGGCTGGCCGGATGTACGCAGCGACTGGGTGCGCCCGGGCCTGATGCTGTACGGTGCCAACCCGCTGCCGGACAACACCGCGCTGACCGAGCGCCTGCGCCCGGTGATGACGATGCAGTCGAAGGTGATCGCCGAACGCTGGATCGAGGCCGGTGAGCCGGTGGGCTATGGCGCGCGCTTCGTGGCCAAGGCACGCACCCGCGTGGGCGTGGTCGCGCTCGGCTATGCCGACGGTTATCCGCAGTTCGCCCCGAATGGCACCCCGGTGCTGATCGATGGTCAGCCCGGTGCCCTGATCGGGCGCGTGTCGATGGACATGCTGACCGTGGACCTGACCGCGCACGCGCAGGCCGGCATCGGCAGCGTGGTGGAACTGTGGGGCAGTGCACCGACGCTGTCCGAACTGGCGCCGCGCTGCGGCGTGAGTGCGTACCAGCTGCCCTGCGCGGTCAAGCGCGTGGCGAAGGTCTATCAGGATTGACCGAACGCTGGCCGTGCACGGCTCTGGTAGCGGCCGACCTTGGTCGGCGCTTTGAATGCGTGTCGACCAAGGTCGACACCTACCGACGGGCTTTACGCGCAGTGGTCGCCGGGCGCGGCTCTGGTAGCGGCCGACCTTGGTCGGCGCCGTGATTGCGTGTCGACCAAGGTCGACACCTACCGGTAGGGACCGGTCGGCGCGCACGGCTCTGGTAGCGGCCGACCTTGGTCGGCGCTCTGAATGCGTGTCGACCAAGGTCGACACCTACCGGTAGGGACTGGTCGGCGCGCTCGGCTCTGGTAGCGGCCGACCTTGGTCGGCGCTTTGAATGCGTGTCGACCAAGGTCGACACCTACCGGTGGGTCGCGCCGCCCGGGATCATCGCGCGGCGGTGGCCTGGCTGGCCAGCTGCCGCTTCACCCAGTCATCGATCAGGCGCTTCTCGTAGCGCAGCGGGTCACTGTCGCTCTTCAGCCCCAGGTTGTGCAGGTAGCCGGTATCGCTGAGGCGCGCATCGCCCTCGCTGACAATACGGCCGCTGGCATCCTTCAACGTGTACTGCAGGCTGATCCGCGGCGGGTAGATGTCGCGCATGATCCGGATGTCGCGGCCACGCGGGCCGTGCCACGGCTCGTAGTCACCGGCGCGCTTGATGTCGACCAGGGTCACATCGAGGGTCTGCCCAGGCTGCAGCGGCTTGGCGGCGGTGGTCTGCAGGTAGCGTGCCAGCTGCTGTACCCAGTCGCCACGCTCGGCCTCGAAGCGGTTGGTGCTCTGGCGGATCTCGGTGAATTTGGCCGGGTCCTCCCATTTCACGCTGACCGGGCCATCGGCCTGCAACGCACGTGGCGCGTCCGCATCGGTCACGGTGCGCGGTGCAGCGTTGGCGCCGCCCGCCACCAGGGCGCCTGCCAGCAGGGCAATCGCGAGTGAGCGTTTCATGACGGTCTCCTGCGTCCCCGCGATGGGGACGATGTTGATCACGGATCGAGTGTGATCCTGCGGCCGGGCCGCCGCAATGGCAGATTGCGTCATGCACAAGAGTGGTTGCCGCCAATTCATCGTCGTCAACCATGACTGACGGCGCTTGACGCTGTGAATACGCCCTTTGGAAGATGCTGTGCCTCCAACCCGGCCTGCACTGACGCCCTTGTCCACACTGCCGCCCCTCGTGGAGCGCCCACCGATGATGGTGCCGGCGCCCGAACCCGACCTGCATCATGGCGTGCTTGAGCGCATCAACGCCGGTTTCTGCGTGATCCAGGTGCTGTTCGAGGGCGATCGTGCGGTCGACTATCGTTTCATCGAGGTCAACGACGCCTTCGAGCGCCACACCGGCCTGAAGGATGCGCGTGGCCAGCGCATGACGGCGCTGGAACCGGGCCACGAGGAAGACTGGTTCCGCATCTACGGCGAAGTTGCCCGCAGTGGCCGGCCGGCACAGTTCGAGATGGAAGCGCGTGCGCTGGGCCGCTCGTTCGCGGTGGATGCGGTGCGCGTGGGCCGCCCGGGTGAGGACAAGGTCGGCATCCTGTTCTTCGACATCACCGCGCGCAAGCAGATGGAAGTGGAGCTGGGCGAAAGCGAAGCCCGCTTCAGTGCGCTGGCCGATGGCCTGCCGATGCCGGTGTGGGTGCTCGACGAGCGCGGCCACGCCCGTTTCGTCAACAGCGCTTTCAGTGAGTTCTTCGGCGGCGACGAGACGCGCGTGCCGGAAGACGTCTGGCGTGGCCTGGTGCACCCGGACGATGCGTCGGTGTTCGAGTACGAACTGCAGGAAGCGCTGAAGGCACAGCGGTCGATGCATGCGCTGGTGCGGGCCCGACGCGCCGATGGCGACTGGCGTTGGCTGGAGATGAACGCGCGTCCACGCTTCTCGCGGATGGGCCGCTTCATCGGCCTGGCCGGCAGCAGCCCGGACGTGACCGAACGCCGCGAGATCGAACTGGCCCGCGAGGAGCTGCTGCAGTCCGAGCGTGCCGCGCGCAGCGCAGCCGAGAACATGGCACGGCTGAAGGACGAGTTCCTGGCCACGCTGTCGCATGAACTGCGTACGCCACTGACCACCATCCTCGGTTGGAGCGAACTGCTGCTGCAGCGCGTGGACAACACCAGCCCGCTGTACAAGGGCCTGAACGTGATCGCCAACAGCGCCGGTGCGCAGAAGCGGCTGATCTCGGACATGCTCGACCTCAGCAGCATGCTGCTGGGCAAGGTGCAGCTGGAGGTGGAGATACTGGACCTGCGCGACCTGCTGGGCGAAGCCATCGGCGCGCAGGAGCTGGTCGCCGAAGGCAAGGCGCTGGACGTGAGCCTGCAGCTGCCGGAGCAGCCCAGCCTGGTGCTGGGCGATGCCACCCGCCTGCAGCAGGTGTTGTGGAACCTGCTGTCGAATGCGATCAAGTTCACCCCGGCCGAAGGCCGCATCGATCTGCAGCTGCAGGCCGACGGCAACCACTGGGTGATCACCGTGCGCGACACCGGCGACGGCATCGCGCCCGAATTCCTCAATCATCTGTTCAGCCGCTTCCGCCAGGCCGATGGCACCACCACCCGACGCCATGGCGGCCTCGGCCTGGGCCTGGCCATCGTGCAGCAGCTGGTTGAACTGCATGGCGGTACCGTCACCGCTGCCAGCGAGGGCCATGGCCACGGCGCCACCTTCACCGTGCGCCTGCCGCAGCACATTCCCGATGCCGAACGGCGGCCGCTGCGCGAAGTGATCAGCGGACCGATCCTGGAGCCGGTGATCGTCGAGCCGTATCCGCTGCGTGGCATGCACGTGCTGGCGGTGGAAGACCAGCCGGAAGTGCTGGAATACCTGCGGCGCATGCTGGAAGAGCAGGGCGCAAGCGTGTCGGCAGCCAGCTCGGCCGGTGAAGCGCTGGCGCTGCTGGCCGATACCGGGCACCTGCAGTACCACGTGATGCTCACCGACATCGGCATGCCGGGCATGGATGGCTATGGCCTGGTGCGCACGCTGCGCGAGGACATGGGCGTGGATGCGATGACCCTGCCGGCGGTTGCCGTGACCGCGCTGGCACGTGCCGATGACCGGCGCCGAGCGTTGGCGTCGGGCTTCCAGGAACACGTGGCCAAGCCGTACTCGGTGGCACAGCTGGTGGCTGCGGTACGCAAAGTGCAGGTGCCACGCGCGGACAGCGCGCTGCACTGAGCATTCACGGCCGATCGGCGACCCTGCACGCAGGAGGTCGCCGATGTCCCGTACAGCTCCCCGCATCCATACCGATCCGGCGCAGATCGCGCGCCTGGAAGCCCTGCTGCCGCAGCTGGAAGGCGAAACGCAGGTGGAACTGACCCTGCAGGATGGTCGCCGACTGCTCGGCACCGTCGCCGTGAAACCGACGGTGCAGCAATACCGCAACGAGGCCGGCGACGAAGGCAGCAACGGCCAGCTGCGCCTGGATGACTACGATACGCCGGTGCAGCAGCACCACGTGTGGCTGGACGAGATCGCCAGCATCCGCAGGTTGCCGCCCAGGGTCTGACGGCAACCTGCCAACCCCATCCACGCATGGCGTGGATCTACGGAAATGGAAAGGGCCACGCATGGATGTGCGTGACCTCGTCATCGGCCAGGCCTCATGCCGTCCACGCACAGCGTGGATTTTCCAGAGGTTGCAGTAGAGCCACGCCATGCGTGGCTGTTGGGATCAATGCTCGAACAACGTAGGCGTCGCCTCGAAACGGCGCGCGTAGGCGCGTTCTTCAGCGACCCGGGCCACCTCGTCGTCGGCCAGGTCCGGTGCGCCGTACACCGCATAGGCCACGCTTCCGTCGGCACCATGGCCGACCTGGTGCAGCCGGTAGCGCGAGTGGCCACCGCCGGTGTCCTCGGGGTAATGCACGGGCGGATGGCTGCCTTCCAGGTCCATTTCACTGTTGTCGACCACGCCACCGACGAACAAGGCTCGCATGCAGGTTCTCCTGGGTTTCCGGGGGAGCCTCTACCCTGAACGTTTCAATGTTGCTGGCAGATCAAGGCCCCGTTCGGGTTTCGCAAAGCGGCCGCCGGGGCCGGCCCGGCCAAGCCGGTACAATGGACGGCCCTCACGCTTGAAGTACCCGCGCCGATGGCCTCCAGCGACGACGCCCCCCTGCAGACCCTGTTCCTGCCGTTCTCCCAAGGCGCCCTGCGCTGGCCGGAGGGCCCGGTGGCCTTCCTGCGTGCCCGCGACGGCTGGCCGCTGCGCGAAGTGGCCGGCAACCGCGAAGTGCATTGCGAGCAGAGCTTTGCCCCGTTCGCACAGCCGCTGCAGCAGGCCGCCGGCTGGACCGTCAGCGGCCAGCTGGATGATGTGGCCGGCAAGGGCCGCTACCCGCTGGTGCTGGTGCTGCCGCCGCGCCAGCGCGAGGAGGCCCGTGCCCTGTTCGCGCGCGCGCTGGCGCTGGTCGCCGACGGCGGCCGCATCGTCGCCTGCCAGTCCAACAACGAAGGCGCACGTTCGGGCGAGGGTGACCTCAAGCAACTGACCGGCCTCGGCGGCAGCCTGACCAAGAACCACTGTCGCGTGTACTGGACCGCCCCGATGCAGGGCCAGCACGACGCCGACCTGGCCAAGCGCTGGTCGGCACTGGATGCGGTGCGGCCGATCGTCGGCGGCCGTTTCCTCAGCCGCCCGGGCGTGTTCGCCTGGGATCGCATCGACCCGGCGTCGGCGCTGTTGGCCGAGCACCTGCCGGCCGACCTGGCCGGGCGTGCCGCCGACCTCGGCGCGGGCTATGGCTACCTGTCGCGCGAGCTGCTGGAACGCTGCCCGAAGATCACCGCGCTGGATCTGTACGAAGCCGAGCAGCGTGCGCTGGCCCTGGCCGAACTGAACCTGGCGCCGCCGCCGCGCGCGCTGCCGCTGCGCTTCCTGTGGCAGGACGTCACCGCCGGCATCGAGCCGGGCTACGACGTCATCATCAGCAACCCGCCGTTCCACACGCCCTCGCGCGCCGATCGCCCGGACATCGGCCAGCGCTTCATCGCCGTGGCCGCGCAGGCGCTGCGCCCGGGCGGACGCCTGTACGTGGTGGCCAACCGCCACCTGCCGTACGAGTACACGCTCAACGAGAGCTTTGGCGCGGTGCGCGTGATCGCCGAGCGTGATGGCTTCAAGCTGGTGGAAGCGGTGAAGGGGAAGGGCAAGTGAAGCTGGTCAAGCTTATCGCCAACCTGGGCTATGGCAGCCGCAAGCAGGTGCAGTGGATGTTCCGCGAAGGCCGCGTCACCGACGCCGACGGCGAGGTGCTGTATGCCGACGACCAGGTGCCGCACGAGGCGATCCGGGTCGACGGCGAGCCGCTGGACCCGCCGGTGGGGCTGTCGATCGCGCTGCACAAGCCGGCCGGCTACACCTGTTCGACCAAGGACACCGGCCGCCTGATCTACGACCTGCTGCCGCCGCGCTTCCGCGACCGCGATCCGGTGCTGTCCACCGTGGGCCGCCTCGACCGCGAGACCAGCGGCCTGCTGCTGCTGACCGACGATGGCGGCCTGCTGCACCGGATCATCTCGCCGAAGTCGAAGCTGCCCAAGGTCTACGAAGTGGAACTGAGCGACGACCTGCGCGGCGACGAAGTGGCGTTGTTCGCCAGCGGTACGCTGATGCTGGAGTCCGAGAAGACCCCCCTGCTGCCGGCTGAACTGGAAGTGCTGGATGCGCGTCGCGCACGCCTGGTACTGCATGAAGGCCGCTACCATCAGGTACGCCGCATGTTCGCCGCCACCGGCAACCACGTGCAGGCCCTGCACCGCAGCCGCGTCGGCGGGCTGGACCTGCAGGGACTGGACGAGGGGCAATGGCGGCAGCTCACCTCCACCGATCTGGATACGCTGTTCGCTCCATGACCACCATCGCTGCGCTGCCGTTCCTGCCCGACGCCGTCATCTTTGACATGGACGGCCTGATGATCGACAGCGAGCGGGTCTCGCTGGCCTGCTGGAGCGAGGCGGCCGACGAATTCGGGCTGGGCCTGGACGAGACCGTGTTCCTGCGCATGGTCGGCCTCGGTGACCGTGACACGCACGCGCTGCTGCGTGCGCAGGGTATCGAGGACAGCGTGATCGAAGCGGTGGCCGCACGCTGCCATGAGCTGTACGAAGCACGCACACAGACCGGCCTGCCGCTGCGTCCGGGCATTCTGGAGCTGCTGGAGCTGCTGAAAGCGCACGCGGTACCGCGCGCGGTGGCAACCACCACGCGGCAGCCGCGGGCCAACCGCAAGCTGGCCGCTGCCGGCCTGCTGCCGTATTTCGATGCCGTGATCACCAGTGGTGATGTGGCGCGGCCGAAGCCGGCGCCGGATATCTACCTGCTGGCCGCGCAGCGGCTGGGCCAGGTGCCCGAGCGCTGCCTGGCGCTGGAAGACTCACCGGCCGGCACGCGTGCAGCGCTGGCGGCCGGCATGACCGTGATCCAGGTGCCGGACCTGGTGCATCCGGATGAAGAGCTGCGCGCACTGGGCCACCGCATCGTCGGCTCGCTGGTGGACGCGCACGCGCTGCTGCTGCCGCTGCTGCCGAGGTAACGGTGGGCGCCGACCGTGGGTCGGCACACCCAATGCCCCGGTAGGTGCCAACCTTGGTTGGCACACCCAATGCCCCGGTAGGTGCCAACCTTGGTTGGCACGCCCAAACGCCCCGGTAGGTGCCAACCTTGGTTGGCACGCTTTTCAATGCAGTCGAGCAAGCTCGACTCTACGGGTGCCGACCGTTGGTCGGCACGCCTTCCCATCACACCCGGCCGAACACCAGCGCCGCGTTGGTGCCACCGAAGCCAAAGCTGTTGGACATCACGGTATCCAGCTTCTGCTCGCGGCTCTCGCGCAGGATCGGGAAGCTTTCCACCTTCGGGTCCAGTTCGCCGATGTTGGCCGAACCGGCAACGAAGCCATCGCGCATCATCAGCAGGCAGTAGATCGCCTCATGCACGCTGGCCGCACCCAGCGAGTGGCCGGACAACGCCTTGGTCGAGGACAGCGGTGGCACCGCATCGCCGAACACTTCGCGGATCGCGTTGAGCTCGGTGACGTCGCCCAGCGGCGTGGAAGTGCCGTGGGTGTTGAGGTAGTCCAGCGGACGATCGACGCCCTGCAGCGCCATCTTCATGCAGCGCACCGCGCCTTCACCGGACGGCGCGACCATGTCGGCGCCATCGGAGGTCACGCCATAGCCGATCAGCTCGGCATGGATGTGCGCACCGCGCGCAACGGCGTGGTCGTAGTCCTCCAGCACCAGCATGCCGCCGCCACCGGCGATGACGAAGCCGTCGCGGTCCTTGTCGTACGGACGCGAGGCGCTGGCCGGGGTCTCGTTGAAGCTGGTCGACAGCGCACCCATCGCATCGAACATCACGCTCATCGACCAGTGCAGGTCTTCACCGCCACCGGCGAACATGATGTCCTGCGCGCCATGGCGGATCATGTCCGCGGCGGCGCCGATGCAGTGCGCCGAGGTCGCGCAGGCGGCCGACAGCGAGTAGCTGACACCCTTGATCTGGTAGGCGGTGGCCAGGCAGGCCGAGACCGTCGAGCACATCGTGCGCGGCACCATGTACGGGCCGACCTTGCGCACACCGCGTTCGCGCAGCAGGTCGACTGCGCCGATCTGCCATTCGCTGGAGCCGCCGCCGGAACCGGCGATCAGGCCGGTGCGCAGGTTGCTGACCTGCTCGGGGCTGAGCCCGGCATCGGCGATCGCATCGCGCATGGACAGGTAGGCGAAGGCCGCCGCATCGCTCATGAAGCGCTTCTGCTTGCGGTCGATCAGCGCCTCCAGGTCGAGGTCGACGCGACCGCCTACCTGGCTGCGCAGGCCCGCTTCGGCGTGGTCGGCCAGGGCGGTGATGCCCGAGCGCCCTTCGCGCAGCGCAGCCGAAACGGTATCCAGATCATTGCCGAGGCAGGACGTGATGCCCATGCCGGTGATGACGACGCGACGCATCAGAAGCTCCCGGTTTCAGTGAACAGGCCGACGCGCAGGTCGCGCGCGCTGTAGATTTCGCGGTCATCCACGTACATGCGGGCGTCCGACTGGGCCATCACCAGCTTGCGGTTGATGACACGGCTGATGTCGATCTCGTAGCGCACCAGCTTGGCCTCCGGCAGTACCTGGCCGGTGAACTTCACCTCGCCGCAGCCCAGGGCGCGGCCCTTGCCGGGGGCGCCCAGCCAGGTCAGGAAGAAGCCGGTCAGCTGCCACATGGCATCCAGGCCGAGGCAGCCGGGCATCACCGGGTCGCCGATGAAGTGGCAGCCGAAGAACCACAGGTCCGGGCGGATATCCAGTTCGGCGCGTACCATGCCCTTGCCATGCGGTCCGCCGTCCTCGCGGATGTCGGTGATGCGGTCGAACATCAGCATCGGATCGTTGGGCAAACGGCCGGCGGCGGTGCCGAACAGTTCACCGCGTGCGCTGGCCAGCAGCTGTTCGCGGTTGAACGCGTGGAGACGGGTCATGAAGCACAATCCTGGAAGCGGGGAAACAGGGAAACAAGCGCTCGAGGATGCCCGTGGAAACTGCGCCGATCAAACATTTCAACCGTACGCAACCGTAGTGTTTTCAATGGAATACGCGCATCCTGTTGATGTGCAACGACCATACTTCGGCGTGTGGCCCGTTCGGCACGCCCCCGCCCTTTCCGCCTGACATGACCCGACTGCGCAAGATCATCCACGTCGACATGGACGCGTTCTACGCGTCGGTGGAGCAGCGCGACGATCCGTCACTGCGCGGCAAGCCGGTGGTTGTGGCATGGCGCGGCGCGCGCTCGGTGGTGTGCGCGGCGTCGTACGAGGCACGCGTGTTTGGCGTGCGTTCGGCGATGCCTGCCGTCCGTGCCGAGCGCCTATGCCCGGACGCGATCTTCGTGCCGCCGGACTTCGCGCGTTACAAGGCGGTGTCACAACAGGTACGCGCGATCTTCCTGCGCCATACCGACCGGGTCGAGCCGCTGTCGCTGGACGAGGCCTACCTGGACGTGACCGAGCCGAAGAGCGGCATCGAACTGGCCACCGATATCGCCCGTGCCATCCGCGCGCAGATCCGCGAGGAGACGAACCTGACCGCTTCAGCCGGGATCGCGCCGAACAAGTTCCTGGCCAAGATCGCTTCGGACTGGCGCAAGCCCGACGGCCAGTTCGTGATTCCACCGCAGCGGGTGGACGCCTTCCTGCTGCCATTGCCGGTGAACCGCGTGCCCGGCGTCGGCAAGGTGATGGAAGGCAAGCTGGCCGCGCGCGGCATCGTCACCTGCGGCGACCTGCGGCAGTGGGCACTGATCGACCTGGAAGAGGCGTTCGGCAGTTTCGGCCGCAGCCTGTACAACCGCGCACGCGGCATCGACGAGCGGCCGGTGGAGCCGGACCAGCAGGTGCAGTCGATTTCCTCCGAGGACACCTTCGCCGAGGATCTGCCGCTGGAAGACCTGGGGGAGGCGA
This sequence comes from Stenotrophomonas sp. SMYL86, assembly GCF_036320025.1. Taxonomy (NCBI): domain Bacteria; kingdom Pseudomonadati; phylum Pseudomonadota; class Gammaproteobacteria; order Lysobacterales; family Lysobacteraceae; genus Stenotrophomonas; species Stenotrophomonas sp. SMYL86. Next base: position 36,987 of record NZ_JAWIRU010000010.1, read on the forward strand.
TCGTGCAGTTGGCAGAGAAGACCTGGAATGCCACGCGCAAGACCGAACGCGTCGGCCACACCGTGGTGCTGAAACTGAAGACCGCGCAGTTCCGCATCCTCACCCGCAGCTTCACCCCGGAGCGCCCGCCGGAATCGATGGAAGAACTGCGCGACATCGCCCTGGCCCTGCGCGCCCGCGTCGACCTGCCGGCGGAGACACGTTACCGCCTGGTCGGCGTCGGGCTGGGCGGCTTCCGCGAAAAGGAACCGATGGTGCAGGGCGAATTGTTCGAGCACGGGCCGAACGAGTCCCCACCTAGCTGATCTTCGTGTCGACCAAGGTCGACACCTACCAAGAGCAGGTCATGCCATCCAGACAGGTTGCGGAGACATGCCATCTAGGCAGATCGCAGAGAACTGTCGAAGGCGGGGTGGGTCCGGTTGCGGGGGCGTGAGCGCCATGGATGGCGCGACCGAGCCTCCATGGACGGATTCACGGCGTCCCCCGCAACCGGACCCACCCCGCCATCCCACGGAATCCCACGGATAGCCAGCTGTTGCTGTTGCTTCGGCTGTTGCCGTTGCATTGAGCAGGTGCAGGGCGCAGCCCTGCAAAAGAAAACTCCCTACCTCATGGCCACTGCATCTCGCCCTTGGCCACCTTCGCACTCAACTCCAGCGACGCCACGCCCGCCAGCTTCGGGTAGCGCGCCTGCATCGCCTTCACCAGTGCCGCACTGTCCTTCGCCTTTGCCGCCTCAACATCGAACGCGCGGATGTAGTCCGAGGTGAAGCGCAGCGCACTGGCATCCAACGCCGCACCCGGCGCGTAATGCCCCGGCACCACCACCTTCGGCTTCAGTGCCTGCAGCCGCTGCAGGGTCTGCAGCCAGTCGGTGTGCGACTTCGGCGTCTGCGTGTCGGCCATCCACACGTGTTCACCGGCCACCACCGGAATACCACCGACGATCGCGCGCAGCGACGGCACCCACAGCACCGTGCGGTCCGGGGTCGGGCCATCGAGGCCGATCAGCGGCAGGCGCTGGCCTTCCAGTTGCAGGGCATCGCCGTCCAGCACCTGCGGCACCACGATGCGCGCCGGCACGTCGGCGCCCATCTTCGGTCCCCAGTAGGCCAGCTTGCCGGCCTGGGTTTGCTGGATGTGGGCGACGGTCTGCGCAGTGGCGACGATGCGCGCCTGCGGGAACGCGTCCTGCAGCGTGGCCAGGCCGAAGTAGTAGTCCGGATCGCCGTGGCTGATGTAGATGGTGGTCAGCTGCTTGCCGCTGGCGCGGATCAGCTCGACCAGCTTGCGCGCGTCGCTGGCACCAAACTGCGCATTGACCAGGATCGCGTCGTGGCGGCCTTCGATCAGCACCGAGGACACCGAGAACATCGCCTGCGGGCCGGGATGGAAGGTCTGCAGGTGCAGCTGGGATTTCGTGGCTGTGGCCGGCGCTGCGGCGGCCGGCGCGGCGAGCAGTGGCGCACTGGTGAAGCTGGCGGCCAGGGCGAGGGGAAGCAGCAGGGCAGCGGTACGCATGGGGCATTCCTTGTGGCGGACGGCGAGCCGGGCGTGGGCCTGGCTCACAGGTGGGTAGCGCCGGGCCATGCCCGGCGGCCTGGCATCAGTACGCCGCAGTGATGATCTGCTTCGGGTACTGGTGCGCTTCCAGCTCGGCGACGAACGCCGCGCCGTAGTCGGCGTAGCTGATGCGGCTGTGGCCGCTGGCATCAGCGAGGAAGGCCTTGGCCTGCACGCGGTACTGGCCGCGCTCTTCACCCGGGCCGATTTCGGCGGCCGGCGAGAAGAAGGTCCAGTCCAGGTCATCCACTGCCTGCAGGCGGTTGAACGCCTCACGGTGGGCCAGTGCGTACGGCTTGTAGGCCTCCGGGAAGGTGGGGGTATCGACCAGCTGCACGCCGGGTGCGACTTCGAGGCTGCCGGCGCCACCGACCACCACCAGGCGGGGCACGCCGGCCTTGCGTGCGGCGGCGGCCAGCTGCGCGGCGATCTCGCCGACGCGGCCGATGTCATCGCCCGGGCGCGGGCCGTAGGCACTGGCCAGCACGTCGTGGCCGGTGATGGCGGCAACCAGCGCGTCCTGGTCATCCAGCGAGGCGATCACCGGATGGGCACCGGCCAGCTCGGCCGGCAGGTCCTGCGCGCTGCGCACGATGACAGTGAGTTCGTGGCCGCGGGCCAGCGCGTGGCGGGCGATCTGGCGGCCGATGTTGCCGGTGGAACCAACGAGGGCGATTTTCATGGCAGGACTCCGTGGGGCGGTGTGGGGTGGGAATGGGGCCACTCTAGGCTGCTGCAGTTGCTCGAAAAACAGCGTATAACGCGCTTGTTTGTTGCATGGATCGAGCATATGGACCGATTGACCGCCATGACCGTGTTCGTCGAGGTGGCCGAGCGCGGCAGCCTCACCGCCGCCGCCGAGGTGCTGGACATGTCGCGGGCGATGGTCAGCCGCTACCTGGCCGAGGTCGAGAGCTGGCTGGGCGCACGCCTGCTGCACCGGACCACGCGCCGGGTCAGCCTGACCGGCCCCGGTGAGGCGGCGCTGGCGCGCTTCCGGCAGATGCTGGCGATCGGCGAAGAACTGCAGGGCGAGCTGGCCAGTGATGATCCCGAGCCGCATGGCACGCTGCGGGTGACCGCCAGTGTCTCGTTCGGGCAAAGCCACCTGGCGCGGGCGGTGGCCGGCTTCGTGGCGCGCCACCCAGCGGCGCGCATCGAGCTGCTGCTGGTCGACCGCACCGTGAACCTGGTGGAGGAGCGGGTGGACCTGGCCGTGCGCATCGCGCGCCAGATCGACCCCAGCCTGATCGCACGGCGACTGGCCACCTGCCGCTCGGTACTGTGCGCGACGCCGTCCTACCTGCAGGCGCGTGGCACGCCGACCGCGCCGGAGCATCTGGCTGCGCACAACTGCCTGACTCACCACTACGTCGGCAAGAGCCTGTGGCAGCTGCACCGCGATGGGCGTTCGCTGTCGGTGGCGGTGGGCGGCAACATCAGTGCCAACGAGGCCTCGCTGCTGCTGGAGGCGGTGCGCGCCGGTGCCGGCATCGCCATGCTGCCGACCTACCAGGTGGCGCCGTTGCTGCGCAGCGGTGAGCTGATCGAACTGCTGCCCGGATTCAGCCTGGACGAACTCGGCATTCATGCCGTGTACGCGTCACGGCGCCAGCAGCCCGCTATCATGCGGCGATTCCTGGATTTCCTGGGCGAGTGTTTCGCCAGCCCGGCCTTCCAGGATCTGGATTGGCGCCCACCGGGCAAGGAGAACACATGAACCATGGACAGGCCTTGATCGACCACAACCGTGCTGCCTGGGACCGCCAGGCCAGCGAAGTGCGCGAATGGTCGCGCCCGGTGGAAAGCTCAACGATTGCCGCCGCGCGCGAAGGCCGCTGGCAGGTGCACCTGACGCCCCGCGCGTTGCCACTGGACTGGATGGGTGATGTGCGGGGCCGTCGCATCCTGTGCCTGGCCTCAGGCGGTGGCCAGCAGGCACCGGTGCTGGCCGCTGCGGGCGCTGACGTCACCGTGTTCGATCTCTCCGACGGGCAGCTGGAACAGGACCGCAGGGTCGCCGCGCGCGATGGCCTGCAGCTGCGCACCGTGCAGGGCGACATGCGCGATCTGCACGTGTTTGCCAACGACAGTTTCGATGTGGTGTTCCACCCGATCTCGAACCTGTACGTGCCTGATGTGCGCCCGGTGTGGACCGAGTGCCGCCGCGTGCTGGCACGCGATGGCATGCTGATGGCCAGCTTCTACAACCCGGTGCTGTTCGTTGGCGCGCGCGATCCGCAGCTGGATGCACAAGGCCTGATCCGGCCACAGTACGCCATTCCCTATTCGGACCTGGAAGACCTGGCGCCGGCCGAGCGCGAGGCGAAGCTGGCACGGGGTGACGCGCTGACCTTCGGCCACAGCCTGACCGAACTGATCGGTGGGCAGCTGGATGCCGGCTTCGTCATCGATCGCTTCATGGAAGACTGGCAGCCGCAGCCGCGCTTCCTGATCGATCGCTATCTGCCCACCTTCCTGGCGACCCGCGCGCGCCGGATCGGCTGAGGCGGATCGGCGCAAAAACCAGCGGCGTACAATGGACGGCCCCACGTCATGCAGGTGCCGTCCCTTGTCGTATCCCTATCCGCTGGTCGTGTTCGACCTTGATGGCACGCTGGTCGACAGCGCAGCTGATATCGCCGAAGCACTGAACCGCACGCTGGAGGACATCGGTGTGGCACGCGTGCCGGAAACCACGGTGCTCGGTTGGATCGGCGACGGTGTGCGCCGCCTGGTTGAACAGGCCGTGCATGCGGCCGGCCGCGAGGTGGACCTGGCCGAAGTGATGCCGGTGTTCATGGTGCACTACCGTGAGTGCCTGCTGCGCAGCCCGCGCCTGTTCGATGGCGTGGCCGAAGCGCTGACGCAGCTGCGTGCGCGCAACGTGCCGCTGGCGATCTGCACCAACAAGCCCGAAGCGCTGGTGCCACCGCTGCTGCAGCATCTGGGTATTGGTGATGCGTTCGCGCTGGTGCTGGGCGGAGATTCGCTGCCGCAGCGCAAGCCCAGTGGCGAACCGCTGCGGCACATCGCCGCGCACTTCGGGTTGCCGGCGGACACCTGCCTGATGGTGGGTGATTCGTTGACCGACTACCGTGCCGCCGAAGCGGCCGGCATGCCGATCGCGCTGGTGCGCTATGGCTATCCGCGCGGCCTGGACCTGGCCACCGCGCATGCGGTGGCGGTGATCGACGACCTGCGTGAGTTGCCGGGGTTGCAGGGCTGATGCAACGGACATCCCTGGTCGCCGGCCGGTAACCCGGGCTGACGCAATGGGTAGTGCCGGCCGCGGGGCCGCCCCCCGGGGTGGGGGGCCGCCAGTGAGTGTGTTTGCGGGGCGCGGCCCGGCCAACCAGGAGCGGGGCCCCGCCCGCGGGGGCCGCCCCCCCCCGCCCCCGCCGGCCCCCCCCCCCCCCCCGCCACTACCATGACCGTCGCGGTCACTTCGGCTGGTAACGCACGCTCAGCTGGTACTCGCGGCCCGGCTGGTTGAACCACGCCACGGTTTCATACTTGCGGTCGAACACGTTGGCGGCGCGCGCCAGCAGCGACCACGACGGTGTCAGCGCGTACTCGGCGCGCAGGTCCAGCGTACCGTAGCCGCCAACCTTCACCGAGTTGCTGGCGTTGTCATAGCGCTTGCCCGCACCCTGCACGGTCAGGCCGGCGCGGACGTCACCGAAGCGGCGGTCGATGTCCAGGCGTGCGGTCTGCTGCGCGCGGCGCGGCAGCCAGTTGTCGAACTGGGTGCTGCCGTGGGTGCGGTTGCGCGGGTCGGTATAGCTCAGCTGCGCGTTGATGTCGAAGCCGGCCAACAGCACGCCACCGGTCAGCTCGGCACCACGGATGCGCGCCTTCTCCACCTGCCGCATCTTCATCGTGGAGGCATCGTAGGTGATCAGGTCATCGATGCGGGTCTCATAGACGTCCAGGCCCCAGTGCCAGCCCTGGCCCTGCTGCGAAACACCGAGGTTGGCGCTCTTGGACTTCTCCGGGTTCAACGTCGGCACGCCGCTCCACGGGTCGTACAGGTCGCTGAAGGTCGGCGCCTTGAACGCCGTGCCGTAGCTGGCATTGACGCGCAGGCCGTGCTCCAGTTCCATCGCCCAGCCCACGCTGCCGGTGGCATGGTTGCCGAACTGCTGGTTGTCGTCATTGCGCGCGCTGGCCTGCAGCTGGTGGCGGCCGAAGCGGCCCTGGTACTGCACGAACACACCGGTGTTGCGGCGGCTGTCGACGAGATATCCGGCGCTGCTGCCGTCCAGGTTGTCTTCGCTCCAATCCACGCCTGCACTCAGCAGCTGGCCCTCGGCCACGCCGAAGTCGCCCTGCAGCGAGGCGCTGTCACGATGGGTCTGGGCGCTGCCGAACACCCCCGGTGCGCCGAAGTTGTCCGACTCGTTGTCACTGCGGCCGACGTTGGCTGTGAAAGCCAGGCGTTCAGACGGGGTGTAGCGCACTTTGCCAGCGAGCACCTGCTGGCGGGTTTCCGAATAGTTGTAGTAACCGTCGTAGTGGTTCTTGCCGTCGGCGCGCAGTGCGCTGCCTTCCACGGTCCACTGGTCGTTGAAGCTGTAGCCGCCGCGCAGGCTCTTGGACAGGTTGCGGTAGCCGTCGCGGTCGTGCTCGTCGGCAAAGCAGCCCGCGGTGAACACCGAGGCGGAGCCGCGGCAGGCATCGATGCCGTCGGAATGCTGGTAGGCGATGTCGGCGCCGAACCAGCCGCGTTCGGTGCCACCGCCGATGCCGCCGCTGGCTTCGCGCAGGCCGTTGCTGCCACCGCCGAGCTGGAAGTGCGGAGCGAAATCGCCCTGGTTGCGGCGGGTGAAGATCTGGATCACGCCACCAATGGCGTCGGCACCGTACAGGCTGGACTGCGGGCCGCGTACGATTTCGACGCGCTCGATCTGCGCCAGCGGCAGGTCCTGGTACATGGCCAGGCCGAGGTCGGCACTGTTGATGCGCACGCCATCCACCAGCACCACGGTGTGGCCCGAGTTGGTGCCGCGCAGGAACAGCGAGCTCTGCTTGCCGAGGCCGCCGGAGTTGGTCAGGTTGATGCCGGCGCGGCCGCGCAGCAGTTCCTGCAGCGACGTGGCCTGGCTGGATTCGATCTGCGCGCGGTCGATCACCTGGGCCGGCGCGATGCTGTCCTGCAGGGCGATCGGGGTGCGGGTGGCGGTGACCAGGATCTGGTCGAGCGCGGTGGTGTCATCGGCGGCCTGGGCCAGCGCGGGCAGGGCGGCCAGCACGGCCAGGGACAGCATTCGGGACTGCAGCTTCATGGGGGACTCCAGGTGCCACGCACGCCCGCGTGGCGAAGGGGAGGAGCCGCGAAGGCAGGCATGCGCCGACGCCGCAGCGCAGGCTGCGGTCATCCAGCGCCATGCCCACCGCATCGCGACCTGAGGCTTCCTGGCCGGTCTCCGGGCTTGCCGCCGGGTGGCGCGAGGCCACCGTCCAGGCGCCTTCCCATGCCTGCGGCACAGTGGCGTTGTTGCCTGGAACTGACGTGCTTACCGTTGCGGGGGCAGCGCCGGCCTGGCGTGGAATCACGCGTCACCGGCTTCCCGTTTCAACCTGCCGGCCGTGGCCGCAGGTCACCTGGAAGTGCGCGCAGTCTACGGCATCGCAGGCGGCCCGTAGCGTCGAGCCTGCTCGACTGCCTTTGCTGTGCCCTTAGAATGGTCCCTCGATCCCGTGGTGCCGTTGCCGATGTCCGCCCGTTTTCCGCTGTTCCCGCGTTGCCTGTACAGGACGCACGCATGATCCTCGACCTGGTCCGCCATGCCGGCAACGGTCGCGATGAGTTCCTCGATGGCCGCAGCGATCCACCGCAGCTGGCCCGCCTGCCGCAGGAACTGGTCGACGCCTACGCTGCGCAGCCCTGGGAGCGGGTGATCAGTTCGCCGCGGCTGCGCTCGCTGCACACGGCGATGGCCCTGGCCACGCCGCGCGGGCTGGACGTGGAAGCGGACGAGGAATGGGAAGAGCTGGATTTCGGCGATTGGGACGGGCAGTCGCTGTTCGACCTGCCGGAGGACGCATTGGCGGCCTTCCATGCCGACCCGCATGCATTCCCGCCGCCGAACGGCGAAAGCTGGGGCCACTTCGAGCGGCGCATCGCGCGCGCGCTGGATCGCCTGCTGGATGATGACGATCCGGTGCCGACGCTGGTGGTCAGCCACGGCGGCCCGCTGCGCATGGTGCTGTCACAGGTCTGCGGCCTGCCGATGTCGCTATGCTGGGCCCTGCGTATTGACCACGGCACACGCCTGCGGGTGTGGCTGGAGCGCGGCGAGGTCGGGCTGGTGGGCGAACTGCTGGAGCTGCAGCAGCCCTGACCGCACTCGCCGGGCATGACCCGGCGCTACCGATCCCGCATCACAGTGGTAGTGCCGGCCGCTGGCCGGCATCCCCAGGAACGCGGAGGCCTCAATCCTCGTCCGCGCGCTCGGCCACGCTGTCCTCAGCGTCGTCGTCAGCATCGAAGTGCTGCTCATGCACCGGGCCCGAAGCGGGGCCGGCCGCCTTCAGCGGATGCGCAGCGATGCGCGCTTCGTAATCCTGCACCAGCGCCTCACGCTGCGGCTCGCTCAGTTCCTGCCAATGGCAGTCCAGCAGCGCGCCTTCCAGTGAATAGAGCAGGTTCAGGCTGGGCTTGAAGCCGGCGCGCTTGACCTTGACGAAGGCACCGACCGCGCCGATCGCAACCAGATCCTCGCGGCTGCGCAGGCCGACCTGACGCAGCCACGCCGCACTCTTCGGGCCGATGTTGCGCAGCTTCGGTGCGCTCATCCCAGCGCCTCGACGAACACGCGGGCGATGGCTTCCAGGCCGGCCTGGTCGTCGGCATCGAAGCGGCCGACTTTCGGGCTGTCGATGTCGAACACGCCGATCAGTTCATCGCCGCGCAGCAGTGGCACCACCAGTTCCGAACGCGAGGCCGAATCGCAGGCGATGTGGCCGGGGAAGGCATCGACGTCCTCCACGCGCTGGGTCACGCGCTGGCTGGCGGCGGCACCGCACACGCCCTTGTCCAGCGGGATGCGCACGCAGGCCGGCAGGCCCTGGAACGGGCCGACCACCAGTTCCTTGCCGTCGTACAGGTAGAAGCCCACCCAGTTCAGGTCGGGCAGAGCGTGATAGACCAGTGCGGAGAGGTTGGCCGCGTTGGCGATGCGGTCGGACTCGGCGTAGACCAGGCCGCGGGCCTGTTCCAGCAGCTGGGCGTATTGTTCCGGCTTGCTGCCGGTAAGCGAGGCATTGGCGAACATGCCCGCAGTCTAGCAAGCGCGCCGGGCCGGCGATAATGCAGGCTCTGTTGCCCCGCTGGAGCTTATCGATGCCGTTGCCCGCCACGCTGCCGCCTGCCCTGTTCGTCACCGGCACCGATACCGAGATCGGCAAGACCGCGGCCAGCACCGCGCTGCTGCATGCACTGCGCCGGCGCGGCCTGCGTGCAGTCGGCATGAAGCCGGTGGCCAGTGGCAGTGAGGATCTGGGGCAGGGCCTGCGCAACGAGGACGCGCTGGCGCTGCAGGCGGCCAGTTGGCCGGTGCCGGACTATGCCGACCTGAATCCGTACGCGCTGCGGCAACCGCTGGCGCCGGAGCTGGCCGCTGCCGAGGATGGCGTGCAGGTGGAGCTGGCACCGATCGTGGCCGCGTTCGAACGTCTGCGTGCGCAGGCCGATGTCGTGGTGGTGGAGGGTGTTGGCGGTTGGCTGGCGCCGGTCTCGACCACGCTGGACCAGCTTGACCTGGTGCGTGCATTGCATCTGCCGGTAGTACTTGTGGTCGGCATGCGGCTGGGCTGCGTCAACCACGCACGGCTGACTGCGCAGTCGCTGCAGGCCAGCGGCGTGGAGTGCCTGGGCTGGATCGGCAACCACATCGACCCGGTGATGCAGCGCCAGGATGAGAACATCGCGACGTTGCAGCAGCGCCTGCCGATGCCGTGCTGGGGGCGGCTGCCGTATCTGCCGGGAGCGGATGGCGAAGCACTGAGCGCGTACCTGCTCGAGTGACCCTGGGTAGTGCCGGCCGCTGGCCGGCAACTGCATCCACCCGGCGATCCCGAGGTTGCCGGCCAGCGACCGGCGTTACCGTGCCGCAGCCGCCAGCTCCTTCGCGATCGCACCGAGCCGCTCCACCGCACCGATGAAGCGCGCATCCAGCGTCTGGCAGCACGACAGCCGCAGGCAGTGGCGATAGCGCGCACCACGTGAATACACCTGGCCGGGCATGAACACGATGTCCTCTGCCAGCGCACGCTCGAACAGCTCACGCGTATCCACGCCCGGCAGTTCGAGCCACAGCAGGAAGCCGCCCTGCGGCTCGGTGGCACGGGTGCCGGCCGGGAAGTGTTCGGCCACCAGCTGGCGCAGCCGTCCCACCTGTTCGCGGTACAGCCGGCGCATGCGATGCAGGTGATGCTCGTAGCTTCCGGCTTCCAGATACGCCGCCACCGCATCGCCGAGCAGTTGAGGCTCGCCACCGGTGGACTGGAATTTCAGCAGCGCGATGCGCTCGGCGAAGCGGCCGCCATCCAGCCAGCCGATACGGTAATCCGGCGCCAGTGTCTTGGAGAACCCACCGACCACCATCACCCAGCCATCGCGATCGAAGGCCTTCAGCAAGGGCGCCGGCGGTTCGCAGAACTGCAGCTCGGCGTACACCGCATCCTCGATCAGCGGCAGTTGCCGTGCGTTGACCAGTTCGGCCAGGCGTTGCTTGGCGGGTGTCGGCATGGTGCAGCCCAGCGGATTGTGCACGGTGGGCATCACCACCAGTGCGGCCAGCGGCGTGTGCTCCAGCAGCGCATCCAATGCGTCGACATCCAGCCCGTGCTGCGGGTGGGTGGGCAGCTCGATGGCCTGCAGGCCGAGGTTGGCCAGCAAGGGGTAGAGGTTGAAGTAGGACGGCGCCTCGATGCCGACCGCGTCGCCGGGCTGGGTGACCGCGCGCAACGCCAGCTGCAGGGCCTCCATCGCGCCGTGGGTCAGCAGCAGCCGCTCGCTATGGGTGTGCAGGCCCATGCGTGGACCGCGACGCACGATCTGCGCCAGCAGCCTGGGGGAGCCGTTTGGGCGCGCGTAGGTTTCCACTGTCTGCTGGCCGTGGCGCAGCACCTGCGCGGTATGCCGGGCCAGCTGCGCGCCCGGATAGAACTGGCGACCGCGCGGACCGGCGAAGGCCAGGTCGATCACTCCGGAGCGACGTTGTGCCTCCAGCACGCGCGCCATCAACACCTGCTGCAGCGGCGCGGTGGGCGCAGACGGCGTGTCGCGCAACGAACGTTCCGGCACCGACAATCGCGGCGCCACCTCGAAGCCGGCCTTGGGCCGCGGAATGACCAGGCCGGCGTCCTCCAGCTGGCGATAGGCCGCGATCACCGTGTTCAGGCTGAGCCTTCGCTGCAGGGCCATCTGCCGCAGTGAAGGCAGGCGGCTGCCGACCGGGAGACGTCCGCCGTGGATGGCCTCGGCCAGTTCGTCGGACAGCCGTTGGTAGCGGGGTGGGATCATCGCGCTCTGGTCATCTGTATCCATCGAACTTCCCACCATCTGGTTCTGTACCCATGATGATGGCGAGCCTAGCATGTCGTTGTCGGACGGGCCTGATCGGGGCACGGCCGATACTTCCCAAGCGCACGGCTGGATGGCCGTGCGTCTTTTTTTGGAGGTGGTACCGGCCGCTGGCCGGCGATCCCCAGATCCGCAGGAGCCGGCCAGCGGCCGGCACTACCCGGGTCGTTACCGCATCGGCACCAGTGCCGCGTCGCGCCGGTACAGCGCCGGGAACTGCTTGCCCAGTGCGGCCAGCTTCGGTGCGTCGTAGTAGCGGATGTAGGCCGCCTGCGGGTAGTTCGTCATGTAGTTCTGGTGGTAGCTCTCGGCCGGGTAGAAGCGCTGGCCGCTGACCAGCTGGGTGACGATCGGTGCGCGGTAGCTGCCGGCCTGGCCGAGCTGGGCGATGTAGGCGCGGCTGGCCGCCTGCTGGCGTGCGTCATCACTGAAGATCGCCGAGCGGTACTGGCTGCCCTGGTCCGGCCCCTGCCGATTGAGCTGGGTCGGGTCGTGCACCACCGAGAAGAACACCTGCATCAGCTGGCCATAGCTGACCTGGCGCGGGTCGTAGTCGATCTTCACCGCCTCGGCATGACCGGTCTGGCCACCGCTGACGCGCTCATAGCGCGCATTGGCCGCGCTGCCACCGATGTAGCCGGACACCGCATTGCTCACGCCTTTGACGTGCTGGAACACGCCCTGCACGCCCCAGAAGCAACCGCCGGCGAACACCACGCTGGCATGGGTGGCGTCATCGCGGAACGCGGCGTCGCCGCTGGGCGCCGGTAGTGCCTTGGCCTGCGCGCTGGCTTCCAGCGGTGCCGCGACTGCGCCGTGGTCGACCAGCAGCACGCCAGCGATCAATGCAGTAGCTACCAAGCCGGCGACACCGGCGGCGATACCTTGTTCAAAAGAGAGTTTCATCGTGTGCTCCCGTTTCAACCGAAGGTGAAGGCATAGGCCTGCACGCCCGCATCGAGAAATTCGATCTCGAAGCGATGCGGGCCGACCGCGCCGTGCTGGCGCACCAGCTGGTACAGGCGGTGTTCGTTGACCACGCCGCTGCCATCGGCGCCGACATCGCTGCCGGCATCGGCGGCAGGCAGCGGCTTGCCATCCAGCCAGACGCGGAAGCGCACTGGCTTGCCGTCCTCGTTCGGTGCCAGCACCAGGTGCAGGTCACGTGCGTGGAACTGGAATGCGATGCGGCCACCGGCCTGCTGCAGCTGTGCGGCCTCGTCGGTGACGGTCCAGCGCCCGGACAGTCCCCATTGGTTCAACGCCAGAGTGGTGGGCAGCGTGTAGTCGAACGCGGTGTCGCTGCGCTGCCCGCCGGGCGAGGCGAACTGCTCGGCGCGGGCGTGGCCCAGGTAGGTTTCCGGCGAACGCAGGTTGCCCATGTCGGCCTGCACGGCCACGCCCTTCAGGTCGGCGGCAGCCGGATCGGCCGGTGGTGGCAGGTTGGTCTGCCCGGCTTCGGTCAGCAGGCGACGGATCATCTGTTCCGAGCGCGCATAGTTGCCCTCGCCGAACTGGTGGCCGCGGATATTGCCCTGCGCGTCGACGAAGTACTGCGCCGGCCAGTAGCGGTTGTTGAACGCGCGCCAGATCGTGTACTGGTTGTCGAGCGCCACCGGGTACTCGACCTTCAGCTGCTGCACCGCCTTCATCACGTTGCGTGGGTCACGTTCGAAGGCGAATTCCGGCGTGTGCACGCCGACCACCACCAGGCCGTGGTCGCGGTAGCGGTGTTCCCATTCGTGCACGAACGGCATCGCGCGCAGGCAGTTGATGCAGGAGTACGTCCAGAAATCGACCAGCACCACCTTGCCGCGCAGCTGCTGTGCACTCAGCGGCGGGCTGTTGAGCCAGCCGGTGGCACCGTCCAGCGCGGGCAGGGTGCCTTCCACCGGCAGCGGTGCATCGGCACCTGCATTGGCGCCGGCCATCATCATCATCGGTGGTGCCGCCGGCTGCGCGCCGGGTACTGCGTCCAGCAGGCTTTGCTCGATGCGCGCGGTGCTGACCGTCGAAAGACGGGTCAGCAGGCCGGTATCCCAGCCGAGGCCGATCGCTACGACGGCCAGCAGTGCGGCTACGCCCAGCACCTTGCGCAGTACGTCACCCAGGCCGAGCCGCGCCTGCAGCGCACGGAACACGCGGCCGCCGACCCACACCGCCAGCGCCAGCGCGGTGATCGCACCCGATGCATAGGCAAGCAGCAGGGTGCTGGTACCGACGCTGGCGCCATGCAGGGCAGCACCGGTCAGCACCAGGCCGAGGATCGGCCCGGCGCACGGTGCCCACAGCAGGCCGGTGGCGATGCCGATCAGCAGCGAGGTCCACGCGCCGCCGTGCCCCGCGGCATCAGCGGCATCGGCACGCGCGCTCAGGCGTGCACCCACACGCTGGAACGGCGCCAGCAGATGGTCGGCCAGCCGCGGCCAGAGCAGGGCGACCGCGAACAACGCCATCAGCAGCAGGGCGATCCAGCGTCCAACCTGGTTGGCCTGCGCCACCCATTGGCTGCCCACCGCGGCCAGGCTGGCGACCACGGTGAAGGTGAGCGCCATGCCCAGCAGCAACGGCAGCGTGCTGCGCAGGAACGGGCGATCGGCACGCGCGAACACGAACGGCAGCACCGGCAGGATGCAGGGGCTGAGCAGGGTCAGCGCGCCCCCGAGGTAGGCAAGCAGCAACAGCAGCATCGTCAGGCTCCGGAAGCAGGGGAAGAACCGACCGGCACCCGCCAGCCGTCGGCAGTGCCATCAGTGGCACCGGGAACGAACACCATCGCCGCACCGTTCATGCAGTAGCGCAGCCCGGTCGGGCGTGGCCCATCGTTGAACACATGGCCGAGATGGCCGCCGCAGCGGCGGCAATGCACCTCCACCCGCAGCATCCCGAAGGTGACGTCGCGGTCTTCGCCGATGGCGTTGTGCAGCGGTGCCCAGAAGCTGGGCCAGCCGGTGCCGCTCTCGAACTTGGTGGACGAGGAGAACAGCGGCAGTGCACAGCCGGCGCAAGCGAAGGTGCCCTGCCGATGTTCCTTGTTGAGCGGGCTGCTGTACGGGCGCTCGGTGGCCTGCTGGCGCAGCACCGCGTACTGCGCCGGGGTCAGCTGCTGGCGCCACTGAGCATCGCTGCGCATGACCTCGAACTGTCGCGACGGACGCGCTTCGGCGGCGGCCGGGGCGGCGCGGCTGCAGGCCCCCAGGCCGAGCAGGCCGGCGGCGGTGGCAACACCGCCCAGGCCCAGCAGATGGCGGCGGGAGAGGGACATGGCGGACTCCGGGAAGGGGCGACGGGGCCATGCTGCGCCCGCCCGGGTCAACGAATCCTCACGCAGGATTCAATTTTTCGTGAGGTATCGGCGGCCGTCCCGCGCCACAATGCAGCCAGCCTCCCCACTGGCCCCGAGCTGCCGATGTCCACCAAACGCGTGCTGATCGTTGAAGACGATGCCCACATCGCCGACCTGCTGCGCATGCATCTGGGCGATGAGGGTTACGACGTCGCCCATGCCGCCAGCGGCGATGCCGGCCTGCGCCTGCTCGAGCAGGACGGCCCGTGGGATGCACTGGTGCTGGACGTGATGCTGCCCGGCGTGGATGGGCTGCAGGTGTGCCAGCGTGCACGCGCGATGGCGCGCTATGTACCGATCATCATCATCAGTGCACGTGGCAGCGAAACGCAGCGCATCGTCGGCCTGGAACTCGGCGCGGACGATTACCTGGCAAAACCTTTTTCGATGCCGGAACTGGTGGCACGGGTGCGCGCGCTGCTGCGCCGCGCCGAGGCGATGGCGCAGAGCGCGCGCATCGATGCCGGCGCGATCGAGCTGGGTGGGCTGCAACTCGATCCGGTCGCGCGTACCGCCTCGGTGGATGGCAACGCGCTGGAGCTGACGCCGCGCGAGTTCGATCTGCTGTTGTTCTTCGCCCGTCATCCGGACCAGGTGTTCGCGCGCATGGAACTGCTCAACCAGGTCTGGGGCTACCAGCACGATGGCTACGAGCATACGGTCAACACCCACATCAACCGCCTGCGCAGCAAGATCGAACCCGACCCGGCGAACCCGCGGCGATTGCTGACGGTGTGGGGACGCGGCTACAAGCTGGTCGATCCGGCCGGGGCGGCGGCATGATCAAGCCCAACCTGTGGCAGAAGCTGGCGGTGGTGATCGCCGCGCTGATGCTGATGTGCTGCATGGCGTTGCTGGCACTGCAGATGCGCGCCAACACCCGCCATGAGCAGGAAGTGGTGCAGCGGCTGTCGCTGGGCCTGGCCGAACACATCGCCCAGCGCAGCGAACTGATGGACACCAGCGGCATGCGCGATGCGGCGGTGCGTGCGCTGTTCGGCCAGCTGATGGCGGTCAATCCCAGCGTCGAGGTCTACCTGCTGGACGACCAGGGCCGCATCCTCGGTCACGATGCGCCCAGTGGTCATCTGGTGCGAAACAAGGTGGACGTGGCACCGCTGCGCCGCCTGCTGGCTGGTGCGCCACTGCCGATCCTCGGCGATGACCCGCGCAGCGCCGATGGCCGCAAGGTGTTCAGCGCCGCACCATTGATCGTGCAGGGCCGGCCGGCCGGCTATGTATACGTGGTGCTGGTCGGCGAGCACCGGCAGATGCTCGCCGACGATCTTGCCGCGGGCAGCCAATGGAACACCACGCTGTGGTCAGTCGTGCTGGTGGGGGGCCTCGGCCTGTTTGCCGGGCTGGTGGCGTTCTACTGGGTGACGCGTCCGCTGCGGCGCCTGACC
Source organism: Stenotrophomonas sp. SMYL86 (assembly GCF_036320025.1). Lineage (NCBI taxonomy): Bacteria > Pseudomonadati > Pseudomonadota > Gammaproteobacteria > Lysobacterales > Lysobacteraceae > Stenotrophomonas > Stenotrophomonas sp. SMYL86. Next base: position 52,897 of record NZ_JAWIRU010000010.1, read on the forward strand.
CGACGCATCCAGGCGTTCGACATCGACGCGCCGACCCCACTGCCGCCGCCGGAGCCACTGCGGCCCGGTGAGCGCGATGAACTGGTGATCCTGGAACACGCGCATGCGCAGATGGCGCAGCGCCTGGGGGAGCAATGGCAGCAGCTGCGCCAGCAGGACCTGCAGCGGCGCGAACTGGTGGCCAACATCTCGCATGATCTGCGCACGCCGTTGTCGTCGCTGCACGGCTACCTGGAAACGCTGGCGCTGAAGGACGCCACGCTGTCCCCGGACGAGCGCCGCCGTTACCTCGGTATCGCGCTGGCGCAGAGCGCCAAGGTTGGTCGGCTGGCGCGCGCGCTGTTCGAGCTGGCGCGGCTGGAGCATGGCGAAGTGCGTCTGGAGTGGGAAGTGTTCGCGCTGCCGGAACTGCTGCAGGACGTACTGCAGAAGTTCGAGCTGGCCGCGCAGGCGCGCAACCAGCACCTGCACGCCGCGTTCCCGCCCGGCCTGCCGCTGGTACGTGCCGACCTGGGCCTGGTCGAGCGCGTGCTGACCAATCTGCTCGACAACGCGTTGCGGCATGCGCCCGAGGGTGGCCAGATCGAGGTGCGCCTGCGCGCGACGCAGGACAGCGTTGAGGTGAGCGTTGCCGACGATGGCCCCGGAGTAGCTCCCGCGTTGCGTGCGCAGCTGTTCCAGGCGCCGGCCGCGCTGGGCGCGCGGCGCGGCGATAACGGCGGGCTGGGCCTGCTGATCGTGCAGCGCATCGTGCAGCTGCATGGCCGCCGCATCGAACTGCGCGACAGTGAGCAGGGCGCGCTGTTCGTGTTTGCCCTGCCGCGCGCGGAACCGGCGGTCTAGCAGGTCGTCTCGCTCTCCACGGCACCGCCGCTTTCCAGCGGCAGGTGCAGGCGGATGCAGGCACCGCCCAGCTCCGAATCGGTCACTTCAACGTGGCCGCCATGCTTGTCGGCCACCACCTGCACCAGTGCCAGGCCGAGACCGAAACCGGGGCTGCCCGGGTCCAGCCGCACATAGGGTTGCAGCACCTGGCCGCGCAGTTCGGGCGCGATGCCGGGGCCGTCGTCCTCCACCTGCAGGCACAGCCAGCCGTCGTTGACCGTGCTGGCGATACGGATCTGCCGCCGTGCGTAACGCAGGGCATTGCCGAGCAGGTTGCGCAGCGCCAGTTCCAGCATATGCCGGTTGACGTTGACCAGGCCTGCTGGCGACAGCGCCTGCTGTACCGGCAGCGGCAGCGGTGCGAACTGGGCCACCACGCCACGGACCAGTGCCGCCAGCTGCAGGCGCTGGCGGGTCAGCTGATGGCAGCGGCCCAGCGCGGCGTACTCGACGCCGGCATCGGTGAGGTGCTGCAGGCGATCGACGTCGGTGCGCAGGCCACCCAGCGCATCGCGCTGGATCTCGTCGAGTGCGGTGTCCTCCAGGTCGGCCAGGCCGAAGCGCATCCGCGCCAACGGCGTGCGCACTTCATGCGCGACCGCCTGCGCCAGCACGCGCTGGCTCTCCAGCAGCTGCTGCAGCTGCTCGGCCATGTGGTTGAAGGCATTGGCCAGCGGCCGCACCAGCGCGGTGCCGGCACGCGGCGCACGCGTATCCAGCTGGCCGTCGCGCATCTGCCGCGCCGCCTGTGCCAGCTGCGACACATCGCGCCACAGGCGGTAGACCATTACATACATCGGCAGCGCCACGGCCACCATCAGGATCAGCAGCAGGATCGCCACGCCGGACACTTCGCTGTCCTGCCAGCCTTCCTCAGGCAACGCTTCATCCAGTGGCCCCAGCATCACGGCATAGTCGCTGTCGCCGATCCGCTGCAGGCTGCGCATGTGTTCCAGGTCGATCTGCACACGGCCGTTGTTGAACGGCGGTCGCTGGCTGGCCGACAGCGCTTTCTCCGCCTCGGCCAGCGGCACCATTCGCAGGGCATAGGCGAAGTCGGCGTCGAGCCCTCGTGCCAGCGCCGGCCACTGGTCACGTGGTGTTTCCGCGAAGCGTTGCTGCAGCAGCGCATGGGTGCCACGCATCTCGGCCAGCAGGCTGGCTTCGGTGCGGTCTTCCAGCAGCGCATCCCAGGCCCACAGGCCCAGCACGATCAGCAGCAGGTGGGCGACCAGGAAGCCGATGCCGTAGCGCAGGAAGTGGAAGGCGTGGCCGCGCATCGCCGAGTGCGTGCGCTTCATCCCCATGCCGAGCGGCTGAACAGGTAGCCGCGTCCACGGACGGTCTTGATCCGCTCCGGTTGTTCAGGGTTGTCGCCCAGCTTGCGGCGCAGGCGCGAGATGCGCGCATCGATCGAACGGTCCAGGCCGTCAAAGGCGATGCCACGCAGGCCGCGCAGCAGCGCATCGCGGTCCAGGATCTGGCCGGCGTTGCTGGCCAGCAGGAACAGCAGGTCGAACTCGGCCGTGGTCAGCTCCAGCAGGCCGCCCTGCAGGTGCACGTTGCGGGTGGACGGGTCGATGTTCAGCTCGCCGAAGCGCAGGCTGCCGTCGCGCGGTTCGACCCGGCGATGGCGGCGCAGGTGGGCACGCAGGCGGGCGAGCAGCACCCGCGGTTCGATGGGTTTACCGATGTAATCGTCGGCCCCCAGCTCCAGTCCCAGCACCTGGTCGATGTTGTCGGTGCGGGCGGTCAGCACACAGATGATGCCGTCATAGTGGGGCCGGATCTGCCGACACACTTCGAAACCATCCTGGTCGGGCAGGCCGACATCGAGCAGGACCAGGGCCGGCTTCTCGGCCAGGATCCGGGCCACCGCGCGCTCACCACTGCGCTCATGGGCTACCTGATAGCCATGCCGCTGCAGATAGTCGCTGACCATCGTACCCAGGCGGGCATCGTCTTCAACCAGTACGATATCCAGCATTTTCAAGGCCTCCGTGGGCGCAAACGTACCGCCACGGCACGAGCGCGGCGATGCTATCCCAGCCTGCGGGCCGCCCGGGTCCCGGGGGCGGGCGCCATTCAGCCGGGGTTGCTGGCGCTCGGGCCGGGCCTCAGGCCTGGCAACAACTTGACGTCCAGCATAGCTTGTTGCCGTTACAAAACGTTACCTTCGTGATACGTCTGGTGACCATCGCTGACAGCAAAGCGACTGACGCGGGGCAGGTGGGGCGCCGAGCATGGAGTCTCCTCCGCTCCGCGTGCCGTTCCCATGTCGCTCGCCGCCCCCTGCCTGCTGAACCCGTCCCGCCGCTGCCGCTGCGGAGGTGCCCGATGAGCGGCGTGGTCGGGGCCTGGTTGCCGCCCGCCGAGGACGAACATCTGCTGCAGCAGCTGGCGCCGATGCTGCGCGCCCTGCAGCAGCGTGGCCGGGGCCGCATCGGTTACTGGACCGACGCCGAGGCCGGCCTGGCGCTGGGTCACTGCCGGGCGCCGACCGATACCCCGCTGCAGCCGCTGAGCTCGGACTGCGGCCGTTACGTGTTGTGCCTGGACGGCCGCCTGTACAACCGCGCCGACCTGCAGGCGCAGCTGCGCGAGCTGCCACGCAGCTGCAGTGACGCCCGGCTGCTGCTGCAGGCGATCGTTGAATGGGGCGTAGAGCGGGCGCTGTCGCGCATCGAGGGCGCCTTCGGTTTCAGCGTCTGGGACCGTGAGTCGCGAGCGTTGTGGCTGGCGCGTGATCCGGTGGGCGAGCGGCCGCTGTATTACGGCTGGTTCCAGGGCCAGTTCCTGTTCGCCTCGGAAATGAAGGCGCTGCAGGCCTTCGCCGGTTTCGCGCCGAGCATCGACCAGGATGCGCTGAGCCTGCTGCTGCGCCACGACTATGTGCCGGCGCCGCACACCATCTACCGGGGCATCCACAAGCTGGTGGCCGGCGCAGTGCTGCGCGTCGATCTGGATGACCACGCTGCCGGCGGTTCCAGCCAGGCGGCGGAAGGGGGCGCGCGCTACTGGTGCGCACGCGATGCGATGCAGAGTGCGCTGCAGGAACCCCTGCAGCCGGCGCCGAGCCTGGAACAGGCCACCGACCAGCTGGAAGTGGTGTTGCAGAAGGCGATCGCGGCACGCATGCATTCGCCGCTGGCCTGCGGTGCGTTCCTGTCCGGCGGCACCGACTCGTCGCTGGTGACCGCGATGATGCAGGCGCAGTCGACGCTGCCGATCGAGGCCTGGACGGTCGGCTTCGACGATCCCGGCCACGACGAAAGCGATTGGGCCTCGCAGGTCGCTCGCCACTTGGGCGTGCAGCACCATCTGCACCGGATGGATGCGCGCCAGGGCCTGGACCTGCTGCAGCGCCTGCCGCAGGTCTGGTGCGAACCGTTCGCCGACGCCTCGCAGCTGCCGACCCTGTTGGCCAGCGAACTGCTGGGCGCGCGCAAGCCGGTGGCGCTGACCGGCGACGGTGGCGATGAACTGTTCTTCGGTCATCCCAGCTATGGCCGGGCGCTGCGCAATGCACGGCTGTGCGGTGGCCTGCCGGACTGGGTGCGTGATCTGGCGCGACGCAGTGGCAACCGCATGAACGTCGAACGTGGCCGCCTGGGCGGTTGGCGTGCGCTGGTGGCCGAGGTTGCCGCCAACGATGTGGAAGGGCATTACCTGCAACGTGTCACCCGCTGGCGGCAGCCGGCGCAGGTGGTGCTGGGCGCACGTGAGCCGATGACGATCTTCCAGCAGCAGGACACCGCGCTGCCGGCCGAGGCGCGCATCCAGCTGTTGGATTTCCGCATGGATCTGGCCGAGGGCATCCTCGCCAAGGTCGATCGTGCGGGCATGGCGGCGGGCGTGGAGACGCGTGCGCCGTTGCTGGACATGGAAGTGGTGCGCCTGGCCTGGCGCCTGCCGCAGCACCTGAAGTACCACGACGGTGAGCACAAGCGGATCCTCAAGCACCTGCTGGCGCGCTACCTGCCGGAACCGCTGGTGTACCGCCCCAAGCGCGGTTTTGGCCCGCCGATGGCGCGTTGGCTGGCGGGCCCGCTGCGCGATTGGGCGGAGGCGCTGCTGGACCCGCAGCTGTTGCGCAACCAGGGGTGTTTCGATGTTGCGCGCGTGCGCGGTATCTGGGAGGCGTTCCTGCGTGGCGAGCGCAAGTGGCACACGCACCTGTGGAACGTGCTGATGTTCCAGGCGTGGCACCAGCATTGGCACGGTGGTCGCGGGCGCTGAGCGGTTTCTGCATCGCGTGTGGCGGGTTCAATCTGTGCGGCGCAGGGCGGATGCCCTTGCGTGCGAATGTCCTCCGGCGCCGGCCTGTGGCCGTCGCCTCCCCCTTTACTTCGCACGCAAGGGCATCCGCCCTGCGTTCGGAGTTCGTCGGCGCCTCCTTGAAAGTCGCCCGCGCGCGTTGCGCTCTCCTCACCGCACGCCGAGCCTCGTCGGGGGGGGCAGGGGTCTGGGCAAAGTAAAGGAGGAGGTGACGGCCAACGGCCGGCGCCGGGGGACATTTGCCCAGCCCCCTGCCTGCCCCGGCGGGGCCCCTCAGCTCGCAGGGAATCCAGGCGAAGAAGCGCTCTTCAATCCAGACGCCAGGCAAAAAAAGACCCGGCAGAGGGAGGGATCTGCCGGGTCCGGATTGCGTGGGGGGAGGGACCCACGCAATGAGCGTTGCGTCGCGTCAGTGGTTGTTCGCGTCCGCCGTTGATTCGTTGTAGCCCTGCACCAGTTCGGACCAGGCCTTGCCGGCCTGCAGGCCGAGCCCGACCACGTCCTGCTGGGCCTGGCCGAGCCGCTGCAGGTTGTCCTGCCACAGCTGTGCGCCCTTGTTGAGCACCCCGGCCGCGTCGTCACTGCGGGCCAGCTCGCCGAGCCAGCCGCCGGTCGCGGTCAGGTTGCGCTCCATCGCCTTCAGCTGCACCCCGAACATGCTTTCCGCGTTCTCCAACGCCAACCGGTTCGCGCGCGTTGCCGCGGCGGCGAGCTGGCGGGTGGCATCACTGAAGCGATCGCTGAAGGCGGTGGCCATGGGGGCATCAGGGAGTGGCTTGACGCAGTGCAGCATACGCCGTTGATGCGGCAATGCAACAAAAATAACAAAGGCGCCCACGGCGCCTTTGAAACACCTTTCAGATCAATGGGTTGATCAGGCCGTCGGGCCGCGGTAACGGCAACCCGAGGTGCAGGTTTCGTGCACGGTGATCTCGCTCAGCGCCGGCAGGCTCGGCTTGAGCTCGTTCCAGATCCACACCGCCAGGTTCTCGCTGGTCGGGTTCTCCAGGCCGGGGATGTCATTGAGGTAGTGATGGTCCAGGCGGTCGTAGATCGGCTGGAAGGCCGCCTTCACGTCGCCGAAATCCATGATCCAGCCGGTCTGCGCACCCGGCTCGCCCTCGACCTTCAGTTCCACCCGGAACGAGTGGCCGTGCAGGCGCGCGCACTTGTGCCCCGGCGGCACGTTGGGGAGGCGGTGCGCCGCCTCGAGCATGAAGACTTTGAAGATTTCCATGACGCGATTGTACGCCGCAGGTGGCCGGCCAGCCTGAGCGGATGTTGGACTTTCGTGAAGCAAGTCTTTCCATCCGGATGAAGAGATGATAGTTTCTCTTATATCCGTATGAAGAGATGTTATTGGCCGGACCCCGGCCAGGCATGGACTACTGCGGAACTTCGTCGCCCTTACCACCTCCCCCACATCGTCATGCCCAAGCACACCCTGCTCGTGGCGGCCCTGGCCGTCGCTCTGGCCGCGCCTTTGTCCGCCGCCGCCGAAACCTCCGCCGACGCCAGTGGCGAAGCCAGCACCCTGGCTGCCGTGCGCGTCACCGGTTCCAACATCAAGCGCACCGATACCGAGGCCTCCAACCCGGTGCAGGTGATTGGCCGCCAGCAGCTGGAACAGACCGGCAAGGCCACCGTGGCCGATGTGCTGCGCTCGATCTCGGCGAACACCGGCAACGCCAGCAACGAAACCACCAACAACGGCTGGGCCTCCGGCTCGGCCGGCATCGGCCTGCGTGGCCTGTCGCAGAAGAACACGCTGGTGCTGCTCAACGGCCGTCGCCTGGCCAACTACGGCTTCCCGGCCGGTGGCCTGTCCGACACCTTTGTTGATCTCAACGCGCTTCCGCTGGTCGCGGTCGAACGCATCGAAGTGCTCAAGGATGGCGCCTCGGCGGTCTACGGCTCCGACGCCGTGGCCGGTGTGGTCAACATCATCACCCGGCAGAACTTCGAAGGCGCCGAGATCGGCGGCAGCTTCGGCGGCGCCGACCAGGGCGGCCTGCACGAGCAGAACCTGAAGTTCGTCGGCGGCCTCGGTGATCTCGATACCGATGGCTACAACATCCTCTTCAGCCTGCAGGGCTACAACCGCGAACGCCTGGATCAGGACGAACGCAACCTGACAAAGAGCGGCATCTACACCGACAAGCCCGGCGGCCGCTGGAACGGCTGGTCGGCCAAGGGCGCGCGCTACCTGGTCAACGGCGTGTCGGTGCCGATGCTCGATGCCAACGGCAACTGCCCGACCGGTACCACCCGTGTTGCCAGCGCGCCGATCGACGGCCTGGCCGGTGATACCTGCGGCTTCAACCAGGCGCCGTTCACCACGCTGATCCCTTCGACCAAGCGCTACCAGGCCTATGCCAATGGCACCTTCCGCCTGAACGACAACGTCGAAGCCTTCGGCGAAGTGCTGTACAGCCAGATCAAGAGCACCGCATGGTTTGGCAGCAGCCCGTTCTTCACTCTGGAGAGCGGCCGCTTCGCACTGAACGCGGACAGTGGCCTGGCCGAGCCGGTGTCGTCGCTGCTGCCGGCCAGCAACCCGTACAACCCGTACGGCCGTGCGATCCCGATCGAGTACACCTTCTTCGACCTGGGCGGCACCCTCAAGACCAATCGCTCCACCGCTTACCGCGGCGTGCTCGGCCTGCGTGGCACCACCGCGAAGTGGGACTGGGAAGTCGCAGCGTTCGGCGCGCGCAGCAGCGAGCGCGAGAGCGTCTCTGGTGGCTTCGCCAACCGCTGGGCGCTGGCCGATGCGCTGGCCACCGGCAGCTACAACCTGCTGAACCCGGCCGCCACGCCGCAGTCGGTGCGCGACTCGATCAACATCGCCACGCTGCGTCCGGCCGAGTCCAAGCTGCAGGGCATCGATGCGAAGATTTCCGGCAGCCTGGGCCATACCTGGGCCGGCGAGATCGGATTCGCCGCCGGTGCCGAGTGGCGCCGCGAGAAGCTCGATTCCAACAACCCGTGGCAGATCGACGCCGGCCTGCAGGTGCGCCCGGCCATCGCCGAAGTGCACGGCAAACGCCAGGTCAGTGCGGCCTACGCCGAAGTGAACGTGCCGCTGGCATCGACGCTGGAGCTGTCCGCTGCCGCGCGCGCCGATCACTACGATGATTTCGGCGATGCGTTCTCGCCGAAGATCGGCCTGCGCTGGCAGCCGCTCGACTTCCTGCTGGTGCGTGCCTCGGCGTCGAAGGGCTTCCGTGCGCCGTCGCTGTCGGAGAACTCCAACAGCACCAGCATCGCCTACGGCAGCGTGGTCGATCCGCGTGACCCGGACGTGCCGGGCTCGCGGCAGAACCCGACCTTCTTCACCGTCGGCAACAACGAACTGAAGCCCGAGCGCACCAAGAGCGTGAACTTCGGCGTGGTGCTGTCGCCGTGGGCCAACACCAACCTGAGCGTGGACTACTACCGCATCCAGCTGGACAACCTGGTCGGCACCAACAACACCCAGACCCTGGTCAACGACAACGTGGCCGGCGCCGTGCAGCGCGATGAGCGCGGCAAGCTGCAGGCGGTCTACAACCGCTACCAGAACCTGAGCGAGCTGAAGACCTCGGGCATCGACGTCGAGCTGCGCCAGCGCATCCCGACCGCTGCGCTGGGTGACTTCACCGTGTCCTCGGCCTACACCCACGTGCGCGACTACCGTCGCCCGACCGTGGTCGGCGGCCCACTGGTGGACTACGCCGGCAGCAACCTGGGCGCAACACTGCCCAAGGACAAGGCCACCACCACGCTGGACTGGAAGTACGGCGACTTCAACGCAGCCGTGACCTGGTACTACACCAGCAGCTACCGCCAGGAAGCCAGTACCGCCGCCAAGGCCGTGCAGCAGCGTGTCGGCAGCTACAGCCAGTACGACCTGTACCTGGCCTACACCGGCATCGACAAGCTGACCATGTACGCCAAGGTGCAGAACCTGGCCGACAAGACGCCGCCGTACGACGCCTCGTTCCCGGGCATCCGCGCGCCGTACGACTTCAGCCAGTACGACCTGCGTGGCCGCTACTTCACGCTGGGCTTCGATTACCGCTTCTGATCCATCCGCCGCGGCCGGTCACCTGAAGGGACCGGCCGCGCGACTGTCTGCCGGTGTGTGGCAGGGGCGTCCTCGGGTCCGTGCCACGGGGGG